>JAFAAP010000321.1 GCA_023426505.1 Pseudomonadota bacterium
GAGCTGTCCATCACCTGGGCAATCATCGCGGCGGCCATCCCCGAAGCGACGCCGATCTCAGCCTGGCAACCTCCCTCCGCCGCGGCGAGGGTCGCATTGTGCTTGCAGAGATAGCCGACGGCCGCGCCGGCGAGCAGGCCCTCGCGGATCTTGTCCATCGGCACCGCCCGCTGACTCTGCGTGAGGGCGTAGACGATCGCCGGCATCACCCCTGCGGAGCCGCCCGTGGGTGCCGTAATCACCAGATGACCACGGGCGTTCTCCTCGGACGCCGCCAGCGCGCAGGCCGCCACCAATGCGATGGCGCGATCGCTTTCGTACTTCTGATCCATGGCCCGTTCCCAGACGGTCGCGGCCTTGGAGTGAAGCTTGATCGGGCCCGGCAGGACATCGTCCTTGTAGGAAAGGCCGGTCTTTACGGTCGCGAGCATCGCCGCTGCGATCTTGTCCAGGAAGGCGTTGACCTGCTCCTCGCTCTTGCCCGACACCGCCATCTCGTTCGCCATGACCACGTCGGCGATCGAAAGGTTGTTGTTCTCCGCGTGCTGCCGCAGCTCCTTCATGGTCGCATAAGGATATTTCGGCGCACCTTTCTTCGGAGGCTCATAGCCTTTCCACTCGATGAAGCCACCGCCGACGGAGTAGTATTCCTGCTCGTAGAGGGTCTTATCTCCTGCCATGAGCATGCAGGTCATGGTGTTCGGGTGCGGAAAGTCGCCCTTCGGCGCGTCGTAGATGATGTCGGCCAACGAGAGATTGAACGTCTTGTTGCCGAGCTGAACCGGATAGGTCTGGTCCGGCTTGGCGATCATCTCATCGAGGAAGCGCGGGTCCACCGTTGCAGGCTCCTTGCCGACCAGGCCCGCCAGCGCGGCGCGCTCCGTGCCGTGACCTTTGCCGGTGGCGCTCAGGCTGCCGAACAGGTGCACCTTGAGGCCGGTGGCCTGCGCCAGTTGGTCGGCGGGCAGCTTCGTGCAGCGCTGGTAGAAGTCGTAGGTGATGCGCATGGGCCCGATCGTGTGCGAGCTCGAGGGGCCGGGTCCCACCTTGTAGAACTCGTCCGCCACCGTCATGACCGGGCCCTTGGACGCTTTGACGACCTCAAGGTCAGGCGAGAGGGTGCCGCTCATCTTGAGGCCGGAGACGTCTTTCTCGGCCTCCTTCCTGGCCTGCTGCGCGGCGGCTTCCGTCGCGGCCTGCTGGGCTCGGGCTTCAGGTGTCCAGGTGGTTCCGGTCATCACCGCTGCTGCGCCGATGGCGGCGTGGCGGATGAAGAACGTGCGGCGGTCTATGCCGACCGGCGCGTCAGGCGTCGCCGACAGGGGCAGGAACGGCTCGTCCTTGTTGGAGCTCGTCATAGGCGCGTCCTCCTGATGAAGGCGGGGCTATGACATGGGGTGCGAACGGCCCTCCACTCATTTCCGGCGAGGCATCGAATTCGCGTCTCAAACCCTGCCTTTCGGTATCAATCTAGCCGAGATGGAGCCTTGCGCTTGACCGGTAAGGACAATCCCTTGACAGTTTGAGCCATCGCTTCCGGCCCTTGGCGTGACTCGGCCATGAGGCTGGGTCCGGGCAACGCGCTACGCCGCGCAGATCAACGCTTAGCTGCTGGCCGGATGCGGGTTCGGCACGGAATCAGCAAGATCTATTGCTCGGTCCGCCTCCGGATCGATCAGGAAAAATCCCGCTATCCCTCCGAGGATGGCGAGGGCTCCGGCAAGGAGCAGCGCTGTGCGGAACCCAGCCCCCGGGCTGGCTCCGGCATCGACCACTAGTCCCATGACGACTGGCGCGAGAGGGCCAGCCATTGTCGTAATGGCGGTGTTGACGCCAAGGACCGCTCCCCGCTGTCGGATGGGCGCCACCTCAGCGAGCAGACAAGGTGCGAGTACGAAAATCACGTTGCACAGCGAGAATCCGAGCACGGCGTATGGAATGAGGAGGATCGACCTCTCGGATTGGGACAGCAGCAGTGTCAGGAGACCCGCGACGATGGTGCTGGCGCACGCGATCCATCCACAGGCAAACCGGCTCGGGACGCCGCGCCGCTGCAGCCTGTCGGAAAGGGCCGCTACGGCAGGAAGCAGAACGATCTGGCAGATGGCCATCAGCATCATGATCCAACCAGCCTCGGCCGGTGTGTAGTCGAAGACCTGATGCAGGATCGCCGGCAGCCATACGACAGCGAGGGTCAGGAGCCAGTAGGAGAAGAACCCGACGAGCTGGATACCGATGACTGTGCGACAGCCGAGCAACCGGCGGTATGACAGATGTGCCTCGGGCTCGGCGGCGGTCTCGCTGTTGGGCACAAGGTGGCCCTCACGGGCAAACGCAAGCCATGTGGCGCACCAGACAACGCCGATGACGCCGAGAAGTCCGAACGCGGCATGCCAAGACCAGGAGGCAATGACGACGACAATCACGGGAGCCACGAGCCCGTTGCCAGCCAGGGCGCCAATGGCGATGAGGCTCGTCGGCAAGGCGCGACGCTCGCTCGGGAACCACTTGTAGGCGGCATGCGCCGCAACCGGGTAAGCCGGGCCCTCGCCGAAGCCGAGCGCAACCCTGTTGACGATCAACGCGGCCACCGAGACCGACAGCAGCATGGGGAGCTGGCACAGGGACCAGATCAGCGCCATCCCTGCCAGCACCCACCGGGTGGCGAACCGGTTCACCAGAAAGCCGCCGATGACTGCTCCCAACGAGAACAGGGTGAAGAAGCTTGCTCCAACCAGACCGAACTGTGTGTAGCTTAGTCCCAGTTCCTGCATGATCGGCAGCGCCGCGAGGCCGAGCACCGCCCTGTCGGCAAAGTTGATCAGCATGAAGAGAAACAGCAGGCCCACCACGACCCAGGCGCGAACCCGATCCGTGGTTCTGGGCGTGAGAACAGCCTGTATGGGCACCTCCTTCATGGCCATGCCCCTTCCTGATCAGGAAGATGCCACTGTGCTGCGGCAATGCAAAGTCCTGCGGCAATGATCTCTCGGCATTCCCTGCGCCCAGAGCCACTATCACATCAGGCCTGATCCACTTCGAGAATTGGCTGGAATTTCGCCTTTTCAGTGTCCTGAAATGTCAAGGGCCCGCCCGTGTCGACCGAGCTAGACACGTGCCTCAAGAGCCATCGAGCCGGGATCATCTGATCCGGCCGACGCGCTCGCGATTGGCTGGACGCCACCCGAGAACTTGGCTGAAAGCGGCTGGCAAGGCATGCTCAGTTGGTCAGGTCCAAACCCTCACCGAGGCGAAGCTCGCTCATGAAAGCTGGAGCACGACATGAGTGGCGTCCGGGCCACGCCGCGTCGTGATCGCGAGCCCGCTCGTCTCGAACACCTTCAGCATGGCGGTGTTCTCCGGGAGGACATCGGCAGTCAGCGCCTTGAGCCCGGCTTGACGGGCGATTGTCAGGAGATGGCGCATCAGAGCCGCGCCAATCCCCTTGCCTTGGTGGGCATCGTCCACGGCGAAGGCGACCTCGGCCTGATCGGGCGGTCCCACGATGTAACGCGCTCCGCCGACGATCAGCGGCTTCCTGTCCTCCTCCACCACAGCGACCAGGGCAACGTGGCGCACGAAGTCGACATTGATGTAGAAGTCGACCTCCTGATCGGTGAAGCCGCGCTTGAAGGCGAAGAAGCGTCGGTAGAGGGACTGGGCGCTTGTGCGCCCGACGGCGGCGAGCATCCCGGCCCGATCCCCGGGCTTGAGAGCACGGATCTCAGCCGTACGTCCGTCACGCAGGACCTCCGTGGCCAGATAGTCTCTCGCCTGAACCATCGTGCTCAAGCCCCCGGGCCGGGGTCGAAGACGGCGCTGTCCCTCATAGGCGTCTCCGCGACTCCTGCTCGAAGGACCTTAATAGTACCGGCGGTAAGCCACCCGAGGCCCAAAGTAGCGCGGGCCGTAGTGCGCCCGATACCCGCCGTAATAGCGAGGTCCGTAATAGACGCGTCGAGGATAAAGGCGCGGGCCGTAATAAGCCGGACGTGGATAGTAGTAGCGTGGAGCGTAGTAGACGGGCGGCGGGTAGTAATAGCCTGGTCCGACTCCGTAGTAGCCATAAGCGGGGTAGCCATATCCATGCCCGTACGCGGGGGCGGTCGCGGCGGCGGTGATCAGGCTCCCGAGGATTGCCCCGCCGACCAGTCCGGCCGCGACGGCGCCGCCGCCCCAGCCGCTGTGGCGATAGTACCCGCCGTAACCCCAACCGTAGCCGCGCCAATACTGCGCGTTTGCCGCTCCGGCGCTGCCCGCCAGAATCAAGGCCGCAGCAGCGACTGTTGTGAGTTTTTTCATGGCCGTCTCCGAACCTTCCGTATCCACCCCTCTGCGTCGTTGAGCCTCCTTATGGCCGTGTGGCCGTGATCATCGTCATGGACGGCCATGAGCCCGACCATGCAGGCCGGGTGCTCGTCTCTTCAATTATAACACCAACGATCACCCATGGGCTGGACGATCTCGATATCATGATTGACGAGGTTGCGTGCGTTGAAGGACTTGGCCATCAAAACCTGACTAGGGTGGAGTATCCGGCGATACGAGATGTGGGAGGTAATCGCCGGCTCGAGGCAGGACCTCTCCGTCCGCCTCGTATCAGACCAAAGCGCCCAATCGGCGCCACTTGACTGTACGAGACAGGAAGCGGCTATTTCAGACGGGCTCACGGCCTCTGGCACAGGCTTTTAAACGTGGCTTCGCCGTCATCGCGAGCACTGCCGGTACTCGGTGCCGCCTGTGTCCTGCTCGTTGAAGTATCGCCTGAGCGATCCGTTCGGCTGCGTCGCCATGAGAACCGTCACCTCGTTGCCCGCGACGGCGTTGGCACAGTCAAGGAGAAGGCGTTGACGGTCGCCGGCTGGCCTGATGGATTTGATCCGGCACGTCGCCTGAGGCGTTCGCAGGCGGCTGCCGGAGACGATGAACGCGGGCGCGAAGATGTCGACCGGCTTCTTGAAGGATGTTCCCTTTCCGGCGGATGAGTAAACTTCCGCGCAGTCAGCGCCTCCCGACAGCCAAGCCCCCTGGAATCCCGAAAGGCCTCCCTGCGCCATTGCGCCCGGTATGCCCGCCAATAAGGCAAGGCCCAATCCAAGCCCAGTGGCAGCCATAATGCCTGCAACTCCCATCGTGGCCTCCTTCGATGGCGAGACCTTCCTCCCCGGCCATTCGCCACGGAACCACAATAGCTAAGCCTAAGCACCACGCTTGACGGAAAGGGACAATCCCTTGGCAGTTTGGGCCATCAATATCGGTCCCGATGTCACGCAATTCTGGTCCGGCAAGCACGTCTCGGAGCCCCGAAGCCCCGAAACCCCGAGGCCAAGATAAAAACAACGTGGCCGTACAGACGAAGGCTAGCCTCAGCAGTTCTCGAAGCGTGGCGTCTCGATGATTCGAACCGAAGCTGCTCTTGATTGGACGGCTGGACCTGTGCGGTGCTGTCAGGGCCTTGTTAGGGCCGGCTCTCGAGGTCTTCGAAATCGAGCACTTAAATCAGCGGCTTAGTCAGAAGCGATGGCGGAGACGGAGTCCTTTTGGATACGTTCCGAGGGCTTCCGATACCTTCCATTTAACCCACTGATTCCCTTGTGAATCAAGCTTTTGGGATCTAGCCAGTTCCAACAGCTTCCGGCAGCATCTACCGTGCTTTTGTGGGCAGGGCTGTGGGCAAGGGAGTTCGACGGACATGCCTGTGATGAACAAGCTGACCGCTGTGGCGGTCACCAACATGACCAAGCCCGGTCGATACGCCGACGGCAATGGCCTTTATCTTCAGATCGCTAAGGGCGGGACAAAGTCCTGGCTCTTTCGATACATGCGGGCCGGCAAGGCTCGCCAGATGGGTTTGGGCCCGGTTCACATCGTGCCGCTCGCGAGAGCCCGCGCGAAGGCGATGGAGTGCCAGCGGGGGCTGCTGGAGGGGATCGATCCGCTCGACGCTCGACACGCGAGGCTGGTACAGACCCGTATCGAGGCAGCCCGCGGCATCACCTTTCGTGAGTGTGGCGAGAAACATATAGCGGCTCATGAGGCTGGGTGGCGCAACTCGAAGCACCGTGACCAGTGGAAAAACACTCTGGCCACGTACGTCTATCCGGTGATCGGTGATCTGCCGGCGGATGGGATTGACACGGGGCTCGTCCTGAAGATCCTGGAGCCGATCTGGACGACCAAGGCCGAGACGGCTGGAAGGGTCCGTGGCCGTATCGAGGCGATTCTCGATTGGGCGACTGCCCGAGGCTACCGCACCGGGGAGAACCCCGCCCGCTGGCGTGGGCACCTGGACAAGCTCTTTCCCGCCCGCACCAAGATCGCGAAGGTGCGGCATCATCCAGCCATGTCTTATGCCGAATTGCCCGGCTTTATGGCTGAGCTAAGGGACCGCTCCGGCATCAGCGCCCGTGCGCTCGAGTTCGCGATCCTGACCGCTGCAAGGACCGGTGAGGTGATTGGAGCGCAATGGTCCGAGATCGATCTCGGCGTACGTATCTGGACGGTCCCAGCCGAACGCATGAAGGCCGGCCGCGAGCATCGTGTGCCGCTTTCCGACCGAGCTGTAGAGCTTCTGTCCCGACTGCCACGCGAGGACGAGTGGGTCTTTCCTGGGGGCAGGGCAGGCAAGCCACTGTCCAACATGGCTCTGCTGGAGGTTATGCGAGGGATGCGGCCGGACGATGAGTTCGTACCGCACGGCTTCCGGTCGACGTTTAGGGATTGGGCATCGGAGCGTACGTCGTTCCCTCATGAGGTCTGCGAGATGGCACTCGCACACGCAATCCCGAATAAGGTCGAGAGCGCCTACCGTCGTGGCGACCTGTTCGAGAAGCGGCGCCGGCTTATGGCGGAATGGGCCAAATACAATACATCCCGGCCGGCACCGGTGCAGGCAGATGTAGTTAAGCTCAAAGCCCGAGGCGTATCGTGAGTGCTGAACAGACAAATCCAGAAATTGAGTGGGTACCGCTTGCCGAAGCCCCGCTCAAGCTCCGCTTTGGATGGGAACTTCCAAAGGAGAAAGAGTGGAACGGTCCTCTTAGGATCTTTAAATATGGAATGGGCTGGGTTTCTATCTACAGGACTAGTCAGGGCTATTTTGTTATTAAATGTTATCAATTCGATGACCACAATGCCGGAGCAGCATTCCCGATTGGTGATAATACTTATCTCGGCACAGATGCTCTCGGCACAGATGCCCACCGCTCTGTACTGGAGATCACCGAACAGCGGGGTCTCGTCAATGCTTAGCGCACGCATCGGGCGATTGAGATAGCCATTAGATTAGCTGTCAGAGAGGGGCAGCTCGCAATGCGTGCTAGAGAGACTGCCCGCGGAGAATTCGTAAAAATTCTCGCCTCAGAAATCCCAAAACTAAAGATTACTAGTTGGTGGGAGAGCGAGGCTGAGGACCGTGGCGGCGGGCGTTTGTACGACCTTCAGGTCGGACTTATCAGATTACAGGACACCCCGTTGGATTCTTCCCGAAGTCTTTCAATCCTGATGTCTCGCGATCCGAACATTCTCCGACAGATCACGCCCGATGTGCCGAGACTGCCAGCTAAAGAGGCAGAACCCAGCTCAATAATCCAGAAAGAAGACGAATCCAACAAATACCTACGCGATCGACGAGGCAAAAGCCTCCAACCGCAGTGGGAGACTGTTCTGATTGACGCTGCAGCTTTCATGTACTCGAACGAGCCCTCTGGGGAACTCAAACAAGTTGTCGAATACTGTCAAATGAGAATAGAGCGAAATATCGGGGATCCGAAATTCCGGCCTAGTTACGAGACAATCGAAGAACATATCCGGCCGCTTTGGCAGGCATTCAAACGGATCGAAGGTGGCAATTACCAACTTTAACCAACTTTCAGCACCTCCCTCGCTGGCCGTTCCTCTGCCTTACTGAAGGCACGTTCCAAGCAGGCACAATGAAAGCCGAGGTGCAACATGGAGAAACGACCGACGAAAATCATCAGGCGAGCTGCCGTCGTTGAGCGAACCGGTCTTCCAGTCAGCAGCCTTTATCTGTTGATCGCACAGGGCCGGTTTCCCAAGCCAGTTACGATCAGCGAACGGTCGGTAGGCTGGATTGAGCAAGAGATTAACGACTGGATGGAAGCCCGCATCGCTCAGCGTAACAAGACAGGGGCCGCGTGATCCGATGGCCCGCTATGACGAGGAAACCCGCAACACGGTGAGGCGTGCGCGGGCTCCGAAGAGTGTCTTCTTGGCGGTCGACACTCCGGAAGATACCCCTCACACCCTAGAAATTCAAGCGCGGTGGATCGCTTCCCGAAAACGTTTGAGTCCCGTTCGTGCGCGTCTGGTCGCTGAACTTGCCTTCAAATCCGGGGAAGCACATGAGTGACCATCGCACCGGATATACGGCCGTCGACGAGTTCCTCGTTGAGACTGTATCAGCGGCCCGCAATTACAGCGAAGTTGCCGTTGCATTCCTGGCAATAGGAGATCGTGCTGGGACGGCGTACGCCCTGCGGCGCCTCTTGGCTCACGCGAAAGCCGCAGCGGAAACACTCAACGACGTGACGAATATCGGGGGCAGCGATGAATTCTGACCTGCGCTCAATCGCTCACCGTCTCAACGGGGAAGTTTCCAGCGGCCAAGTACTGTTCCCGGCACCAGGTCACTCGCTGAGAGACCGTTCCGCCTGTCTGCGCTTTGATCGGCAGGCCCCGAACGGCTTCGTGGTCCATTCCTTCGCTGGCGACGATCCCTTGCCCATCAGGGATTTCATTCGCGAGAGGCTTAGTCTCCCAGCAGATTCCAGAGGGAACACCCGCAAACAGCCTCCCTTTGAGTTCGGGGAGGCTCCTGAGAATCCTACCCGGACAGCGCAAGCTCTTGCTATCTGGTCTGAAGGACTCGAGCCGGGTGGGACATGCGTCGAAGTTTATCTCCGGCACCGCGGACTTGAACTGCCGGAGGCGTCAGCAGGTGAGGTTATCCGATACCATCCGTCCTGCCCATTCGCCGGATCGCAAACCCCAGCCATGATCTGCCTCGTCCGGGATTTGCTTACCAACGAGCCACGGGCGATCCATCGTACCGCACTGTCCCCTGAAGGACACAAGGTCAAGGTGGGCGGGCATGATCGCCTATCGCTAGGGACGATCGGCGGCGGAGCGATCAAGCTTACCCCAGACGAGGATGTAACCTCGTGCCTGGGTATTGGAGAAGGTCTGGAAAGCACACTATCCCTCCAGCTCGCTCCGGAGTTCGGGCCGTCGCCCGTTTGGTGCCTGGTTTCCGCTGGAGGCGTGGCGACCTTGCCGATCCTCTCTGGCATCGACTGCCTCTGGATCTCCGTGGACCATGATCCGGCTGGTATAAAGGCTGCCAAGACCTGCGCGGATACGTGGCGCCGCGCGGGGCGTGAAGTCTTCCTCATCACGCCGAACGCTGCAGGGGCCGACTTGAATGACATTGTGCAGAAGGGGCAGCACAATGCTCGACCCTGACAGCTATACCATCCGAAAGCTCCGGCCTGATGAGCCCGAGCGGTTTATCAAGTCCAGTGCCGAATTCGTCGCTGGATTCGTGCCGCCGGACTATTTGATTGATCACCTCCTGCAGCGCAGGTTCTGCTACTCGTTGACAGGAGCGACAGGCGCAGGCAAGACGACCGTCACATTGCAGGTGGCGGCCTCGGTCGCGCTGGGCAAGCCATTCGGCGGACGCGGAGTCGAAAAGGGTCGCGTCTTGTTCCTTGCCGGCGAGAACCCTGACGATATCCGCATGAGATGGATTGCGCTCTCGGATGTGATGGGTTTCGACCTGACCACGATCGGTGTGCACTTCATTCCCGGCGTCTTTAGGATCGGCGAGATGACAGATCGCATTTCCCGAGAAGCGGAAATGCTCGGCGGCGTCGCGCTCGTGATTGTTGATACAAGCGCAGCGTACTACCCAGGCTCCGAAGAGAACAGCAATGTTCAGATGGGGGAGCATGCGCGCCAGCTTCGGGATCTTGCCACGTTGCCAGGTGGTCCGTGCGTCATCATTAACTGTCACCCGGTTAAGAATGCTGGGCCGGAGAACCTGCTACCGCGGGGTGGCGGGGCCTTCGTAGCGGAAGTCGACGGAAATCTCACCTGCACAAAAAGTGACACCCTTGTGACCTTACACTGGCAAGGGAAGTTCCGGGGGCCTGACTTTGAGCCAATCATTCTTGAAACTAAAACCGTGACAGTCGACCGCCTCAGAGACAGCAAGGGTCGTCTGATCCCAAGTGTTGTGGCGCAAGTCATCACCGAGACGGAGCGCCAATCCAAAGCCATCGACACCCGTTCCGACGAAGATGCGCTACTCATCGCGCTTCTCGTCTTTGATGAAGGCGCTGCATCAGGCGCGGCTGTTGCTCGCCACCTCGGTTGGTTTAAATCGAACGGGGAGCCGTCCAGGCAGCGCGCCAAGCGGCTTGCCGACCGTCTGAGGCAGGCTCGGCTTCTCACTGAGGAGCGTGGAGCCCTCGTGCTTACGGAGAAGGGTCGCAAGGCTGCCATGAAGGCGCGAGACATCCGCGCAGCGGTGAGTGCAACGTCGTAGCATGGACGAGAAACAGTCCGTCACACCCCGTGACGCGCACTGGCAAACGCAACTGCCATCCGGGCCTCTCAAACAGAGCGCGTCACACGTGACGCGCTGGTGTGACGCCAATCGAAAAGCCGAATCAGTTCAACGGCGTCACATGTGACGGGCAGAGTGTGACGCCTGATTATCGGGGGGCGTTGTTACGCCCCGAACAGGGAGCCGTCACATGTGACATTCCTAGGGGGTGTGACGCGTGACGGAGACGGCCGTCAAATAGGACTCAAACTCGTGCCGCCACACGTCCTAGCCTAGCAAAAAACCTGTCCGCCACTTCGGATCATCGTTTTCGGAAGTTGTCTCGACGCACTCCTCAGACACGGCTACGTCATGTGCTAGCCGGTTCTTACAGGACGGCCCAGCTTCGCGGCGGAGGTTCGTTCCGCCGTACTTGGCCGTTATCCCATTGTTATTGCTGTACAGTTTGTGACTTGGTCCGGCCCGACCCACAGACCTGCCCACAATCGACGCCTGCGGGCAGTCGGATGCCACGGCAATGGGCTTGCCCTGTGACAACTTGACCGCACGTCAACGACTGGTACTTCTTGGAACCAATTGGAATTACCTGGAGTAATTCCCGGATTTGCGCAGCATTTACTCCTGCGTTTAATTGAGAACTACTGTCTAGTTATGAGGTTTATAGATGTAAGGGCAAATTGCAGCCTGCTCAGGTGCTTCGAGAATGCGCAGAAACAGCTTCGACCCAACTCCCGACAAGCGCGAAGGACGCGCTAAAGTATCCAATGGGTCGTGCTGGCTTCCGGGAGTCGACGGCCGCTCGGCTGGCGCACGGCGCTTCCGAGACCTAACGAAGGCTTTCGCGGCGGAGCTTGGTGGCCTTGCCGCATTGACCGAGCCTGAGCGCGCCTTGGTCCGGCAAGCCGCAGGGCTAACTCTGCAAACGGAGCGCCTACAGGTCGCGATTGCCAAGGGCGAGAGGATTGATCCCGACGAGCTTATCAGGCTCAGCAGCGAGGCGCGCCGGGCCCTCAATGGTATTCGCAGAAGGGAGCAGCTCAAGCCGCCGAGCCTCAGCGATTATCTCGCCAACAAACGGGGTGCCGGCGCGTGAACATCATTGACGCCTGCCAGGATGAAGAACTCTTCGCCCGCTGGTTTCGGGACAAGTGTACTTGGCACGCATGGTTCGCCTTCATCGCCGCCCTGTTCGGCTTACCCATGACCCCGGAGCAGTTGGCTACGTACCAAGCCTGTACAACTCGCACCGAGGCACCGACACAGCCATTCACCGAGGGCTGGCTGATCTGTGGGCGCCGCGCCGGTAAGTCGTTCGTCCTCGCTCTCATCGCGGTGTTCCTCGCCTGCTTCAAGTCATACGCTGAGTTCCTTGGGCCGGGTGAACGTGCGACCGTCATGGTGATCGCCACCGACCGCCGGCAAGCCCGCGTCATCTTCCGTTACATTCGCGGGATGATCAGCGAGACGCCACTCCTAGCCGATTTGATCGAGCGCGAGACCGCAGACACTCTCGACCTCACTAACGGCGTTACGATCGAGGTGGGCACTGCATCCTACCGATCCACCCGCGGCTACACGCTCGCAGCGGTGCTCTGCGACGAGATCGCGTTTTGGCCCACGGACGACAGCGCGGAGCCCGATTACGCCATTCTGGACGCTCTTCGGCCTGGCATGTCCACTATCCCGACAGCCATGCTGCTCTGCGCGTCATCCCCGTACGCTCGTCGCGGGGCATTGTGGGATGCGTTCCGCCGTTACTACGGCAAGGATGATTCCCGGCTCCTCGTCTGGAAGGCTGCCACGCGGACGATGAACCCTACGGTTCCCCAAGCGGTGATCGACCGTGCCATGGAACGGGATGCCGCAAGCGCCGGGGCTGAGTACGGAGCCGAGTTCCGGAGCGATATTGAAGGCTTCGTGTCCCGTGAATCCGTTGAGGCGATAATCTCCCCGGGTGTGTTCGAGCGGGCGCCGCTTACGGGCGTTCGCTACTTCGCTTTTGTGGATCCCTCCGGCGGATCGGCTGACAGCATGGCGTTGGCCATTGGCCACAAGGAAGGACAGGTTGCTGTTCTCGATGCGGTCCGAGAGCGCAGGCCGCCATTCAGCCCTGAGGCAGTCGTCAGTGACTTCTGTGATCTGCTGAAGCGGTACCGCGTCTCGAAGGTGGAAGGCGATCGTTATGCAGGTGAATGGCCACGCGAGGTCTTCAAGAACCACGGGGTCAAGTACGACGCCTCGGCCCGACCCAAGAGCGACCTCTACCGTGATCTGCTTCCGCGCCTGAATTCCGGCGAGGTTGATCTCCTCGATGAGCAGCGCCTTGTCGTGCAGCTCTGCGGTCTTGAGCGGCGCACAAGCCGCGGCGGCCGCGACAGCATCGACCATGCGCCTGGCAGCCACGACGACCTAGCGAACGCCGTCGCTGGCTGCCTCGTTGGGGTGCTGGGCAAACGCTCAACGTACACTCTGGACAACATATGAGGATGACGATGCAAGCGGCAGAATCCTCCGCTATCCAGAACGCAAGCCTCAAGGACCGAACATCCCTTGTGGCCTCGCGCCGGGCCATCTGTGTCCGACCCGTGTCCAACGACGAGAAGACTGCGGTCGGCCATGCGACGGCAATGGACGCCGCTGCCGTCCTCGTGCGTCTATGCTGGGAACCATCAAGGTTGTCGTTGAAGGGCAACCACTTGCCGATGATGTAACCGAGACCGCGCCGGTCCAATCGCGAGATCGAGGCTCTCATACTGTGCAATGACCGTCCCTGAATGGCATCAGCTACGCGCTTACATTACATTGCAATCCGCGCCACCTGGCGCTCACTTAGAACAGACAGATAGCTCACCTGTACCTTCACCACGAAGGCACTGAATCACTCATCACGGGAAATAGCAGGTCCTGACCCTAGAGAACGAACCACGTCTTCTGTAGGTCGAACACTCCTTTGAGGCGAATAACACCCTCAGCTGCCTTGTCATTGTCAGTGTTAAAGTAGACGTACGTATCACTCGCCATTTTCTCGTAGCGGACCTGACCCGCCTTGGTGAATGGCTTTGTTCCAATGAAAGCAAACTTCTGATCGCCTGCCTTCTTGGAATTAGCGTCAATCGCGGAGAGATCGAGCCGATCCCCTCGCGCGCCCGAAAAGTCCACAATGTAATCAGCCGTTGCCTTCGAGCTACCTGTGTCTTTGTGTCCGAATGCGAACACATCGCGTCCAGTCTTCCCGGACAGGAAGTCCTTCCCGGGGCCGCCTATCAGGCGATCATTGCCTCCCTCGCCTACGAGGGTATCCCTTCCGGCTCCGCCCATGATCCAGTTTGCTCGATCGTCACCAAAGAGTTGGTCGGAGCTCGAGCCGCCGACCAGATTTTCGAACCCGAGAACCCAATCTCGTCCGCCGAGGCCGTCCGCCCCAAAGCCTGTTCCGAGACTGATACTGACCTTGCTTGTAGCGGCCGAGAAATCAAGCGTGTCGATGCCATCACCGCCAGAAAGAAAGTCATCGCCCGCGCCTGCATACACGGTGTCGTCACCTGATCCGGCTGAGACGGCATCGTTCCCGCCCCCGTCCGCGATTGAATTTGGGCCCGGGCCTCCGACGAAGCTCTCGTTTTGCTCATTGCCCATCAGGGTGCCGCCGATTTGAGCATCTGACTGCTGTGGATCTGATCGCACGATGGAGCCGAGAAGCTTTAGAGCCTCTATATAGATACCAGGGATTCCTGCGGTCGCGGCTAGATCGACCTGAAGCTGCTGAGCGGCTTGATTAGAACGCTGCTCGAATTCTGTTGCCCCAATTTGTCCTGACATGGCTTGGTTCATCAGGGTCAGTTGAGTGTCCATATGCGTGCTCAGCGCCGCATAGAGATTGTACCCGTTGTTGAGTTGACCGACATAGGAGGGCCACTTCAGATCAGTGGGGTCGTAGGCTTGGATGAAGGTGGCGAACGCCGTGCGGGCATCTCCCATGACAACATTGATGGCCTGATCGTACGCACTCTTGTAAAGGTCTGAAGGAATGAGAAAGTCGTCCGGGACGGTTATCGTGCCCCACTTCGTATAGGTTGACGTATGGGTTGCCCCATCGGCGCCCTCGCTCTGGTATGTTCCTTGTTCACCGAAGGAACTCGGTTTGGTGAGAGTGACTGAAGAGATCTGAAACTCCGCGTAGTCGAAGCTATCAGAGTATTTCGGCTCTCCTGGATCCCCGAACCCGAACTCCAGCGCGTACTTCGACAACGTGGTCTGGTACCCCTGGACCTCAAGGTAAGTGGTCTTGTTAAGGTCGTAATCGGCTGGCCGCTTCTGGTGCAGCGATGAAAACGTTCTCTCAACATACAAAGTCTTGGCCATGTCGTTCCTCTTGAAACTTGGCGTGCCGTTCGCACTGTGTTGGTAGCCGCCGTCAGATCACGAGAAAGTCACTGTGGCTCATTTTGAGGCCCTTCCGGAGCACTGCAATCTCCACAGCGGCTTTCAAGCCGGACCCATCCTCGTCATAAGAGAGCACCCCGGTCTTAGTGTTGTAGTTAAGATAGTCGTTCCTATCGGCGGGACCATCAAGACTGAAGAACGTCTTCTTGAGTGCCATGGGGCGATCTTCTGACCCTTTGCCGAGTTTGGGAAAGTACTTGTTGTCGAGCAACAACCGGTCATCGCGGACGTTGAAATCGAGCAACTTGTCGACGTTGCTCTTCCTGTTGGGTTTGGCATCGAACACGAACGTGTCCTTGCCCGGGCCGCCGGTAAGCACGTCATTGCCCAGCCCGCCCGCAATGCTGTCGTTCCCTACACCACCCTTGATGACGTTTCGGCCGGCATTCCCTCTAATGATGTTGTCAAGAGCGTTGCCGGTTAAATTTACGTTGCCCTTACCAGTCGCGACGAGGTTCGGCACATCGTCCGGAAGCGCAAAGCTCGTTGCAGTCGAGATGGTCGAAGGCGATGGCTCTACTGATAGCGGTGAGGGAGCGAACAATTCGGCCATACTGAGCGTGCCATCCGCGAAGCGGAAGAACTCAACATCGACGACGGTATCCTGACCGTCGGCTCCCGCACGCCGGTCGGTGATAACGACTTCGCCGGACGAGTTCATTTCGAAGCGATAGTCTGCCTGCCTCCCGCCGTAAACCGCAGTGTCTGCCCCTCCATCACCTGCGATTCTGTCATTCCCACCATTTCCGGTGAGGATGTCATTGCCGTCGAACCCAAACAGACTGTTCGCACTGTCATCGCCCGTCAAACGGTTCTGAAGCCCGTTTCCTGAGACGGACGCACCATGATTACCGGACAGTGTGGCGTCCTCAATGTTGTCGGGCAGAACGAGGGTTGCTGACCCAGTGAAGGTGACGCGGTCGAGGAAGTTCGTACCCAGGATCACGACGACGGCAGCGGCATCGGCCGTAACGATGTCATTGCCCCCGAATGTATTGACTTGGGTTGAAGCTAGCTCAGTCGGCTGAGGCGCAGGAACTGCCAAAAGATGATCATTTGCGATGGCCCACTCGCGGATGACCGCCATTTCGTCGCTGTCGATGCGTGCGCCATATGAGGATGTCGAGACCACACCGATGACGTAGCCTGCCGAATTGTAAATTGGACCTCCGCTGCTGCCGGGCGCGTGGTAGATCCCTTCGATGTTCAGCGCCGGATCTCCGAGCGGATTGCCGAATGGACTGCCGTACGCAGCCCAGTCGAGCTCGGTACGTCCCGACGAGTACGTGAACTCCCTTCCCTGCTCGCCCGGATATCCCAGGATAACTGCCGCATCGGACCAGGCGGGACTTGCATTGCTGACGGCCATGCTTGCGTAATTCAGACCGAGATTGGCCGATACACCGATCAGGGCGAGATCTGACGCCGAGTTCGTCAGGTCCATTCGACCGTCGGCAGTCTGCTGTATGGGAAAGGCATCGACTGTCCACGACCCGTCGATCACATAGGCGCCGTACTTGACAGTATTTCCCGCATCGTGACCGACGAACACGTCAATATCCACCAAGGTGCTGCCCGGCCTCGCCACGACATGGGTTGCAGTCAAGATATCATTAGGGCCGACTAGAACACCGGAGCCTCTCGCACGAAGGAGGGCACCGGTAGCGTTGCTCCGGAACGTGCACTCGATGAGGCAGACATTCAGGAAGGCGAATGACGAACTCGGATCGGGGAAGGCCAGCGCACCTAGCCCAGGCATGGGCGTAGGCACTCGATCGAAATCATAGATCACCCAATCGCCAGGGGTTGGCTTGGTCATGCTTTCCGGCTCCTCCCGATGCGCAAAAGCACCAGAACAAGCTCCCATTAAGTGATTAGATTCACGCAATATCCAGTTGGGCAAAAGATTTGCACCGAATGTTCTAGCACTAGTCTTTGGAGGTGTGCCGTACGCTGATTGTGCCCGGGTATCGGTTTAGCTTGACTGTTCTATTATACGGGCCGGGACACTATTGGCTTCGAGGAGAGCACCGAGCAGAAATCGGGTGAAGCGATCCAGCCGATATGACTACGCTTGACTGTTCACTCCCTAGAAAACTAGAAAACAAGAATGAGCCGGACTGCAAAAGAAATGAAGCACGGAAAGTCTACGCACCACCCCGGCTCCGTCCCACCCGGCTCAATCGCTGTGGCATCGGGAACTACATCGAGAAGGCTAAGGGCATGCGCTGGGGCACCTTCAACTGGAAGATGGAGCAAACCGAAGCCGCTGAAGCAGTCCGAAACGCCCACCTCGCCCCTTCGTCAGCAGTTCACCAAGCGCAGGAGATGACATGTTGTCGAGGGGCAAGAAGACGGAGGACATCGGCAATCCGCCCGACGCCGTTTGCACCTTCCGTTCCGCCGCAATCCTGCATACTGTCTATCATCCGGCAGCGTGCAACTTCTGAGAGGCACGGCATGACACGCAAGGAACAGTTGGCGCTCTTCGGTCGCTATGGCCTGGTGGCCGCGGCCTTTGCTCTGATCACCGGGATTGTGGCGGCGCCTCTTCTGCCGCGGGTCTGGTCCCCGGCTGCCGTTGTCGCCCAACGATAGCTGACTTGCGCTGACAACGGGTACCTGCCGGGCAAAAAAGAGGGCCTGTCGGAGCAGGGTGTGGACTCCCAGACCCTCAAGTCGGCCCAAGTCTAGGGAAGGCATGGACCGGGGCAGAGCCTGCGCCTCTATCAGATTGTTGTCGATCCGCACGAGGGGGTAAATCGACGGCTGTCGCTACTCCAAAAGAAACCCCGCTCGGCTGGGGGACTGGACGGGGCTGAGGTTGGGCCGCAGGGGACGACCCGCACGTTCCTGTCTAACGGCTCAGATTAATCCTCCGCTTCGCCTCTATCCCAGAGGCTTTGGTGCAGAACAGCACTTATACCCTTTAGCCTATGCAAAAGGTTATAATTCCTAATATTCCGTTTACATTTGCAGCTTGCTGGCACAACTTTTTCTAAGCAGCTAACTGTCAGGCCCGCTTCACAGCGGTTATGCAAAAAAGGCAGGGCGGGTCACATACGACGCAGGTTGGCGATCCTGCTGGCCGTTCCCGTGACCCCGGCGAAAGCCGTTTCATCCCACTAATGAAAAGCCCCTGCACATGAGAGTGACCTCGTGTGCGGCTGATTGCGCACGAAGGCAACAACATGGCTGTAAAAATCACTCCCAAAGCGCCCTCGACGACGGGCCCTGCACCTTTGCGCATTCTTGCTTTAGCTGGGGCTTCAGCCTTCCTGCTATCAGTCAGTATAGCACATGCTGAAAGCGTGAAACCAGGACAGCAATGTGTGCCCGCAGTCCCTGATCCATCCAGCTACACAAACTGCCGTCTCCGCATCAGCCGAGGTCAGGAGGTGTGCCGATGCGCCATCATCCCACTGGCCCAACGCCAAAGCGGCCAGTTGTCCAACGCAGATGTGACATTTACAAGCTCAACTGATGTGCCCTCGCTGTCGCGAGAGGCGTTTGGCCACCCTGCTCCGGCCAACCCGTTCCCTCCTGCGACTTGCCTTTACCAGGACGGCTGGATCAATCCTGCCACCGGTCTGGGTAGCTGCACCAATCCCGGTGAGTCTGGTTCGGCGATGGCCGGCAACGACACTGGCGGCAGTCCCGGCGGCACTGGCGGTGGTAGTACGGGTGCTGGCACGAGTGGCAGTTCCGGCAGAGGCAACAGCGGTGATACTGGTGGTGGAAACACCAACGGTAACAATACAGACGGTCGTAACGGCGGCAATTCTGGTTCAAACACCGGGGGAACAACAGGGAATGGTGCTGGTGGATCTCGCGGCGGTGACACGACTGGGGGGGCCAATCCTTCTGGTCCATCGAATTCCGGCACCAGTGGCTCGAGCAACCCCGGCGCAGATACTGGGGGCACCACGCCCGGCGCCACGAATCCAGGTGGGCCCACGCCAGGAGGTTCGACATCGGACGGCGCGAACCCTGGAGGATCGACGCCGGGAGGCAACACGCCTGGCGGCTCCAGTTCCGGGGCCGGCAATCCCGGCAACGGCAAGGGGGTCGGCAATGCGGGCGAGAGCCCGAACGGCAGCGGCAGCAGCGGCTGGGGCGATGGCTCTCACGGCCGCTCTGACGGCGGAAAGGGCGGCAATGGCCATGGCAACGGCGGAAAGGGTGATAGAGGCCGCTAATGCGTACAACTAGCGCGTTTGGTCTGCGACAAGGTGTCCGGCGCTGTCGCCCGCTCCACACACGACTTCCGCGAAATTGGGCATAGGCATCTTCAGGACCGTTCCTCAAAGGGGCTGCCTTTCGGCTGCCAAGACACGGGCGAGTTCTGCCCTGATCCGTTGTGCGGTCTTGCGACCGATCCCAGGAGTCACCCGTTCGATCCGGCTGGCCGCCATGATCAGCTGGTCAAGCGTCGTGATGTCTTCGTCCCGCAGAGCACTCCAGGCTCGCGAGGGCAGATGCAGACCTTCAATGGGACCCGGGACGAATTGCTTAGGAACCATCGGACTTGCCTCCTGCTTGATCGGTCAAGGATCAGGCTGGAAGCTCCCGGCCACAATTCACCCTCCGGGGTGTGTGCCTGCCTCGTTCGAGGGGGAAAGGCCCAGTCGAGGAGGGTAGAACTCCCGACCGGGGCCTCAGCTGCGTTCGGCAGAACACAGCAATGGGCTGATACGCAACGCGCCCGCTTGCCCGCAAGGTACAACGAACCCGGTAAACAAAGCCGTAGCTGGCTGTGAGCAGTTCCGTACTCGCGCTTCTCGGAAATTCAGGCGCCCTTGTGTGCGAGGGCAGCATCCACCGTCGGATACAGAGCAAACACCTTGTCCATATGCGTCAGGGTGAACAAGCGGCTGACCGCCCCTTTGGCGCCAGCAATCGACATGTCGCCCTTGCCGAGCCGCTTCAGGCAGGAAACCAGCACCCCAAGACCGGTGCTGTCGATAAACTCCACCATGCTGAAATCGAGCAGCAGCTTGGTGTGGCCGCCCTCGATCCGCTGGGTGATCTCGTCCTTGAACTGGGGAGCCTTGCTGGCGTCGATCCGCTGGCCGCACACCCGGATGATCAACAGCTCGCCACGGCTCTCTTCCTGCAACTCCATACCCGTCTCCAATGGGATCAGACTTGTTCGGCCTATCAGACCAGGGGAACGAACAAAACCGCTGCATAGAGCCGGTTCCGGAATGCGTCTACGTGCCCCACGTTTCATATCGGAACTTGCGGCTTCCACCAGGATTAGCGGGGAGATTACTCCACCCACTGCTGACAGGAGGCTCCTGTGGATTTCATGCAGGGATTTGTCTTTGCCGTGCCCCTCAGCCTGATTTTGTGGGCCGGGATCGTCGGCCTAACGTAATCGCTCCTTAAGTAGCCTCGTCACGAAGGCAACTGCGCGCAATTTGCAAATGGTCTCTCAGTCGCGAAGAAGCCTTTTCCACCCCTGGATCTGTGCATCCGAGCAGAAGCGCGGCGGATCGCCGAAGAGGCGCCAATAGCTGACACCTGCCTGAGGGCTGCTCGTCCAATATCCCACCGTCAGCGGGAGATCTGGCGGGGTTTCGTCCTTTGTCATCCAGAGGATCACAGGCGTGCCGTCACGCGGCGCCGTGCTGATGGGGGACCAGCCCTCACTCAAGGGACCTATCGACATAGCCGATTGGATCTCCAGCGTGACTGCGGCGTTTGTATGCCGCCTGGGATTGAGCCTGTGGGGGTCTGAATGAGTGGTCGTGCCTCTGAACTCCGTGTCCGGATCGAAGACAGTCAGGCGAAGCTCGACCGGTTCGAGCGGCGGGCGGCTGCCGCCATCCTGGCCTTCACGTTGGCGCTCTCCGTCGCGAGCTATGGCATCCTGACGCTCGCCTCGGGTGTTCCGTAAAGAGCCTCATCGAAGAACGCAGCCGCTATTGAATTCACGCAGGCGCGGGGCGACCACCTGGGGAAATCCCTCGTGATCATACGCACAGACAAAGCCCGCCAGCTCGGGCACACCCGAACGACCGGCCCTCTGCCCCAACCGGGCCGGCTCCTGGAGCGCCCGTCCGTAAGGACCGGGTGCTTTCTTTTTAGGGCTTTGAGTTAGCGGCTTTGAGGCATTGGCGTCGGAAACGCCCCAGCCGAGGGGAGTCGGTGAACCCTCGGCTGGGTGCTGGCCGCGTCTGAGCACACGGCACCAGGCTGGTCCACGACCCGCCCGATCCGAGAAGCATGCAACGGCCAAGGTAAATAATCAGTAGCTGGCGGGTGAGTGGCTCCGCAATCGCGCTTCCCGGAAGCTGGACTACCTTGTGGGCGAGGGCAGCATCCTCCGGCGGCCACAGGGCAAACACCTTGTCCATGTGGGTTGCCCTAGATCTTTGTCCCGTCGCGGGTTCCGATCAAGGTTCGGTGGACGCGGCGGACGAACTCTCCTGCGCCGCGCTCCTTAAGGTCATTGACCGCCCTCAGGCGTCTTGCGCCCCACGCCAGATTGCCG
>JAFAAP010000323.1 GCA_023426505.1 Pseudomonadota bacterium
GGTCAGGAGGATCACGATGGTCAGGACCACAAGATAGCGGGTCTGCGGGGTGGCCGTGGCGCCGAGGACCGGAATTCCGAAGAGCGTGCGCAGAGGTGCATCGAGGGCGCCCGAGACGTTGTAGTTCACGAGCCACGGAATGCGGATGAAGCACCATTGCAGGAAGAACTGCGCCGCGAGCGTCGCGACAGCGAGGTAAAACCCCTTGATCCGCAGGGAAGGCAATCCGAACAGCGCCCCGATGGCGGCCGAGAAGAACCCCGACACGAAAATCCAGACGATGACGTTCACATCCGGAAACGCCGTCATCTGCTTGTAGCAGGCATAGGCTCCCACTCCCATGAAGGCGCCGGTGCCGAGGGAGAGGAGGCCCGCATAGCCCGTCAGAATGTTGAGCCCGATCGCCGCCAGCGAAAAGACCAGGATCGGGATCATCACCGCCTGGAGCAGGAAGGCGTTGCCGAGAAAGGCCAGGGAGTAGGCTGCCAGGATGATGACGGCGATGCCGATCCTGTCCTCGCGCAGAGGGAAGATCGCCATATCGGCGGGATAGGTGGACTTGAACTGGCCGGCCTCGCGATAGAACAAGCGGGATCTCCCTCAAATCCGTTCGATGATCTTTTCGCCGAACAGCCCTTGCGGCCGGTACAGCAGGAACAGGAGCGCAATGACGTAGGCCAGCCAGGTCTCGATGCCGCCGCCGACGAGAGGCCCCCAATAGAACTCGCCGAGCTTCTCCCCGACCCCGATGATGAGGCCGCCAATGATGGCACCGGGAATGGAGGTGAAGCCGCCGAGGATGAGAACCGGAAGCGCTTTCAGGGCGATGATCTGGAGAGAGAAGGACACGCCGGAGCGTGCGCCCCACATGATGCCGGCGACGAGCGCCACGATGCCGGCCGCGAACCAGACGATGACCCAGATTTGGTTGAGCGAGATGCCCACCGAGAGCGCTGCCTTGTGGCTGTCGGCGACGGCCCGGAGCGCCCGGCCGATGCGCGTCTTCGAGAAGAAGACCGCGAGGAGGCCGATCATGATCGACGCGATGACGGCGGCTGCGATGTCCAGGTGCTGGAGACGCACGAGGCCGCCGAACATCTCGAGCTCCGTCGTGCCCTGCGGCAGGAACAGAGGATCCGTGATCATCTCCTTGGGATTGCCGCCGAAGATCAGCTCGCCAAGGCCGATGAGGAAATATGTCAGACCGAACGTCGCCATGAAGAGGATGATGTCCGGCTGGTTGACCAGGGGACGCAGCACTACCCGCTCG
Organism: Pseudomonadota bacterium; assembly: GCA_023426505.1. Classification (GTDB taxonomy): domain Bacteria; phylum Pseudomonadota; class Alphaproteobacteria; order Rhizobiales; family Beijerinckiaceae; genus Microvirga. The sequence continues at coordinate 1,271 of JAFAAP010000323.1, forward strand.
ACGGCCACCGCCAGGAGCAGCATCGCGCCGATCGCCAGGATCAGGGCCAGGAAGGCCGGCACGCCCTTCTCGTACAGACCCACGAGGATCAGGGCCGAGAACACCACCATGATGCCTTGGGCGAAGTTGAAGACCCCTGAGGCCTTGAAGATCAGCACGAAGCCCAAGGCGATCAGGGCGTAGAGCACCCCGGAGACGAGCCCCTCCCACAGCGTCTGGAGCAGAAGGTCGGGCGCCTCGCCCATGAAGACGAACGGTTCGATGAAGACCTTGTAGAGAATGTCCATCGATCCCTCTTTAATGCGCCACGCCGAGATAGGCGTCGATCACCCGCTGGTCGCTCTTCACCACGTCCGGCGTGCCGTCGGCGATCTTGCGGCCGTATTCCAGAACCACGACCCGATCCGACAAATCCATCACCACGCCCATGTCGTGCTCGATCAGCGCGATCGTGGTGCCGAACTGCTGGTTCACCTCGAGGATGAAGCGGGACATGTCCTCCTTCTCCTCCAGGTTCATGCCGGCCATGGGCTCGTCGAGGAGCAGAAGGTCCGGCTCCATGGCCAGCGCCCGACCGAGCTCGACCCGCTTCTGCAGGCCGTAGGGAAGCCGCCCGACCGGGATCTTCCGGATGTGCTGGATCTCGAGGAAATCGATGATCTCCTCGACGACCCGGCGATGCTCGACCTCCTCCTTCATGGCCGGCCCATGGCGGAAGAGCTGCCAGAAGAAGTTCGACCTCATCTTGAGCGAGCGTCCCGCCATGATGTTGTCGAGGGTCGACATGCTCTTGAAGAGGGCGACGTTCTGGAACGTGCGGGCGATTCCGCCGCGGGCGGCCTCGTAAGGCCGCATCTTGGGCCGCTTCACGCCCTTGAAGGTGATGCGGCCCTCGGTCGGGTAATAGAATCCGTTGATGCAGTTGAGCATCGAGGTCTTGCCGGCCCCGTTCGGGCCGATGATGGCGCGGATCTCGCCGCGGCGGATGTCGAAGGAGACGTCGGACAGCGCCTTCACGCCACCGAATCCGAGCGACACATTATCGACCGCGAGCAGAACATCTCCCTTGGCGGCAACGGGATTGTCCGGCGCCCTCATTCCGCGGCCTCCGGCAGGGGAGCGGCCCGCTCCACAGGATAGAGCTTCATGTCTCTTACCTTCACGCGCGCCGCGATCACGCCCTTGCGACCGTCCTCGAACGTTACTTCAGTCGAGATGTCCGCCTCCGTCGAGCCGTTGTACAGTGCCTGGATCAGCGGGTCGTAGCGCTCCGCAATGAAGCCGCGGCGCACCTTCTGGGTGCGCGTCAGCTCGCCGTCATCCGCGTCCAATTCCTTGTGCAGGATCAGGAAACGCTTGATCTGGGCGCCGCCCATGCGGGGCTCGGACGCGAGCGAGCGATTGACCTCGTCCACGTGCTTCTCGATCATTTCGTAGACGAGCGGATGCCCTGCCAGCTCCTGGTAGGACGCATAGGTCACGCCATTGCGCTCCGCCCAATTGCTGACCGCCACCAGATCGATGTTGATGAAGCATCCGACGAAGTCGCGCCCGTCGCCGAAGCACACGGCTTCCTTGATGTTCGGGTAGAATTTCAGCTTGTTCTCGATGTATTTCGGCGGGAAGAGCGAGCCGTCCCGCATCTTGCCTACATCCTTGGCGCGATCGATGATCTTGAGGTGTCCGGTCTCGTCGAAGAATCCTGCATCACCTGAGCGGACGAAGCCATCCGGCGTCTTCGTTTCGGTCGTCTTGTCCTCATCCTTGTAGTAGCCCACGAACACGCCGGGCGAGCGATAGAGGACCTCGCCGTTCTCGTCGATGCGGATCTCCACCCGTGGCGCCGGCCGGCCGACCGTGTCGGCGCGGATCTCTCCGTTGGGCTGCATCGTGATGTAGACGGAAGCCTCGGTCTGGCCGTAGAGCTGCTTCAGGTTCACGCCGATCGAGCGATAGAACCGGAAGATCTCCGGCCCGATCGCCTCGCCAGCCGTGTAGCCCACTTTCACGCGTGTCATGCCGAAGCGGTTGCGCAGCGGGGCGTAGACCAGGACGTTTCCCACGTGCCAGAGGAGCCGATCCAAGGCGCCGACGCCGGCCTGCCGATTCAGGATCTTCTCGCCGACCTTGTTGGCATGGTCGATGAAGAACTTGAACATGCGCCTTTTCAAGGCTCCCGCATCTTCCATGCGGACCATGGTCAAGGTCAGCATGCTCTCGAAGATCCGTGGAGGGGCGAACACATATGTCGCGCCGATCTCGCGCCTGTCCTCGGCAATGGTTTCGGGATTCTCGGGACAGTTGACGCAAAGCCCTGCCAGGATCGCCTGCGCATAGGAGAAAATGTGGTCGCCGACCCAGGCAATCGGAAGGTAGGCGATGATCTCGTCGGCCTCATCGAGCTTGTCGAAGTCGCAGCCGATCTCGGCAGCCGCTATGACGCTTTCGAAGGTCAGCATCACTCCCTTCGGACGGCCGGTCGTGCCCGAAGTGTAGAGAATGATCGCAAGGTCGGCTCCATTGCCCGCCTGCTTCTCGGCTTCCAGCCTCTCCCGCTCCGAGGCGTCGGCGAGCCGAGCCCGCCCCTCCTCGACGACCGATCGAATGGAATGCAGCCGGCTGTGGTCGTAATCTCTCAGACCCCGGTCCTCGTCATACAGGATCCGTCCGAGCTGCGGCATGCGCTCGGCCACGGAGAGCAGCTTGTCGACCTGCTCCTGATCCTGCACGGCCGCATGCGTCACCTCCGCATGGGCCAGCACATACGCCATCTCGTCAGCCACCGAGTCCGCATAGACCGGGACCGGAATCGCCCCGATCCACTGCGCGGCGATCATGGTCCAGTAAAGATGGGGGCGGTTGTATCCGATGATGGCGATCTTGCCACCACGCTTCAGGCCCAGGGACTGCAATCCGGATGCATAGGACCGGACGACCTCGTGCACTTCAGACCAGGTCCATGACTGCCAAACCCCGAAATCCTTGTGGCGGAATGCAGTCCGGTTCGGGCGCACGAGCGCATTGCGCGCGAGCAGCTTCGGGAACGTATCGTCGCGCGAGCTTGCAGCCGTCGTCACCGACGTCACCTCCTCGAGCCTCGCATGCCTCAGCAGCATGCGACGCGCCTGTGTTTCCTCTGGTGCGCAGATGATCTGCGCAACCGGCCGGTTTTCCGGTCCGGCGGCTCATTCCTGAGCTTCGTTGCGCGCATTCTGTATCGGCGGAGGGGGATCCACAAGGGCTGACGGCGGAAGGGCACCCACTACCATGGACTAATGCGTCTCCTGCCTCGCCCGGCAGAAAGCGATGGGTCGAAATTCCTGAACGTCACGGCAGGTAAAGAGTTGCGGGCGAAGCCTCGATGCCGAAGCCGCTCATCATCGGAGGGACCATGCCTTCCGCAGGGCAGCCGCATCGGCGAGGGACGCACCGCAGGCTCCGAGCGCCTGCACGACCCGATCGACCAAGGCAGCATTCGACGGCGCTCTCGTTCCGTCCGGCAGGTCGAGGTTGTTCTCGAAGCCGACCCGAACATGCCCCCCGAGAAGGGCTGCAGCCGTCACGCAGGCCGCCTCATACCGGCCGAAAGCACAGGTCATCCAGTCGCTGTAGACGGGCATGCCCGGCGCAATGAAGGGGAGCAGATCAGCGGGCCGGGAGGTCTGCGAGACAGTGTAGCGCCCCAGCACATAAAGGACGGGGATCGAATCGAAAGGAACGATTCCACGCCGCTGCAATTCTGCAAGCCGAACCGCCTCTTCCGGCGCATAGAGGATGATCTGCGGCGCAACACCCTCCTTGGCGATCCACTGCATGAACTCGGCGAAAGCCAGCTCATGCGCCTCGTCGGGCACCAGTTCACGCAGGGCGAGCGACACCGCCTCGGGCCGCGCCTGACGCACCACCGCCATCTGCTCCTCGGGCCTGTAGACGCCTAGGGCCTCGCTCGTGATCTGGATGACGAGCCGATCTCCGACGGCGTGGCGGATGGCCATGGAGGCGCGCTCATAGGCTTCGGCATCGAGAAGATGACGCCCTTCGCGGTCGCGCACATGGACATGAATCATCGCGGCTCCAGCCTCGAGGCATTGCACCGCCGTCCGGGCGAGTTCATCCGGACCCATCGGCAGAGCCGGATGATCAGCCTTGGTTCGCCGTCCGCCGTTGGGTGCAACGGCAATCACGACCGGAGAATATCTCATTCCGTCCGCTGTCTCTTGCATGGGGTCCTCACCAAAAGATTCATTTGTTTCATTTGATCATATTATCAAACATGTGTTGCGAGTCTTGCAAGCCGCTTCTATGATCACACCATGGAGACCGGCCCCCTGACCGAGAAGATTATCGACGCCTTTCCGGAGATGCCGGCGCAGCTCCAAACAGCCGCCCGCTATATTCTGGACACGCCTGGCGACGTCGCCTTGCTGTCCATGCGCGAGCAGGCACGGCAGGCCGGCGTGCAGCCTGCGACCATGACCCGGCTGGCGAAACGGCTGGGCTTTGACGGCTATGATGCCATTCGCGAGCTGTATGCTCAGGCTATCCGCGAGGGCGGTCTTAGCTTTTCCGGCAAGGCCGGCTACCAAGTCGCCAATCAGAAAGCCCGGGGAGAGCGAGCTCTGGCAGCCGATATGATCGCCTCTCTGAGCCTGCAAATTGCCCGGCTCGGCGAGCCTGCCTCCATTGAACGGCTGGTGCAGGCGGCGGAACTCCTTGCTGCGGCTCGACGGATTTTCTGTGCAGGGTTGCGCTCCTCCCACACCGTGGCCTGGCACATGGCCTATGTCCTTTCGCTGCTGGGCGAGAGGGCAACTCTACTGGACTCGCTCGCAGGCGTCGGAACCGACCCGATCCGAGCCGCGACCGAACAGGATGCGCTCCTCGCGGTCAGCGTTGCTCCCTATACCCGGGCGACGGTCGAGCTCGCCCAGTATGCGCACTCGAAGCATGTGCCGATCGTTGCCGTCACCGACAGCGCCGTGTCTCCTCTCGCGCAGGTTGCTCGGATCGCCGTTTTGGTTCCGACCGGAGGTCCTTCCTTCTTCCATGCCATGACGCCGGCCTTCGTAGCCGGCGAGATCCTGGCGGCGCTCGTCGCCGGGCATGGCGGAGAGGCCTCACTGGAAGCGCTCAGGCGCTCGGAAGACCAGCTCACCGCCTTCAACATCCATTGGACGCCGCAAGACGGCAGGAGATCATCATGAGCCGCATCCTCCATCGCCAGATCCACACGACCCTTCCGGTGGCGGTCGGCGGGAAGGGTGTCGAACTCTTCGACTCGGAAGGCCGATCCTACATCGACGCGTCCGGAGGCGCCGCCGTGTCCTGCCTCGGCCACGGCCATCCCGACATCGTGGGGGCCCTCCACGCACAGGCCGACAAGCTCGCCTACGCCCACACGAGCTTCTTCACCACCGAGCCGGCAGAGGCCCTCGCGGACCGGCTGATCGAGGATGCGCCCGCGGGCATGTCCCACGTCTACTTCGTGTCGGGCGGCTCGGAGGCCGTCGAGGCTGCACTTAAGATGGCGCGGCAGTATTTCGTGGAAATCGGCCAGCCGGAGCGCCGCAACATTATCGCCCGGCGTCAGAGCTATCATGGCAACACCCTCGGGGCCCTTGCGACCGGTGGCAACGAGTGGCGGCGCACCCAGTTTCGCCCGCTTCTGGTCGAGACGCACCATATCGATCCGTGCTTCGCGTACCGGTTTCAGCAGAAGGGCGAAAGCGACGCGGATTACGCGGCTCGCGCCGCCCAGGCCCTCGAAGACAAGATCCTGGAACTCGGGCCGGACACGGTCATGGCCTTCGTGGCCGAGACGGTCGTGGGTGCGACCGCGGGAGCCGTTCCGCCCGTGGCGGACTATCTCAAGCGCGTTCGCTCGATCTGCGACCGATATGGCGTCCTTCTCATCCTGGACGAGGTCATGTGCGGTATGGGCCGCACCGGCACTCTCCACGCCTGCGAGCAGGATGGGGTCGCGCCGGATCTCATGACCATCGCCAAGGGTCTCGGCGGAGGCTATCAGCCCATCGGGGCCGTTCTGCTCGGCCGTCGGATCTTCGACGCCTTCGCGAACGGCTCTGGCTTCTTCCAGCACGGCCACACCTATCTCGGCCATCCCATGGCCTGTGCGGCGGGCCTCGCGGTTCAGGAGGTCATCCGGCGGGACGACCTCCTGGCCAATGTCCGCCGGATGGGCGCGCACCTCACGCGCCGCCTTGGGGAACGGTTCGGCAACCACCCTCATGTTGGGGATATCCGCGGCCGGGGCCTCTTCATGGCGGTCGAGCTGGTCGAGGACCGCTCGACCAAGGCGACGTTTGATCCTAAACAGAAGCTTCATGCGCGCATCAAGCGCGAGGCGATGGCGCGCGGCCTCATGGTCTATCCCATGGGCGGAACGATCGACGGAGCACGCGGCGACCATGTCCTGCTCGCTCCGCCGTTCATCGTCGACGAACCGATCGTCGATGCTATCGTGGAACGCCTGGGGGATGCCGTGGACGCGGCACTCGCAGGCATCGAGTTGAAGGCAGCCTGAACGTCCGGCGCCAGCCGGTTTTTCCAGCGAATATAACAAAGAGGGACAACGAGAATGCACGTTTTGACGAAAACCCTGGTCGGCGCGGCCGCATCGGCCCTGATGCTTGCAGCCGTTCCGGCGCAGGCGCAGCAGAAGTTCGCCACCATCGGCACTGGCGGCGTGACCGGCGTGTATTACGCCGTCGGCGGTGCCGTCTGCCGTTTGGTCAACAAGGACCGAAAGACCCACGGCATCCGCTGCTCCGTGGAGTCCACCGGCGGCTCGGCCTACAACGTCAATACCATCAAGGCTGGCGAGCTGGATTTCGGCCTGACGCAGTCCGACGTGCAGTACAATTCCCTCAAGGGTCTTGGCGCCTTCAAGGATGGCGGCGCCTTCGAGGATCTGCGCGCCGTCTTCTCCGTTCACCCCGAGCCCTTCACGGTTCTGGCCCGCAAAGAGGCGAATGCCACCAAGTTCGAGGACCTCAAAGGCAAGCGCATGAACGTGGGCAATCCGGGCTCCGGCACCCGCGCGTCCATGGAGGAGCTGCTCGGGGCTGTCGGCTGGAAGCTCTCCGACTTCTCGCTCGCGTCCGAGCTGAAGGCCGACGAGCACGGCCCCGCCCTGTGCGACAACAAGATCGACGCGTTCTTCTACGGCGTCGGGCACCCTTCCGCGAACATCCAGGACCCGACCACGACCTGTGGCGCCAAGCTCGTGTCGATCACCGGTCCGGCCGTCGATAAGCTCCTTGCGGACAAGCCGTACTACGCCAAGGCGACGATCCCGGGCGGCCTCTACGCCAACAACGCGCAGCCGACGGAGACCTATGGCGTGCTCGCCACGATGGTGACCTCGGCCAAGGTGCCGGAAGAGACGGTCTATCAGGTCACCAAAGCGGTCTTCGAGAACTTCAACGAGTTCAAGTCCCTTCACCCGGCCTTCGCCAATCTCGACCCGGCCAAGATGGTCAAGGACGGCCTATCGGCTCCGCTCCATCCCGGTGCGGCCAAATACTACAAGGAAAAGGGCTGGCTGAAGTAAGCCTGCCTGCTCACGGCTATATCGTCTAAGGGGGTGGCGAAGGCCACCCCTGCCTTGTTCGGGATGAGGGGATCACCATGTCGACAACCGAAAAGCCGACGCTCGCTCCGTCCGCAGAGCTTGAACAGCTGGTGGCGGAGGCAGACACGGGAGGCCGCAAGCCGACCGGTGTCACCGCGACCGTCATCACCGCGGTGGCGATCGCCTGGTCGTTGTTTCAGATCTGGTATGCATCCCCCCTGCCCTTCACCCTGGGCTTCGGCATCCTGAACGACACGGAGGCGCGCGCGATCCATCTCGGTCTCGGGCTCTTCCTCGCCTTCATGGCCTACCCGGCCTTCAAGTCGTCGCCTCGCTCCCACGTACCCATTCTCGACTGGGTTCTTGCCCTCACGGGAGCCTTTGCGGGCGCATATCTTTTCTTGTTCTATCGGGAACTCGCGACACGCCCGGGTCAGCCGATCATGCTTGATCTCGTGACGGCGAGCGTCGGCATCGTCCTCCTACTCGAGGCCACACGCCGTTCCCTCGGCCTGCCAATGGTGATCGTCGCCTCGGCATTCATTTTTTACACCTTTGCCGGCCCCTATATGCCGGACGTGATGCAACACAAGGGTGCATCCATCTCGAAGTTTCTCCAGCATCAATGGCTCACGACTGAGGGCGTCTTCGGGATCGCGCTTGGCGTATCGACCAGCTTCGTTTTCCTGTTTGTCCTGTTCGGCACCCTTCTCGACAAGGCGGGGGCCGGCAACTGGATGATGCAGATCTCGATTGCCCTGCTCGGACACCTGCGTGGCGGCCCGGCCAAAGTCGCCGTCGTTTCGTCCGCCCTCAACGGAGTCGTCTCGGGCTCATCGGTCTCGAACGTCGTCTCGGGCGGCATTTTCACGATCCCGCTCATGAAGCGAACTGGCCTATCTGGCGTGAAGGCAGGCGCTATCGAGGCGGCCTCCTCAATCAACGGGCAGATCATGCCGCCGGTCATGGGAGCGGCCGCCTTCCTGATGGTGGAATATGTCGGGATTCCCTATTCAGAAATCGTGAAGCACGCCTTCCTGCCAGCCATCGCGTCGTATGTGGCACTGCTCTATATCGTGCATCTGGAAGCGCTGAAGATCGGGTCCCAACCGATTCCGCGCGAGGCGATGCCGGCAAAGACGCGGTTCCTGCGCACCGGGCTGGGCCTGACCGGGTCTATCGTCGTTCTCTGCCTTCTCTACTATGGCGTCCTTGGCGCGCAGGCCGCATTCGGGGCCAGCGCCCCTTGGATTCTCAGCATTGCAGCGCTTGCTGTTTATGTAGGCTCCGTCGCGTTTGCGGCGCGTTACCCTGATCTTGAGATCGACGATCCGAACACACCGATTCTGACATTGCCCAGAGCATGGGACGTGACACGGACAGGCCTCGACTTCCTCATCCCCATCGTTGTCCTGCTGTGGTGCCTGATGGTGGAGGAGATGTCGCCCGGATTGTCCGCTTTCTGGGCAACGATCTCCATCATTGGGATCGTCGCGACTCGCCGCCCCCTCCTTGCGCTGTTCCGCCGGCAGTCCATCGGGCAGGCTGCCCGGAGCGCGTTCGCGGACCTTGTCGATGGGTTGGCCCTCGGTGCTCGCAACATGATCGGCATCGCCATCGCGACGGCGACGGCTGGCATCGTCGTTGGTACGATTACGCTGACCGGCCTTGGTCTGATGATGACGGAAGTTGTTGAGTTCGTTTCGGGCGGCAATGTCATCATCATGCTCTGCCTCATTGCCCTCGTCAGCCTCATCCTCGGGATGGGCATCCCAACGACGGCGAACTACATCCTGGTTGCAACTCTCATGGCGCCCGTGGTCGTAGAACTCGGCGCTCAGGCTGGCCTCGCCATCCCACTGATCGCCGTCCACCTGTTCGTATTCTACTTCGGCATCATGGCCGACATCACCCCTCCGGTCGGCCTGGCTGCTTTCGCTGCAGCGGCGATTTCCCGCGAGGATCCCATCGCCACAGGTTTCCAGGGCGCGCTCTATTCCCTGCGCACGGCCATCCTGCCATTCGTGTTCATCTTCAACCCTGCGATACTCCTCATTGGCGTGGACAGCTGGACCGAGACGGTCATCGTCATTGCGGTGAACATCGTGGCAATTCTGCTTTTCTCGGCCGCGACGATGAACTACTTCGCGACACGCAGCCGCCTCTGGGAGAGTGCAGTTCTGCTCGTCATCTGCTTTGCGCTCTTCCGGCCGGACTGGTGGCTCAATCAGTTCTATCCGGCGACCGTGGAACTGCCGGCCCGAGAATTGTTGAACAAGGTCTCTGCAGCACCTCCAAACCAGCGTCTCGCCTTTATCGTTGAGGGCATGAACATCGAAGGAGAAGACGTGCGCAAGACCGTGAGCCTGGACCTAGGCGATCAAAAGCCCATGCCACAGGAGCGTCTGCGTGCCGCCGGCCTCACCGTTGCGGGTCTGGGAGATCAGGTGACGATCAGCAATGTGGCGTTCGGCTCCTATGCCAAACGTGTCGGCCTGGAGCCCGGTTATCAGATCGTGGCCGTTGTTCAACCGGCGCCAGGCCGACCTTCCACGATGTGGATCTACCTGCCGGCACTGGCGCTCGCGGGCCTGATCTGGTGGCTGCAGCGGCAGCGGGCGAGGGCCGGTTCGCCGGCCAATCCCACCCTTGGCCTCGCGTCCAAGCGTGCAGCCTAGGAGCGGTCCGTAGGTCCCAATTACATCGGAGGTGCGGCGACACTGTCCCGCACCACGAGCGCGGTCTTGAGGCGGATGCGCTTTTCGGTCTCGCGCCCCTGCAGCAGGTCGATCAGCACAGTGGCGGCGGCTTGGCCGAGTTCACGCCTCGGCTGATGGATCGTCGTCAGTGCCGGCTGCGCGGCAGCGGCGAACTCGATGTCGTCGAAGCCTGCCACCGAGATATCCTCGGGAACGCGCAGCCCGGCCGACCGCAGCGTCCGCACGACCCCGATCGCCATTTCGTCACTGGTGCAGAAGACCGCAGTCGGCCGCTCCGCCCTGGCGACGAGCTCCTGACCGGCCCTGACGCCCGACTCGAGCGTGAAGTCGCCTGAGAGAACCAGTTCAGGGTCGAACGACAGACCGGCCGCAAGGAGTCCGTCGCGATAGCCCTGGAAGCGCTCGTGCTCCAGCACGTTCTCGGCAGGCCCGCTCACATAGGCGATCCGCGCATGTCCGAGTGATGCGAGATACTGTGTCATCTGGCGCGCCGCCGCGCGGTTGTCGATCTCGATCTGAGGGATTCCGGCATTCGGGATCGCCTCGCAGAGAGCAACCAGAGGAATGTTGATCTTGGCGGGCGTGCCCTTGCCGTCGCGGCTCTGGCCGAACAGGTGCCCGTTGAGCAGGATCGCCCCGTCCACGCGGCCGGCCGCCGTATAGGCCGCGAAATGAGCCTCCTTTTCCGGCGAACCGTCGAGGTCGCTGATGATCATGCCGTAACCGGCATCGAAGAGCGTCTCCTCGATACCGCGCAGGATCTTCGAGAAGAACGTGTTCGCTAGGTCCGGAAGGACGACCAGCACCATGAAGGTCTTCTGAGAGCGCAAGGTGCGTGCGGCCGGATTAGGGACGTATCCCGTCTGGGCAATGGCCTCAAGCACACGGGCGCGGGCCTCGGGCGAGACCCGGTCCGGCGTCGCAAGGGCACGGCTGACGGTGGCGGTCGAGACGTCTGCAAGGCGCGCCACGTCCTGGATCCGCGCGGCGCGGAGCGGCGTGCTGCTGGCTCCAGGGCTTCCCTTGCGCCCGATCTCGTCCATGAACTTTCCCCTGAGGCGGCCCTGTTTGACAGAGGCAGCCATTTCGGTAAAGTAAATGTAATCGATTACATCAGGGCGTTGTCAACTTTGTTTCGCCCTGGTTGCCCCAAGGCCCCGATAGAGGGCTCAGACCATCGATGGAGGAAACGAATGCCGGCTCACATGGCTGACAGCTGATCCGCATCGGGCGCGTGCGCGCCGATGAACCGCTTTCGGGTGGCCGGAGGCGATCAAGCCGTTGACGACGGTCCGGAGCAGTCCATGTCTTCTGTTCTTCGCGCAGAGAATGTCTCGAAATCCTTCGGACCCATCGAGGTTCTGAGCGGCATCTCGCTCGACCTGAGGCCGGGCGAGGTCCACGCCGTCATCGGCGAGAACGGCGCCGGCAAGTCGACGCTCATGCGCATTCTTTCCGGCCATCTGCAGCCGACGAAGGGAAGCCTCTACCTCGACGATCAGCCGGTTGCGTTCTCGGGACCTGTCGAGGCCGAGAGCCGCGGGATCGTCCTCGTCCATCAGGAGATCCTTCTCGCCGAAGACCTGACGGTCGCGCAAAATCTTTTCCTCGGACGGGAGATTCGCCGCTTCGGCCTGGTGGACGATCGGGCCATGCGGGACCGGACCCGAGCGATCCTGAAGGATCTCGGCACCGCCATCGACCCGGACCGCGAGGTGCGCCGGCTCTCCATCGCGGATCGGCAGCTCGTTCAGATCGCCCGAGCGCTTCTCGTCCCGCACAAGGTCGTCGCCTTCGACGAGCCGACAGCCGTCCTGACCCCGGTCGAAGCCGAAAGCCTGTTCCAGATCATCCGCCGGCTCCGTGCTCATGGAGCGGCGATCCTATACATTTCTCACCGGCTCAACGAGGTGAAGGCAATCGCCGACCGGGTCACGATTCTGCGGGACGGCCGCTTCATCGCCACCCGGGACATCGAAGGTCTCGAGCCCCTCGAGATGGCGCGCCTCATGGTCGGCCGCGACATGTCCAAGCTCTATCCCGAGAAACCCGTGACGGCTTCCGACCAGGACATTCTGTCGGTCCGTAAAATGTCCGTGCCCGGCTATGTGGAGGATGTGTCCTTCAGCCTGAGGCGCGGCGAGATCCTCGGCTTCGGCGGCCTCATCGGCGCCGGACGCACGGAGCTGTTCGAGGCCCTCGTGGGCCTGCGTCCGAACGAGGGGAGCATCGTCCTGAACGGCAGGAATGTGCGGTTCAGTGATGCCCGTGAAGCCATGGCGGCGGGCGTGGTCTATCTGTCGGAGGACCGGAAAGGCAAAGGCCTCCTTCTCCGCCAGGATCTGCGCGTCAATCTCACCCTTGCGGCTTTGGAGAAGTTCGGCCGGGGCCCCTTCATCGACGTTCCGGCCGAAGAGAGAGCGCTCGATACCGCCATCAAGGATTTCGACATCCGCACCCGGCGGCGCGACCTCTTGGCCGGCCAGCTCTCCGGCGGCAATCAGCAGAAGCTGCTCCTCGCCAAGATGATGCTGGCGGATCCACAGGTCGTCATCATCGACGAGCCCACCCGGGGCGTCGACATCGGCACCAAGGAGCAGATCTACCGGTTCATCGCGTCGCTCGCCGAGCAGGGACGGTCCGTGATCGTCATCTCGTCGGAGATGCAGGAGCTGATCGGCCTCTGCCACCGGGCGGTCGTGATGCGCAACGGGCGCATCGCGGGCGAGGTCGCGCAGGCCGACCTCTCGGAAGACGCAATCGTCTATCTCGCAACAGGCGTTCACGAAGAAAGGGCGGCTGAAATCGCCGCAGGCCAGGCATGACCGAAACCGTGCTCCGCAGCAGCGCCGAGAAGCGCCGCTTCAACCTTGATATGCGGGCGCTGTCGCCCTTCATCGCACTCATCGTTCTGGTGATCGCAGGCGCCCTGATCAATCCGGATTTCCTGACCGCGTCGAACCTGCTCAACGTGGTCACCCGTTCGGCCTTCATCGCCATCATCGCGGTCGGCGCCACCTTCGTGATTGCGGGCGGTGGCCTCGACCTGTCGGTCGGTTCGATGGCGGCTCTCGTGGCGGGCGTTATGATCCTCACGCTCAACGGCCTCGGCAGCCCGGGATACGGCACGCTCGCGCTCGGCATGCTGGTCGCGGTCGGGCTGGCGGCAGCCTGCGGCCTCGCCAACGGCCTCATCGTCACGTTCGGGCGGATCGAACCGTTCATCGTCACCCTCGGCACGATGGGCATCTTCCGCTCCCTCGTGATCTGGCTTGCGGCCGGCGGCACGATCACCCTGCGCAACGCGGAGCTGCGCGAGCTTTATCGTCCAGTCTATTTCGGCGACGTCGCAGGCGTTCCCGTGCCGATCCTCGCCTTTCTGGCAGTGGCGGCCGTAGGGGCGCTGATCCTCTACAAGACATCCTTCGGACGTCACGTCATTGCCATTGGGTCCAACGAGGACGTGGCGCGCTATTCGGGCGTGCCGATCTGGCGGGTGCGCACGCTCACCTACATCATCCAGGGCATCTGCGTCGGCATCGCCATCCTGGTCTACGTGCCGCGCCTCGGTTCCGCCACGCCGACGACGGGCCTCCTGTGGGAGCTCCAGGCCATCACGGCCGTCGTGATCGGCGGCACGGCGCTCAGGGGCGGTCTCGGCCGGGTCTGGGGAACCGTGGTCGGCGCGATCATCCTGGAACTCGTCGCGAATATCATGGTGCTGTCGAACTTCGTCTCCGAGTTCCTCGTCGGCGCGGTTCAGGGTGCCATCATCATTATCGCCATGCTCGTGCAGCGCTCACTTCAGCGCGGGCGATGAAACCGGTGCGGGCCCACCGGAAACAAGATGGGCTCAAACCAACCCTCAGGGAGGAAAACATGAGAGGAACGGCACTGAAACTGGCGGCGGCGGCAGGCCTCTTCGCAGGCCTAACGACCGGCGCGCTGGCTCAGCAGAAGAACGTGACGATCGGTGTGTCGATTCCGGCCGCGACCCATGGCTGGACGGGCGGCGTGGTCTACCACGCGCAGGAAACGGCCAAGCAGCTCGAAAAGACCTACCCGGGCCTGAAGGTGGTCGTGAAGACCTCGCCCGATGGCGCATCCCAAGCCAACGCCCTGGACGACCTGACGGCCCAGAAGATCGACGCCCTCGTGGTCCTGCCCTTCAACTCCGACGAGCTCACCAATCCGGTGAACGAGGTCAAGAAGCGCGGCACCTTCATCACCGTCGTGGATCGCGGCCTCAAGGACCCGTCGATCCAGGACATCTATGTGGCCGGCAACAATCCAGAGTTCGGCCGCGTCGCGGGCAAATACTTCAAGGACAACCTGAAGCAGGGCAACGTCGTCGTCTTCCGCGGCATTCCGACCGTGATCGACGAGGAGCGGGTCACCAACTTCGAGAAGGCGCTTGAAGGCTCGGGCGTCAAGGTCATCGACAAGCAATACGCCAACTGGAACCGGGACGACGCCTTCCGGGTGATGCAGGACTTCCTCGCGAAGCATCCGAAGATCGATGCGGTCTGGGCCTCCGATGACGACATGGCGCTCGGCATCATGGAAGCGATCCGTCAGGCCAAGCGCGAGGACATCAAGTTCGTTCTCGGCGGCGCCGGCATGAAGGACATGGTCAAGCGCGTGATGGACGGGGACAAGATGATCCCGGCAGACGTCTCCTATCCGCCGGCGATGATCTCGACCGCGATGTTCGTCACGGCCGGACAGTTCTTCGCCAATGCGCCGATGCGCGGCACCTACGTGATTAATGCGGAGCTGATCACGAAGGACAACGCCAAGAACTTCTACTACGCCGACTCGCCGTTCTGATCGGCCCGCTTCCCGCCCTTTCCACAGTGGAAAGGGCGGGGGCAACGGCAAGCCGCCTTTCGTCGCGGCTTCCCCTTGTCCCCATCTCACCTCTGGGAGTTTACCCATGAAAACCATGAAGGGTCCCGGCCTCTTCCTTGCGCAGTTCGCAGGTGACGAAGCTCCGTTCAATTCGCTCGACTCCATCTGCCGATGGGCGGCTGCGCTCGGCTACCAGGGGGTGCAGATTCCGACCTGGGATGCCCGTCTGTTCGACTTGAAGAAAGCCGCGGAGTCCGAGGCCTATTGCGACGAGGTTCAGGGAATCGTCGCGAGCCACGGCCTCGACATCACCGAGCTCTCGACCCATCTGCAGGGCCAGCTCGTGGCCGTTCACCCGGCCTATGACGAGGCCTTCGACGGCTTCGCGGCTCCCGAAGTGCGGGGCAATCCCAAGGCCCGCCAGGAATGGGCCGTGAACCAGATGCTCATGGCGGCCAAGGCTTCGCAGCGCCTCGGCCTGACTGCCAGCGTCACCTTCTCCGGCGCCCTCGCCTGGCCGTTCGTCTATCCTTGGCCGCAACGCCCGGCCGGCCTGATCGAGACGGCGTTCGAGGAGCTCGGGCGCCGTTGGCGCCCCATCCTCGACGCCTACGAGGAGGCGGGTTGCGATGTGGCGTACGAGATCCATCCTGGCGAGGATATCCACGACGGCGCAACGTTCGAGCGCTTCGTCGACGCGGTCGGCGGGCATGCTCGCGCCTGCATCAACTACGACCCAAGCCACTTCCTGCTGCAGCAGCTCGATTACGTCGCCTTCATTGATCTCTACCACGAGCGCATCAAGGCGTTCCATGCCAAGGATGCGGAGTTCAACCCGACCGGACGGGTGGGAGTCTATGGCGGCTACGAGAGCTGGATCAACCGCGCCGGACGCTTCCGCTCCCTCGGCGACGGGCAGGTGGACTTCAACGCCATCTTCTCCAAGCTCGCGCAGTACGACTACGATTCCTGGGCCGTGCTCGAATGGGAATGCGCCCTCAAGCATCCGGAGGACGGTGCGCGGGAAGGCGCCGAATTCATCCGGAATCACATCATCCGCGTGACCGAGAAGGCTTTCGACGATTTCGCCGCCGGCGGGACGGACGAGGCCGCCAACCGGCGGATGCTGGGTATCGACACCACGCGCGGCTGAGCGGAGAACACGCATGACCATCACGGCCTCACAGGATCAGAAGCTCAGCCGCCGGCTGCGTCTCGGCATGGTCGGCGGCGGGCGTGGGGCCGTCATCGGCGCCGGCCCACGGGTCGCCGCCCGCCGGGGCGCCCGCGGG
>JAFAAP010000037.1 GCA_023426505.1 Pseudomonadota bacterium
TGAAGGGAAACCCGCCATCGAGCAGGCCTTCGGCATCAGCCTGCGGCCTTAGCGCAGCGGGTAGGATTCGATCTGCCGCATCCCATGCGAGCGATAGAAGCGGACCGCCCCGGACGGGTTGTCCGAATCGACCTTCAGGTCGACGAAGGCCGCGCCCCGCCCGCGAAAGACGCGGAATGCCTCGAGAAGCAGCGCCGATCCCAGTCCCTGCCCCCTGAGGTCCGGGCGCACGGCAAGGTCCTTGACGAAGGCGCTCGTCCAGCATTGCGCTACCCCGGCGATTTCCCCCTGCCCGTCCGCCGCGACGAGGCAGAGGGCAGGATCGTATTCGGCATCGTTCCGGAGGCTCGGCCACCAGATCGGGAAGGGCTCCACGTAGCCGCCGCCCTGCGCATAGGCCGCGACGAGCAGCGCATGGACCTTCGGCGCGTGAGTCTCCGGCTCGAACGGCACGAGCCGGAACCCGCGCGGCCATGCCGGCGGCGGCAGGTCCTCGTCCAGCGACCGCCGCATGCGCAGAACGAAGCGCTCCGCCACCTCAGTCCCCCGACCGCAGGGCCGCCGCCGCGCCCACCGTGCCGACCACGGCGGCGATGAGGGAGAGCGCGGCCAGGATCAGGAAGGGCGTCGCGAAGGGCACGGTCCCGCCCACCGCCGCGTTGGCTGCGGAAACGCCGAAGATCAGGGTCGGAATCATGAAGGGCAGGACCAGGATCGCCAAGATCAGCCCGCCGCGCCTCAAGGAGGCGGTCAGTGCCGCCCCCACCGCCCCGATGAAGGTGAGCGCGGGCGTGCCGACGAGCAGCGTCACCACCATGGCGAGCATTGCCTCGGGCGAAAGGGCGACGAGAAGGCCGAGGAAGGGGGCCGCGATGGCCAGCGGCAGCCCGGTCACCAGCCAATGGGCCGTGACCTTGGCCAGAACGACCATTTCCATGGGCGCATGGGCGAGACGCAGCAGGTCGAGCGACCCGTCCTCCTGATCGGTCTGGAACAGGCGGTCGAGGCCGATCAGGGTCGCGAGCAGGGCCCCGATCCAGAGGATCGCCGGGCCGATCCGCGAAAGCAGGTTGAGATCGGGCCCGAGCGCGAAGGGAATGAGAGTCACGATCATCAGGAAGAAGATGAGACCCATCACGCCGGAGCCGCCGACACGGGCGGCGAGCTTCAGGTCGCGGATCAGGAGGGCGCGGAAGGATTTCACCATCAGCCCTCTCCCGCCTCGCCCAGCCCAGCCCCCTCCCCCGCGAAGGGGGGAGGGACTTGAGTCCGCTCGATCCGGATCTCCTTGGCATCCTTCAGGAACAGGGGCGAATGGGTCGTGGCCGCAATCATGCCGCCGTTCTCCCGATGGCTTTCGAGCAGGAGCCGCAGGGCCTCCTGGGACGCCGTATCGAGGGCCGAGGTCGGCTCGTCGAGGAGCCAGAGGGGCCGATGCGCCACCAGCAGCCGGGCAAGCGCCACCCGGTGACGCTGTCCGGCCGAGAGATAGCCGACCGGCAGTTCCGCCGCATGGGCGAGGCCCACCGCGCCCAGGGCATCCCGGGGCTTCAGGGCCGGACGCCCGAGAAAGTCGCGGGCGAAGGCGAGATTCTCCTCCGCCGTGAGCGCCGCCTTCAGGGCATCGCGGTGGCCCACGTAGTGCAGGCATTCGGTCAGGGTCCGCTCGCCCGCGCCGTCCAGGAGAATCGCCCCGCCGGCGGCGCGCAGGCGGCCGGCCAGGATTTCGAGGAGTGAGGACTTTCCGGCGCCGTTGCGGCCTGTGATCACCAGGGCCTCGCCGGATGTGAGCGTGAACGAAACGCCTTCGAAGATCCGGCGTTCCCCCCTCTCGCAGGCCAAATTGTTAACGCTCAGACGCAAACCCGTGACCCCTGCCCTGATTGCACCCCAGAATGGTTCTAAACCGTGTAGCGGGATGGTTCGAAATGATCTATAGCACCCTCGGCTGCGCCGCGCGCCAAGGCGTCCAATCCGCCTCGCGCGCTTACCCCCTGTCCGGGCGCCCCCGGAGCGGCGCGCGCTTATCGCGCTTTCGGCCGAACAACCTGTTCGTAACCCAAATGCACGCGAGGATTCGCCGTGACGCTCAACAACAGCTTCAATGCCCGCCAGACCCTCAAGGTCGGTGACAAGACCTACACCTATTACTCCCTCGTCGAGGCCGAGAAGAACGGACTTAAAGGCGCCTCGAAGCTGCCCTTCTCCATGAAGGTGCTGCTCGAGAACCTGCTCCGCTACGAGGACGGCCGCACGGTCACCAAGGCCGATATCGAGGCCGTGGCCGCCTGGCTCGACAACAAGGGCAAGGACGAGAAGGAAATCGCCTACCGGCCCGCTCGCGTCCTGATGCAGGACTTCACCGGCGTTCCGGCCGTGGTCGATCTCGCGGCCATGCGCGACGCCATGAAGAACCTCGGCGGCGATCCGCGCCGGATCAACCCGCTCGTGCCCGTCGACCTCGTCATCGACCACTCGGTGATCGTGGACGAGTTCGGCACGCCCAAAGCCTTCGACCGCAACGTGGAGCTCGAGTACCAGCGCAACGGCGAGCGCTACCGCTTCCTCAAGTGGGGCCAGACCGCGTTCGAGAACTTCTCCGTGGTGCCCCCGGGCACCGGCATCTGCCACCAGGTGAACCTGGAGTTCCTGTCGCAGACCGTCTGGACCCGCCGGGACACCGCCTCGGGCGAGGAGATCGCCTATCCGGACACGCTGGTGGGCACCGATTCGCACACCACCATGGTGAACGGCCTCGCGGTCCTCGGCTGGGGCGTGGGCGGCATCGAGGCGGAGGCCGCCATGCTCGGCCAGCCGGTCTCCATGCTCATCCCCGAGGTGATCGGCTTCAAGCTCACCGGCAAGCTGCGTGAGGGCGTGACCGCCACCGACCTGGTGCTCACCGTCACCCAGATGCTGCGCAAGAAGGGCGTGGTCGGCAAGTTCGTGGAGTTCTTCGGCCCCGGCCTCAACGATATGTCGGTCGCCGACCGCGCCACGATCGGCAACATGGCGCCCGAATACGGCGCGACCTGCGGCTT
This sequence comes from Pseudomonadota bacterium, assembly GCA_023426505.1. Lineage (GTDB taxonomy): Bacteria > Pseudomonadota > Alphaproteobacteria > Rhizobiales > Beijerinckiaceae > Microvirga. The sequence continues at coordinate 3,042 of JAFAAP010000037.1, forward strand.
CTTCCCGGTCGACCAGAAGACTGTCGACTACCTGCGCACCACGAGCCGCACGGACGAGCGCGTCGCCCTCGTCGAGGCCTATGCCAAGGCCCAGGGCATGTGGCGCACCGCCGAGACTCCGGACCCGGTCTTCACCGACACCCTCGAGCTCGACCTCGCCGACGTGGTGCCCTCGCTCGCCGGACCGAAGCGCCCGCAGGACCGGGTGACGCTCGACACGGCCAAGCCCGAATTCGTCGGCGCCATGGAGAAGGAGTTCCGCAAGGCCGCCGAAATCGGCAAGCGCGTGAAGGTGGAGGGCGCCAATTTCGACCTCGGCCACGGCGACGTGGTGATCGCGGCGATCACCTCCTGCACCAACACCTCGAACCCGAGCGTGATGATCGGCGCAGGGCTCCTCGCCCGCAACGCGGTCAAGAAGGGCCTGACCTCCAAGCCGTGGGTGAAGACCTCCCTCGCGCCCGGATCGCAGATCGTCGAGGAGTACTTCAAGAAGGCCGGCCTTCAGGGCGACCTCGATGCCCTGGGCTTCAACCTGGTCGGCTTCGGCTGCACCACCTGCATCGGCAACTCGGGCCCGCTGCCGGAGAACATCTCGAAGGCGATCAACGACAACGACCTCGTGGCCGTGTCGGTGCTGTCGGGCAACCGCAACTTCGAGGGCCGCGTGAACCCGGACGTGCGCGCGAACTACCTCGCCTCGCCGCCGCTCGTGGTAGCCTATGCGCTCGCCGGCTCCATGCTGGTGGACCTGACCAAGGATCCGCTCGGCACGGGCTCGGACGGCCAGCCGGTCTATCTCAAGGACATCTGGCCCTCCTCGGCCGAGGTGCAGGAGTTCATCGACCGCACGATCACGAGCGAGCTGTTCAAGACCCGCTACGCGGACGTGTTCACGGGCGACCAGAACTGGCGCAAGGTTACGTTCGAGCCGGGCCTCACCTACGAGTGGCCTCCCGGTTCGACCTACGTGCAGAACCCGCCCTATTTCGAGAACATGAGCAAGGAGCCGAAGCCCGTCACGGACATCGTGAACGCGCGCATCCTGGGCCTCTTCGGGGACTCGATCACGACCGACCACATCTCGCCCGCGGGCAACATCCGGGCGGCCTCGCCGGCCGGCAAGTACCTGCAGGAGCACCAGGTCGCGGTGGCCGACTTCAACCAGTACGGCACCCGTCGCGGCAACCATGAGGTCATGATGCGCGGCACCTTCGCCAACATCCGCATCAAGAACCAGATGGTGAAGGACGAGAGCGGCCACGTGGTGGAAGGCGGCTACACCATCCACCAGCCCTCCGGCGAGCGGATGTTCATCTACGACGCCGCCATGCGCTACCAGGAAGAGGGCGTGCCGCTCGTGGTGCTCGCCGGCAAGGAATACGGCACGGGCTCGTCCCGCGACTGGGCCGCGAAGGGCACGAACCTCCTCGGCGTGCGCGCCGTGGTGGCCGAGAGCTTCGAGCGCATCCACCGCTCGAACCTGGTCGGCATGGGCGTGGCCCCGTTCGTGTTCGAGGGCGACACCTCCTGGGCGTCGCTCGGCCTGAAGGGCGACGAGACGGTGACGATCCGCGGCCTGGCGGGCGACCTCAAGCCGCGCCAGCGCCTGCAGCTCGAGATCACCTCCGCCGACGGGTCGGTGAAGAACGTTCCGGTGATCTGCCGCATCGATACGCTCGACGAGCTCGAGTACTTCCGCAACGGCGGCATCCTCCACTACGTCCTGCGCCAGCTCGCGGCGTAAGCCAAACAGGAGAACGCCCGCTCTTCGTCGGAGGAGCGGGCGTCGTGATCATCAAGCCGGAGCGGCGCTGTCGCTCCGGCTTTTCTGTTTGCGGTTCGCGGCGCGGAACCGCCCCGCCGTCAGATGAAGAAGAAGTCCTTCCAGGTGAGGGTTGTGCCCTCGCCCTTCTGGAGCTTGAGGCTGGCGATCTCCACCATGGCCTTGGAGCCGGAGCCGTCCACGTCGAAGTACAGCTTCTTGGTCCGGGCGTTGTAGATGAAGAAGTCGTCCTTGTCGGCGGCCTTGTCGCCCACCTTGAAGAAGCTGCTCTTCATCTTCACCGGCTTGTCGAGCGCCGCGCCCTTGTTCTTCAGGGACTTGGCGATGGTCTTGTTGGTGAACGCCGCATCGTCGAAGAAGATGCTGTCGTACTTCGGCCCAAAGTCGAGGATCTGGTCCTTGCTCTTGTTGGCGAGGCTCTTGTTCGGCTTGCCCTTGAGATCGGTCAGCTTGGTGTCGAACACGAACGCGTCGCGGCTGCCCGAGCCCTTGCCGCCATAAAGCTTGTCCTTGCCCTCGCCGCCGCCGAGCACGTCGTTGCCGGCCTCGCCCTTGAGCGTGTCGGCGCCAGCCCCGCCGAACAGCCGGTCGTTGCCGAGGCTGCCGGCAAGCACGTCGCCCAGCGCCCCGCCGAAGAACACGTCGTGGTCGGCGGTGCCGGCGGTGATCTCCGGGTTGATGTCGGCGTCGTTGATCACGAGGTCCTTGGTCAGGCTCTCGCCGGTCTGGTCGGTCACCTTGACCTTGATCGTGTGGCGGGCCGCCTGCTCGTAGTCGAGCTTGAAGCCGTTCTCGACCAGGATCTGGTTGCCGGCGAGCTTGAAGCGCCCGCCCGCAGTGTCGAGGAGCTGGTAGGTATGCGTGTCCCCGGCCGTGTCCATGGCCGAGAGCGTGCCGACCAGAGTGCCGGCGGCCGAGTACTCCGCCGCCGATGCCCCACTCAGCACCACGTCCGTCGGAGCGGCGTTGACCGGGAGAGGCTGGTCCGTGTTCTTGGCCGTGATGGTCACGCTGCCGGTGGCGCTCGCCACCCCGTCGGACGCGACGATCTGATAGGCCACGGGATCGTTTTCCGTCACCTCGAAGGACTGGTTCACCAGGACCCGGTTGCCGTCAATCTTGAAGCGTTCGTCGGCGCTGACCTTCCCGTCCGAGCCTTCCTTCGCATTGGCGAAGGTGTAGGTGACCGTCTCGCCGTCCGCATCCTTTTCCGCGAGGGCCGTCACGAGGGTGTCGGGCGCCGTGCGCTCGTCCACCGTGAAGCTGCCCGCCGGGGCGGCCGGGGCCCGGTTCACGTTGTTGATCGTGATCGTCACGCTGCCGGGCGTGGTCGCCTCGCCGTCGGAGGCGACGAGGGCGTATTCGACCGGGGTGTTCTCCGTCACCTCGAAGGCCTTGTTGACCTGGATCTTGTTGCCGACGATCTTGAACCGCTCGTCGGCGCTGATGAGGCCGTTCGAGCCCGCCTTCGCGCTGGCGAAGGTGTAGGAGACCGTCTCGCCCTCTTCGTCGGTACCGTCCAGCGTCGCCACCGTTGCGCCCACCTCCGAACGCTCGTCGATGTTGAACGAGCCTTCAGGCGGATTCGGCGGGAGGTTGCTTCCGGGAGCGACGTCCCGGACCGTGATGGTGACGGCGCCGCTCGTCGCAAGCTTCCCGTCGGAGGCGTTCACCGTATAGGCGACGGTCTCGTTCTGCTCCACCTCGAAGGACTGGTTCACCAGGATCTGGTTGCCGACGATCTTGAAGCGGCTGTCGAAGCTGACCGTTCCGCCGCCCGCGAAGGTGTAGGCAACCGGGTCGCCGTCGGCATCCTTCTCGGCCAGGGTCGCGATCAGCGTATCGGCCGCCTTGCGCTCGTTGACCGTGAAGCTGCCCGCGGGAGCGTCGGGAGTCCTGTTCTCCAGGGCGAGCGTGCCGTCGCTGAACTGCACGATCTCCATGTTGCGCAGCAGGTCCGTGCCGTCCCGACCGGCCTGCTTGTCGACCACCGTGACCGTGCCGTCCTGATTGCGAATGACGGTGTAGTCGGCGATCGCGCCGGAGAACAGCGCCGTATCCTGGCCCTCGCCGCCCTCCAGCGTGTCGTCGCCCTTGCCGCCGCGCAGCGCATTGCGGCCGGAATTGCCCGTGAGCGTGTTGGCGAGGTCGTTGCCGGTCCCGTCGAGGTCGGCGGTGCCGGTGAGGTGCAGGTGCTCCACATGGGCCGTGAGCGTGTGGCTCACCGACGCGCGGACGGTGTCGGTTCCTTCGTCAGTACGCTCTGTGACCGTGTCGCCGTCATGATCGACGATGTAGAGATCATCGCCCTTGCCGCCGTACAGGGCGTCGGCTTCCGCGCCTCCATCGAGGATGTTGTTGCCGTCGTTGCCGGTGATCTCGTTCGACTGATCGTTGCCGATGCCGGTGAGGTGCGCTGCGCCGGTGAGAACAAGATTCTCGACATCCTGACCGAGAGCATACGAGATCGACGCCCTGACGGTGTCGGTGCCTTCGTTCGCACGCTCCGTAATCGTGTCACCTTCGTTGTCGATCACATAGATGTCGTCGTCCTTGCCGCCGACCAGGACATCCGCACCCACGCCGCCATCCAGGAGGTCGTTGCCGTCGCCGCCGTCGAGAGAGTCATTGCCGCCGTTTCCATAGAGAGCATCGTCGTTGGCGCCGCCATTGAAGTTGTCCGTAGCGCCTCCGCCATACGCGACGTCGTCACCGCGCTCGAGGTAGACCGTGCCGATCACGATGCCGCCGCGACCATCGTAAAGATCCGAGTCGCCGTCATAGACATCATCATCTGCGCCGAACCTGAGATCTCCCTCCATGCGTCCGGTGTTGAAGACCTGATCGCGCCCCTGCCCACCCTTGAAGGCGAGAGTCCCGATGATCGTGCCAGAATTCGTCACGGTCGATCCCTGGTCGAACCCGCTGAAGAAGGACACGGCAATGTTGCTTGCTTGAATCAAGCCACTGTTCACGAGTCGCAAAGGACCCTGGCCAATAATCCCAAAGGCGCTCCCCAGGATGCTGCCGTCGTTGAAGATACCGTACTGCGAGGGATCGAGGGCCGTGATGCCTGGCTGTGATCCCGAGACGGTCAGGGTATTCGAGAGGTTGAGGTCAATCGCCGCGTAGGTTCCAGAGATGATCCCGCTGTTTACGATTCGGCTCTGATAGCCGTTGATCTCTGCACGGATGCCATAGAATCCCGAGACCGCGCCGGAATTGATGATCGAGTTACCGCCCTCCCCGACGAGAATTCCCGAATTGAGGATGTCGGCCTCTATGTCTCCGTAGTCGGATGCACGGATCTGGCCCGCATTCGTGATCGTGTTCTGACCATCGCCCAGATAGACGCCGGCGGATTCTCCCTGCACAACTCCAGATGACGAGACGCTCACGGAACTCTGTGCTGCAGCAAACTCGATTCCGACACTGCTAGCGTAGACAGAGCCGTCGATCCTGGCATGGCCTGCTGTCGTACCGGTAGCCCTGATCCCCTGAGCGTCTTCGGTGACGATAGAGCCACTGCCGGTCACTACGACATTCGGATCTGCGTCGTTAACAACAACGGTGGTTGTGACCAGCGTTGAAACATATTGCGTCATCTGAAATGCCCCTTACCCCTGAGTAAAGAGCATCATGTAACATTATATAATATCAAAGCAACAGGAGAAATGGCGTGTCCGCTAATAGGAGCGATACGAGATAAGCTTGAACGAACAAGACTAGACCATAAGACATAGACGGCGGCTTCGCGCCGTCCGTAACCAATTTTGAAGATTGGGAGCGAGCCTTCACCCGCACCGGATCGTCGACACCCGCTCCGGCATGTCCGCGACCGCCGGCTCGAACTCTCCCGTCTCCGGGTTGCGCACCATCAGGACGCCCGAGGCGACGCCGAAGAAGGCGCCGTGGAGCTGGAGCTTGCCGCGCTCCACCAGGATGCGCACGCACGGGAAAGTCATGAGGTTGCGCAGGCTGTGCTCGATGGCGGCGAGCTCGAGCTTCCCCACGTATTCGTCGAGGCTGCCCTGGCGCGGGCCAAGGCGCTCGGCCGCGGGGGCGATGAGCGTCATCCAGCGGCCGATGAAATCGCCGGGCGACAGGGGCGCGGTGTCGTCCGCAAAGGCCCGCACGCCGCCGCAGCGGGCATGGCCCAGGATGACGATGTGCTTCACCCTAAGGGCCTGGACGGCGAATTCGAGCGCCGCCGAGGTGCCGTGGTATTCGCCGCCGGTCTCGTAGGGCGGCACCAGGTTCGCCACGTTGCGCACCACGAAGAGCTCGCCCGGGCTCGCGTCGAAGATCACCTCCGGGGAGACGCGGCTGTCGCAGCAGCCGATCACCATGATCTCCGGCGACTGCCCTTGTTCGGCGAGCGATTCGTAGCGGCCCTTCTCGCGGGGAAAGCGGTCGCCCAGGAAGGAGCGGTAGCCCTCGGTCAGGCGTGCAGGGAAGGGGCCGGAGTGGGTCATGAGCGTGATCCTCGGTAACCGAAACGATGCAGCAGGCCTTCCTATCGGACCATTTGTCCGGGCTGGCAAGCGGCCTCCTCAGGCAAGAACGATTGGCCGGGATGGGAGTTCGCCCGTCAGGATGCGGCGGACGAGGCCGATGATCCCGCGCGGCTCCACCACCTCATCGGTGGCCTCCAGCGCGTCGAGGCTCCACCAGCGCACGTCGAGCACCGGGTCGTTCTCGGTCTCCGTCAGGCGGGAGGTATCCACCGCCGGCGACGGCAGCCGGACGGGAAAGTAGCGCTCCTGGGCGAAGACCACCCGGCGGAACAGGGTGAGGTCGGTCTCGCGCCGGCCGATCCAGGGGCCCGGAACGGTTCCGGCGACGCCGATCTCCTCCTCGAGCTCACGCACCAGGGCCGCCTCGTGCGTCTCTCCGGGCTCGAGGCCGCCGCCGGGCGTGAACCAGAAGCGGCGCAGGCCCGGCCGGGCCGGGTCCACGTCGCGGGAAGCTTCGTAGGCGATGAGGAGCAGGCGGCCCGCCGGATCGAGGACCAGGCCGCGCGCGGTGTCGCGCGTCGGCAGCCCGCTCACGCCGCCACCTCGGCGAGCCGGGCCAGCTCCACGTTGGCGCCGCAGAGCAGCACGCCGACCCGTTCGCCCGCCTTCGGCCGGTAGGCGCCGGACACCAGGGCTGCGAGCGCCGCCGCGCCGCCGGGCTCGGCGGCGATGCGCCAGTCGCGCCAGAGCAGCCCTTGCGCCTCGCGGATCGCCGCGTCCTTGACCAAGGCCACGTGGTCCACCGCCTCGCGGCAGATCTCGTAGACGAGGTCGCCGGTGTTGCGGGCGCCGAGCGAATCGGCCGCGACCGAGTCCACGTCCACGTCGACAGGCCGCCCGGCTTCCAGCGCCGCATGGAGCGCACGCGAGCCCTCGGGCTCCACGCCCACCACCTTGACCTTGTCCTTCCACCAGCTCGCGATGCCGCTAATGAGCCCGCCGCCGCCGACCGCGACCAGCACCGTGTCGAGGGGAGGGGCGTCCTCCTCCCATTCGAGGCCCACCGTGCCCTGGCCCGTGACGGTCGACTCGGCCCCGAACGGGTGCACGCGCAGCGCGCCGCTCTCGGCCACGTAGAGGTCGCAGGCCTCCTGCGCGTCCGCGTAGCGCGCGCCGCCGATCACCACCTCCGCCCCGTGGGAGCGGATGACGGCGATCTTCGCCGGGCTCGAGATCTCGGGCACGAAGATGCGCGCCTTGAGGCCCAGCTGCTTCGCCGCATAGGCCACGGCCGCGCCGTGGTTGCCGCCCGACGCCGCCGCGACACCGGCTTCCGTCACCCTCTGGCTCAGCAGGGTGTTGAAGGCGCCGCGCGTCTTGAACGAGCCCGCATGCTGCAGGAA
>JAFAAP010000168.1 GCA_023426505.1 Pseudomonadota bacterium
GGCCGGGGGCGCGCCGCCCCGGTCAGGGCGCCCCCTCAGGGAAGGGGCTGGCCTTCGGGCGCGCCGCGGTCGAGCAGGTCGGGCAGGGGATCGCCCTCGGCCACGAACCGCAGGGAGACCGAGTTCATGCAGTAGCGCTCGCCCGTGGGGGGAGGGCCGTCATTGAACACGTGCCCGAGATGGCCCTCGCAGCGGGCGCAGCGGATCTCGGTGCGGACCATGCCGTAGCTGGTGTCGCGCACGAAGGCGACGTGAGCCCGGTCGATCGGGTCGAAGAAGCTCGGCCAGCCGGTGCCGGACTCGAACTTGGTGCCCGACTTGAAGAGCGGCAGGCCGCAGAGCCTGCAGCCATAGGCGCCCTTCTCCTTGGCCTCGTTGAAGACGCCGCAGAAGGGCCGCTCCGTGCCGTGCTCCAGGATGACCCGGCGCTCCTCGTCGTCGAGATCGTCCACGAGCCTGCGGAATTGCTCCTCGGTCGGCGGCGTCAGGTCGAAGCCGGCCTTCGAGCGCTGCTCTGCCATGGTGGTCGAATGGGCCATGTCGCGTCCTTCCATCATTTCAAGGCTTTGTAGCTCTCACGCCGGCGCCCGGTCCAGCGTCTCCAGCTCAGATATAGGGTGCCGGCTGCGACCCGGCCTCAGGCCTCGCGAAGATTTCATGGCCTTTCGGCCTCGTCCCGCAAGCCAAGCTCGGCAGAAGGCCGGCCGGTTGGTTCCGGCGAGCCTGCGACGGTCGCGCTTTATTATCCGGCGCGGCGCTGCTAAAAGGCTTGCCATGCCCATGGTATTTCAGGCTTCCCGCGCGGCTTGCGTCCGTGACCAGCGAATTACAGGCCCGGCCTTCGCGTGAGCCGCGAGGGGCCGGGATCGAGCCGTTTCGCCTACGACCTAGAAGCCTGATGCGCCCCTTGAGAGCGGGCCATCCTCGAGATCATTGACCGTCATGTCCGACAAGACCGAAACCTCTGCGCGCGATTACTCCGAAACCCTGTTTCTGCCGCAGACCGAATTCCCCATGCGCGCCGGCCTGCCGCAGCGCGAGCCGCTGCTCCTGCAGCGCTGGAACGAGATCAAGCTCTACGAGCGCCTGCGCGAGGTCCAAAAGGGCCGCACCCGCTTCGTGCTCCATGACGGCCCTCCCTATGCCAACGGCAACATCCATATCGGGCATGCGCTCAACAAGATCCTGAAGGACCTCGTGGTCCGCTCGCAAGGCATGCTGGGCTTCGACTCCAACTACGTTCCGGGCTGGGACTGCCACGGCCTGCCGATCGAGTGGAAGATCGAGGAGGAGTACCGGGCCAAGGGCAAGAACAAGGACGATGTGGACGTCGTCGAGTTCCGCCGCGAGTGCCGGGCCTTCGCCGAGAAGTGGATCGACGTGCAGCGCGAGGAGTTCAAGCGCCTCGGCGTCGAGGGCGACTGGACGAACCCGTACCAGACCATGTCGTTCGACGCGGAAGCGCAGATCGCCCGCGAGATCATGAAGTTCGCGGTGTCCGAGCAGCTTTATCGCGGCTCGAAGCCCGTCATGTGGTCCTCGGTCGAGAAGACCGCGCTCGCGGAAGCCGAGGTCGAGTATCACGAGAAGACCTCGACCACGATCTGGGTGAAGTTCCCCATCACCAACACCCTCGACGGCGATCTCGACGGCGCCTCCGTGGTGATCTGGACGACCACGCCTTGGACGATCCCGGCCAACCGCGCCATCGCCTACGGGGCGGAGATCGGTTACGGCCTCTACCGGGTGACGGAAGCCGCCGACGACAACTGGGCCAAGGTGGGCGACCGGCTGATCATCGCCGACAAGCTCGCGGCGGACGTGTTCGCGGCCGCGCGCGTTGCCAGCTACGAGCGCGTCAAGGATGTGCTGCCGGTGATGATCGAGCGCTGCGCCCATCCGTTCCGCGGCCTCGAGGGCGCGAACGGCTATTGGGACTTCGCGGTGCCTGTGCTGCCGGCCGACTACGTAACCGATGACGCGGGTACAGGCTTCGTGCACACCGCACCTGGTCACGGCGCCGACGACTACAACACCTTCGTCAAGCATCGCGCCGTGTTCGAGGCCTGCGGCACGCCGCAGGTGCCGCACACGGTGTCGCCGGATTCGTCCTACTTCTCGGATGTGCCGTTCTTCGCGGGCGAGCGCATCTATGACGACAAGGGCAAGGATGCGGGCGCCAACGAGGCGGTGATCAGGAAGCTCGTCGAGGTCGGCGCGCTGATCGCGCGGGGGCGGCTCAAGCACCAGTATCCCCATTCCTGGCGCTCGAAGGGGCCGCTGATCTTCCGCAACACACCCCAGTGGTTCATCGCCATGGACAAGCCGCTCGACGATCATGGCGACACGCTCCGTCAGCGCGCGCTGCACGCGATCCGGACCGTCGAATGGGTGCCCGAGTCCGGTGAGAACCGCATCAACGGCATGATCGAGAACCGGCCCGACTGGGTCGTATCGCGCCAGCGCGCCTGGGGCGTGCCGATCACCGTCTTCGTCAAGAAGGGCACCAGCGAAATCCTGAAGGACGAGCGCATCAACGCCGCCATCGCCGATGCCTTCGAGAAGGAGGGCGCGGACGCGTGGTACGTGGACGACGGCTCGCGCTTCCTCGCGCCGTTCGGCTACGACATCGCCGAGTTCGAGAAGGTCAGCGATATCCTCGACGTGTGGTTCGATTCCGGCTGCACGCACGCCTTCGCGCTCGAGAAGCGCGACGACCTGAAGGTGCACCGGATCGTCGACGGCGGGGCCGACAAGGTCATGTACCTCGAGGGCTCGGACCAGCACCGCGGCTGGTTCCACTCCTCGCTGCTCGAGAGCTGCGGCACCCGCGGCCGCGCGCCTTACGACATCGTGCTGACTCACGGGTTCGTTCTGGACGAGAAGGGCCAGAAGATGTCGAAGTCGCTCGGCAACGTGGTGGCGCCCCAGAAGGTGATCCAGGATTCCGGCGCCGACATCCTGCGCCTGTGGGTCGCTGCCTCCGATTATTCGGACGACCTGCGCATCGGACCGGAGATCCTGAAGACCTTCGTCGAGACCTACCGCAAGCTGCGCAACACGATCCGCTGGATGCTGGGCTCGCTGCATCACTTCCACGAGGCCGACAAGGTCGCGGTGGCCGAGATGCCGGAGCTGGAGCGCTTCGTGCTGCATCGCCTCGCCGAGCTCGACGTCGAGATGCGCGAGGCCTACCGCACGTTCGACTACAAGCGGGTGATCGCGCTCCTGAACTCGTTCATGACCACGGACCTGTCCGCGTTCTACTTCGACATCCGTAAGGACGCGCTCTATTGCGATCCCCTGTCGAGCAAGGTGCGCAAGAGCGCCCTTACGGTCATCGACCAGACCTTCCGCTGCGTGGCGACCTGGATCGCGCCGATCCTCGCCTTCACGGCCGAAGAGGCGTGGCTCGCGCGCTATCCGAACGCGGAATCGGTGCATCTCGAAACCTTCCCGGACGTGCCGGCCGAATGGCGCGACGAGGCTCTCGCCGAGCGCTGGGCGAAGGTGCGCCGCGTCCGCCGGGTCGTCACCGGCGCGCTGGAGATCGAACGGGCGCAGAAGCGCATCGGCGCGAGCCTGGAGGCGGCGCCCGTCGTGCATATCGCCGACGAGAGCCTCTGGAATGCCGTCCAGGGCCTCGACATGGCCGAGATCTGCATCACGTCCGCCATCGAGGTGGTGCGGGGCGAGGGTCCGGCCGAGGCCTTCCGTCTGGAGGACGTGAAGGGCGTCGCGGTGGTGCCGCGCCTAGCGGAAGGCCGCAAGTGCGCCCGGTCCTGGAAGGTGACGCCCGACGTCGGCGCCGATCCTGACTATCCCGACGTGACGCCGCGCGATGCGGCGGCCCTGCGCGAGTGGGACCAGCTGAGAGCGGCCGCCGAATGACGAACGCAGACAATTCGGAAGCGCCGCTTCCGAGCGGCGGCACTCAGGAACAGGTCCGTCCGAAGCGCCAGCGCGCCTCGGGCGGGCAACCCTCCGCCCGGAACGGCAGGGGCGGCGCGAAGGCGAAAGGGCTCGACTGGGCTCCGCGCATCGGCTTCGCGGTCGCTCTGGTCACCCTGGTGCTCGATCAGGCCAGCAAGCTCTACACCCTGTTCGTCTACGACCTGCCAGTGCGTGAGCCGGTGGAGCTGATGCCGTTCCTCAACCTCATCGTGGTGTGGAACCGGGGCATCTCCTACGGCCTGTTCCAGCAGCACACCGATCTCGGGCGCTGGATCCTGATCGTGGTCTCGATCCTAGCCTCGATCGGCTTGAGCATCTGGATCCGCCGCACCACGGCACGGCTCCTGGCCGCCTCTCTCGGGTTGATCGTGGGCGGCGCCGTCGGCAACGTCATCGACCGCCTGGCCTACGGGGCTGTGTTCGACTTCCTCCAACTCCACTGGGGATCGTGGTCCTGGTACGTGTTCAACGTGGCCGATGCGGCCATCGTTGCGGGGGTCGTCGGTTTGCTTTATGACTCCTTCGTGCTGGAAAAACGCCGTGTGCGGTAAATCCGCAACACAACAGAGCCGAGCCGCCTTATGTTTGCCAGAAAAGGCCATCAGGCGTTCCGGCCAGAATTGAAAACCAGATGGTGGGTGCCATGAAGGGATTGAAAGTCTTTGGCTGCGTGGGCGCTCTGGCGCTCCTCTTCGCGGCCTCCGGAGCTTCGGCGCAGGAGGGCGAGGTGATGAAGAGCATCCTCGGCAGCATCGGCATCATCCCGAAGGAGAAGCCGCCGATCGTCTATAACGAGCGCGCTCCGCTGGTGCTTCCGCCGAAGATGGACCTTCCTCCGCCGGCTCCCGGCGGTGGCGTCGAGGCGCGCAACCCGAACTGGCCGAAAGACCCGGACGTGGCCGCCGCCCGTAAGGCGGCCGCCGAGGCCCGGACGCCCTATTCGAATTCCGAGCTCTACAAGAACAGCGATGGCAAGCGCCTTTCCATCGAGGAGATGCGCGCCGGCCGCAGCCCGAACAACTACGTCAGCAACGTGCCCGGTCCGGTCGGCCGCGAGGCGGACAAGAGCGTCATGAGCCCCGACGAGCTGCGCGCCTTCACGCCGAAGGATAATGTCAAGCTCGAGGGTGATGGTCTGGAGCGGCGCTACCTCAGCGATCCTCCGGGCGGCCTGCTGAAGGCCGCTGGCGGCGCACCGATCAGGGCCTCCGCCGACCCGAAGCCCGAAGGCGATCCGGACAGCCCGCAGGCCTTCATCCGCCAGCAGAACCGGCGCTAAACCTCCTTGAACTCCCACCTCCTTCAGGCGAACGGGTTACCCTCGTTTCGCCTGAACTGCTTTAGGGGGCAGCGAAAAGCCAAGCCTGCCTCCACAATCGCGCAAACCCTGTCTCGCCATAAAGTTGCGCTGCTCCGCTTGCGTGCCCGCCAGATTGGACTATTCCCGTAGGGCAATCCTACGCGTTGCTTTGATTCCGTTAAGGTTGAACATCATGGACACCCCCTCCACTTTATTCCTGCGCACCGATGCCGCCTCGTTCGGGCGGACGGAAAGTGGCGGGCCGGACGTGTCGAGCTTCACGCTCGATAACGGCCTCGACGTGGTGGTGATCCCCGACAACCGCGTGCCGGTCGTCACGCACATGGTCTGGTACCGCAACGGCTCGGCGGATGATCCGCAGGGCCAGTCCGGCATCGCGCACTTCCTCGAGCACCTGATGTTCAAGGGCACCGAGAAGCACCCGGCAGGCGAGTTCTCCAAGGTGGTGTCGGCGCTCGGCGGCCAAGAGAACGCCTTCACGTCCTTCGACTATACGGCCTATTTCCAGCGCGTCTCCCGCGAGCACCTCAAGACCATGATGGAGTTCGAGTCCGACCGCATGACGAACCTCCTGCTGGAGGAATCGGTCGTGGGGCCGGAGCGCGACGTGGTGCTGGAGGAGCGACGCATGCGGGTCGAGACCGATCCGTCGGCCCAGCTCTCGGAGGCCATGGCGGCCTCGCTCTTCGTGCATCATCCCTACGGCATTCCGATCATCGGCTGGATGCACGAGATCGAGACGCTCAGCCGCGAGAACGCCCTCGACTATTACCGACGCTTCTATACGCCCGAGAACGCCATTCTCGTGGTGGCCGGGGACGTGTCGCCCGACGAGGTGCGCGAGCTCGCGGAGCAGACCTACGGCCGGATCAAGGCCCGCGGCGAGCGCCCCGTGCGCTTCCGCCCGCGCGATCCGGAGCCGGTGGCGGCCCGCCACATCACCGTGGCGGATCCCAAGGTCGAGCAGCCGACCATGCAGCGCCTCTATCTCGTTCCCTCCTGCCGCACGGCGCAGAGCCGCGATTGCTATGCGCTCGAGCTGCTGGCGGAGGTGATCGGCGGCGGCCCGACCTCGTATCTCTACCGCAAGCTGGTGCTGGAGCGCGGCGTCGCCGTGAACGCCGGCGCCTGGTACATGTCCTCAGCCATGGAGGAGACCCGGTTCTGCATCTATGCGGTACCGGCGGAAGGCGTGTCGCTCGAGGATCTCGAGCGCGCCGTGGACGAGGTGCTGACGACGGTGCCGGAGGCGCTCGACTCGGACGCCATCGAGCGCGCCAAGACCCGTCTCGTGGCCGAGACGATCTATTCCACCGACAGCCAGTCCGCGCTCGCGCGCATCTACGGTTCGGCGCTCGCCATCGGCGAGACGATCGAGGACGTGCAGCGCTGGCCGGGCGAGATCGAGGCCGTCCTCAAGGACGATCTGGCCTCCGCCGCCGAGCGCTATCTCGTCCTGCGCCGCTCCGTGACGGGCTACCTGAAGAAGTCGGCGGCCTGACGCGCCGCAGGAACCGAGATGACCATGACAGCTTCCGTCGAAACCCTTTCCGCGTCGCCCACGACGGTGAAGACGCTGGTGTCGCCTGGCGGCGTCGAGGTGTGGCACGTCGAATCCAACGTGGTGCCGCTCATCGCCGTCGCGTTCGTGTTCGAGGGCGGCTCCGCCCACGATCCCAGCGACAAGCCCGGCGTCGCCCAGATGCTGGCGCGCCTCCTCGACGAGGGCGCGGGCGAATACAATTCCGATGCCTTCCAGGAGCGTCTCGCAGGGCGCGCCATCGAGCTATCGTTCAACGCCGGCAACGACGCCATCGGCGGCTCGCTGAAGACCCTTGTCAAGCATGCGGACGAGGCGTTCGAGCTGCTGCATCTGGCCCTCGCCGAGCCGCGCTTCGACCAGGACGCCATCGAGCGCGTCCGTGCGCAGACGATCGCAGGTCTGCGCTATCAGCAGAACGATCCGGGCGTCATGGCGACCCGCCGCTTCTTCGAGGAGGGTTTCGCCGGCCACGCCTATGGCCGTCCGACCTCCGGCACGCCGGAGACCGTCGCGGCGATCACGCGCGATGATCTGGTGAAGATGCATCAGGCGATCATCACCCGCGGGCGCGTCAAGGTTGCGGTCGTCGGCGCCATCGACGCGGACCGCCTGTCGGTGCTCGTCGACAAGGCCTTTGGCGTGCTTCCCGAAGCCAAGCCGCTCGCCGTGATCGAGCCGGTGGCGCTCCAGCAGGTCGGCTCCCGCTTCGTGGTCGATCTCGACGTGCCGCAATCGGTGATCCGCTTCGGCACGCAAGGCATCGCCTGGCGAGATCCCGGCTTCATCCCGGCCTACGTGCTCAACCACATCCTGGGCGGCGGCGCCTTCACGTCGCGACTGTTCCAGGAGGTGCGCGAGAAGCGCGGCCTCGCCTACAGCGTCGGCACCTCTTTGGTGAGCTACCGCTCCGCCGCCATGACCTGGGGCTACACCGCCACCAAGAACGAGCGCGTCGGCGAGGCGCTTCAGGTGATCTCCGAGGAGATCATGCGCCTGAAGAATGACGGGCCGAGCGACGAGGAACTGCAGAAGGCGAAGGATTACCTGATCGGGTCCTACGCGCTTGGCTTCGACACCTCGACCAAGATCGCCCACACCATGGTGCAGATCGCCTTCGAGGGCCTCGGCGTCGACTACATCGCTCGCCGCAACGCCCTCGTGGCCTCGGTCACCCAGGAGGACATCCACACCGCCGCCGAGCGCATCTTCGGCAACGGCCAGATGCTGACGGTGATCGCCGGCCGACCGACGGGGATGTGATCTCCCTGTCGGATCGGGCGCCACTCTAGCCGACCGGCCCCAACTGCCCTAGTGTTCCGCTCTCCTGTTACGAGTCGGAGCACACCGCATGGCCTTGCAGCAAACGATCGATCTCTCCCTTGCGTCCAACATCGGTGGAGGCGGTCTGCCGCAACAGGCCCTGGAGGCGGCGCTTTCCGTGGTCGGGAAGGCGATGAAGCGTCTCGCCGAAGACGACGAATCCGGACGTCTGCCGCTCCTGCACATGCCGCGCACGAGGGACGATCTCGACGGCGTGCGCGACGCGGCGGCCTGGCTGCGCCGCGACGCCACGGACGTCGTCTTCCTCGGCACCGGCGGGTCGAGCCTCGGCGGCCAGACCCTGGCACAGCTGAGGGACTATGCCGTGCCGGGCGCCGGCCGCTTCACGGAAAGCCCGCGCGTCCATTTCCTGGACAACCTCGACCCCGTCACCTTCGACCACGTCCTGCACAAGCTGCCGCTCTCCTCGACGCGTTTCGTGTCGATCTCGAAATCCGGCGGCACGGGCGAGACGCTCATGCAGACGATCGCCGTGCTCTCCTGCCTGGAGAAGGCCGGTATGAAGGCGCTGCCGAAGGAGGTTTTCCTAGGCCTTTCGGAGCCGCGCAAGCCCGGCGGCCGGAATGCCCTGCGCGACCTCCTCGAGCCGGAGGGCGTGCGCTTCCTCGAGCATCATACCGGGATCGGAGGGCGCTATTCCGTGCTGACCAACGTCGGGCTCCTGCCGGCGGCCGTGATGGGCCTCGACATCGGAGCCATCCGCCAGGGCGCGGGAGACGCCTATGCGCCGTTCCGCGACGGCGCCGAAGCGAAGGATGCGCCGGCAGCCTTGGGCGCGGCCCTCAACATCGCCATGGCCCTCGAGGGCAAGAACATCGCCGTCACCATGGCCTATGCGGACCGGCTCGAGCGCTTCACCCGCTGGTGGGTGCAGCTCTGGGCCGAGAGCATCGGCAAGGACGGCAAGGGTTCGCAGCCTGTGGCCGCCATTGGTCCGGTCGACCAGCACAGCCAGCTCCAGCTCTATCTCGGTGGACCGAACGACAAGTTCTTCACCGTGATGACCACGGGCGTCGCCGGGCAGGGGCCGGTGATGGACGAGAAGCTCGCGCAGCGCGCCGGGGAGCCGGGCTTCGGCGGCAAGCGCATCGGCGACCTCGTGGCCGCGCAGGGACGCGCCACCGCCGAGACCCTCGCCAAGAACGGCCGCCCGACCCGACAGCTCCACATCGAGAAGCTGGACGAGCGCGCGCTGGGCGAGCTCCTCATGCACTACATGCTGGAGACGATCCTCACCGGCTATGCGCTCGGTGTCGACCCGTTCGACCAGCCGGCCGTTGAAGAGGGCAAGATCCTCGCGAAGGAATACCTGTCCCAGGCGAAGTAAATGGGTTGATTCCCTTCTCCTTCGCCATGCTCCGGCCGGGAATGACACGTCTGTCATCCCCGGTGACTCGAGGAGCCGGGAAGGGGATCCACCGTTCATTTCAGGCCGCGGATTTCCTTCCTCCTGGGCGGCTGCTAAGGCGAGGTGCGATAAGGTCGCGCCGTCTGGCCGACTCATGGCCCCATTCCTATCTTGCCGTTAGGATTCCCTCCTCGGAACAGACCCTATGGCCGTTCGCCGCCTCGATCCCATCCTGGTCGACCGCATCGCCGCCGGCGAGGTCGTCGAGCGTCCGGCGGCCGCCGTGAAGGAACTCGTCGAGAACGCCATCGATGCAGGCGCGTCCTCCATCGAGGTGGCCATCGAGGCTGGTGGCCGACGGCTCATCCGCGTGGTCGACGACGGGCAGGGCATGACGCCGGAGGACCTGGAGCTGGCGATCGAGCGCCATGCCACGTCCAAGCTGCCGACCGGGGATCTGTCCTCCATCAACACTCTGGGCTTCCGTGGCGAGGCCCTGCCGTCCATCGGAGCGGTGGCGCGCCTTGCCATCACGACGCGCACGGCCAATGCGGAAACCGGCTCGTCCATCGTGGTCGAAGCCGGCGTGAAGGGGGCCGTGCGGCCCGCACCCGGCCCGAAGGGCACCCGCATCGAGGTGACGGATCTCTTCGCCGCCACGCCCGCGCGGCTGAAATTCCTGAAGAGCGACCGCTCCGAGGCGCAGGCCGTGGCGGAGGTGGTTAAGCGCCTCGCCATCGCGCACCCCACCATCCGCTTCACCCTTGCGGGCGAGCACGTCACTGCCTTCACCTATCCGCCGGAGCCGGACGGCGAGCACGGCTTCCTGCGCCGCCTGTCCCGTGTCCTTGGCAGCGACTTCCACGAGAACGCCATGGCGGTGGATGTCGTGCGCGAGGGCGTACGGCTCTTCGGCTTTGCGAGCCTGCCGACCTATCATCGCGGCACGGGTGCGGGCATCCATTTCACCGTGAACGGCAGGCCAGTGCGCGACAAGCTGCTGCTCGGCGCCGTGCGCGGGGCCTACGCGGACGTGATGGCGTCCGACCGGCATCCCGTGCTCGCTCTGATGATCGATCTCGACCCGCACAATGTCGACGTGAACGTCCATCCGGCGAAGACGGAGGTGCGCTTCCGCGACCCCGCCTTCATGCGCGGCTTCGTGGTGGCGGCCCTGAAGGAGGCGATCAACCGCTTTGGCACGCGCTCCTCCTCGACCGTTGGAGCCCGCACCCTCGACAGCCTGCGGCCTCAGGGGGCGCCGCTCCGTCCGGCCTCGGTGGCGCACCGTGCCCCGTCGTTCCGGCACGTGAACGCCTTCGCGGGCTGGCAGGCGCCGGTCGAGCCCGCTCACCGGCCGGCCGGACTGGCGGAGATGCAGGGCAGCCTGCCCGATCTCTCTGCCCCCTCCGCCGACAGCCGCGCGACCCTGCCCGAGCACGATCTCGGACACGACGACGCGCCGCTCGGCGCCGTCCGAGCGCAGATCCACGGCACCTACATCGTGGCGCAGACCCAGGACGGCATCGTCATCGTCGACCAGCACGCGGCGCACGAGCGCCTCGTCTACGAGCGCCTGAAGCGCGAGCGCGCCGCTTCCGGCATTGCCCGGCAGCTGCTGCTCATCCCGGAGGTAGTCGACCTCGATCCTGTCGATGCGGATCGGGTTCTCACGGAGGCCTCGACGCTTGAAAGCCTCGGCCTCGTGGTCGAACCCTTCGGTCCCGGCGCGCTCCTCGTGCGCGAGGTGCCGGCGGCGCTCGCCGGCGGGCGCATCAAGGCGCTGGTGCAGGATGTGGCGGATGCGCTCGCGGAATGGGGGCAGGGCGCTTCGAGCCCGCTGGAAGAGCGCCTCGACGCCGTGCTCTCGCGCATGTCGTGCCACGGCTCCGTGCGGGCCGGCCGCCGCATGCGGCCCGAGGAAATGAACGCGCTTCTGCGCGAAATGGAAGCCACGCCCCTGTCGGGCCAGTGCAACCACGGCCGGCCGACCTACGTCGAGCTGAAACTCGCCGACATCGAGCGGCTGTTCGGCCGGCGCTGACGTGTCGACTTTGTTGATCTCAGTCAACATCCGCCGCGAGAATGGGCTAGAATAATTTCTTCGGCGGCTCCACTCGAGGACGTCCGTGCGTTTGGGTCGCCGCTGCCGGAGCACGAGGGCACAGGAGCGCGTCATGGCAAAGGCCAATCTCGGAAATCTGGACGGACGAGGCTTCAGCCGGCCGCTGGCGGAGAGCCGCTGGTGGTTGTTCACCGTCGGGGGCCTGCTCGTGCTTGCAGGGCTGAGCGCCCTGGCGATCCCGTTCGTCGCCAGCATCGCGGTCGAGGCGGTGGTCGGCTGGGCCTTCGTGCTCGCCGGTCTCGTGCAGCTCGCCTATGCGCTGCGCACGAAAGGGTGGGGCGGCTTCGCCTGGCAGATCCTCATCGGGGCCATTTTCCTGCTCGGGGGCTTCACGCTCATCACCAACCCTGTGGCGGGGCTGCTCAGCCTGACCCTGGTGATCATCGCCACCTTCCTGGCGAGCGGGGTGATCAAGATCCTCGTCGGCTTCCGCCTGCGCCCCATGGACGGCTGGGGATGGTTCGTGCTGCTCGGCATCCTGTCGCTCATCATCGGCGTGCTGATCTGGAACCGCCTGCCGAGCTCGGCGGCCTGGAGCCTCGGGCTCCTCGTCGGGGTCGACTTCCTGTCGACCGGGCTCGTCTTCATCCGGTTCGGCTTCCTGGCCGGCCAGCGCAACGAAGCCGCCGGCGCGATCGCCTGACGACTCGCTCCATCAACCGGTGACGAGGCTCTATTGTCCCGTGCGCTTGCGGCGCTGCACGGTCGGGGTCGTTCCCTGGGCGATCTGGAGGCAGGTGAGCATGTCGACGTAGCTCGGCGTCCCGCCGATCTGGGATTCCTGCGCGCATCTCTCGCGCAGGGCCGGGGCGGCGGAACTCCAGGTGCCCTGCAGCTGACGCTCCGCGCCGGTCTCGTCCCGCATGCAGCTGTCGTAAGGATTGGTGTCCTCGGCGCTCAGCGGCTGCGCCGCCCTGCAGGTGGCCTCGACATTGAACCTCGGGAGCTGTTGGGCCATGGCGGACGGCCCCGCCACGCCTGCGCCGATCAGCATCAATCCGAGCCAGCATGCCTTCATGGCGCCCTCCCGTGGTTGCGAGCGCCGACTGCGTCGAGCCCCGCATCACGATAGCGTGTGTGCGGGGCCCGCGTCACGGCTCCACTGAATGAGTAGCCCTGCTGCTCCAATGCGGGTTCAGAACCGCGTGATGACGCTGATGCCGGTTCCCTCGAAGCTGTCCATGCGCATCAGCGCATCGGGTGCTTCGGCAAGGCTGATCCTCTTGCCGACGAGCTTCTGCGGCGCGAGCTTGCCGGTCTGGATCATGTCCATCATGGCGCTGTAGCGGAATGCCTGCATGCCGTGGCTGCCCCGGATCTCGAGCTCCCAGGCGATGACCCGGTCCATCGGGATGCGCGGCGTCGCATGCTCGTCGAGCATCAGGCCGACCTGAACGTGCCGCCCGCGGCGCCGCAGGTTTGCGATCGAGTTGAAGCACGTCGTCGGATGCCCGAGGGCGTCGATCGATACGTGGGCTCCGCCCTTCGTGAGTTCCCTGACGGCGCCGACCACGTCCGTCTCGGACGCGTTGATCGTCGCCACGGCCCCCATCTCGCGGGCGAAGGCGAGCTTCTCCTCCGTCAGGTCGATGGCGATGACGTTCGCCCCCATAGCGCTCGCGATCATGATGGCCGAGAGGCCGACGCCGCCGCAGCCATGCACCGCGACCCATTCTCCGGGCGTGACGCGGCCCTGATCCACCACTGCCCGGAACGAGGTCACGAAGCGGCAGCCGAGGCTCGCGGCGGTGGCGAAGTCGAGATCCTCGGGAAGCGCGACGAGATTGGTGTCGGCATAGTCGAGCGCGACATATTCGGCGAAGGAACCCCATGCAGTGAAGCCGGGCTGGAACTGGTGCTCGCAGACCTGATGGTTGCCCGAGTTGCATTCGTGGCAATGTCCGCATCCGCCGACGAAGGGCACGGTCACGCGGTCGCCGATCTTCCAGCGGGAGACCTGGGAGCCGACGGCCTGGATCGCCCCAGCCAGTTCATGGCCTGGCACATGCGGAAGCACGATATCGGCATCGTGACCCATCCAGCCATGCCAGTCGCTGCGGCACAGCCCCGTCGCCTCCACCTTCACCACCACGCCCTGCGCCGTCGGCGACGGATCGGGAACGGTCTGGAGGGACGGCGGCTGGCGGAACTGTTCGAAGACGACGGCTTTCATGGAAGCAGCTTTCACGCGTGATCGACGGAAGCAGGCGGTATAGCGCGCCGTTCGCGCATTCCCAAGCGAGAGATGGCTTGAGGCCATGCGGCGTGCGCGGTCCGCATTCCCGCCCTGCACGAACAATTGCGCCCTGGACGGGTTACCCCGTCGGCGGGTGGCAGCATCGAGGTGGGCGATAGTGGGCGTGAGGCGGAGTCCAGGTCTGATCGTGGCTGCGATTCTCGCGGCTCTCTTCGGGCTTGCCCTCGGCGCCGGCGGCATCTGGCTCATCCTGCTGGGCGGCTCCTGGTACTATGCCGCGGCTGCCGTTGGGTTCCTCCTGACCGCCTTGCTGCTCGTTCGGCGCAGCCCCGTAGCGCTCTGGGTTTATGCGGCTGTCGTGGCCGGGACATTGGCATGGGCGCTGTGGGAGGTCGGGCTCGACTGGTGGCCTCTGGCAGCCCGGGGCGGCATCGTGTTCCTGCTCGGGATCTTCCTGCTGCTGCCATGGGTCACGCGGGCCCTCGGTGGGCGCACGGACGAAGAACCCCCGTCGCGACGGGTTTCCGCCTTCCGCGGAGCAGGCCTGCCTCTCACGGCCGTGCTGGCCGTCGCCCTTGCGGTCGCGGCGGCCTCCTGGTTCGTTGACCGCCACCGCATCGACGGCATGGCGCCGGATGCCCGCGCGGACGTGCCCCCCGACGCGCTCGGCGTTCCACCCGGGGAATGGCACGCCTACGGGCGCACGGCTTACGGCCAGCGCTACTCACCCCTGGACCAGATCACGCCGGCCAACGTGTCTCAGCTCGAGGTCGCCTGGACCTACCGCACGGGCGACGTGCGCGGACAGCCCGGCGACCCGGAGGAGACGACGTTCCAGGTCACGCCGCTGAAGATCGGCAACCGGCTTTTCCTCTGCACGCCGCATCAGTCGATCATCGCCCTCGACGCCACCACCGGCACGAAGATCTGGCGCTACGATCCCAAGATCCGGGGCGATCTCGCGCTCCAGCACCTGACCTGCCGCGGGCTCTCGTACCATGCAGGCTCGGGCGGGGCTGCCGCATCCGCGCCGGCTGCACCGATGCCGCCCAGGTCCCCTGCCGTTCCCGATCTGCCGATCGCCGCGTCCGATCATCGGACGACAGAGGAGTGCGGCGCAAAGCTCTTCATGCCGACCGCCGATGGTCGTCTGATCGCCATGAACCCGGACAACGGCACCGTCTGCGCCAATTTCGGCGGCGGCAAGGGGCAGATCAACCTCTGGCGCAACATGCCGAACGTGAAGCCCGGCGCCTATTACTCGACGTCGCCGCCCGTGGTGACGGGCAAACTCATCATCGTCGGCGGCACGGTGCTCGACAACGTGTCGACCAAGGAGCAGTCCGGTGTCATCCGCGCCTTCGACGTGAACACGGGCCAGCTCGTCTGGAACTGGGACTCCGGCAATCCGGACGTCACGATGCCGATCGCGCCGGGCGAAACCTATGTGCCGAACTCGCCCAACAGCTGGTCGATCTCGAGCGTCGACGAGGAGCTCGGCATGGTCTACGTGCCGCTCGGCAACCAGCCGCCCGACCAGTGGGGCGGGAACCGCAGCGGCAACGTGGAGCGCTTCTCCTCCTCCGTCGTCGCCCTCGACCTCGCCACCGGCCAGGTCCGCTGGCACTTCCAGACGGTCCATCACGACCTCTGGGACTACGACGTTCCCTCGCAGCCGAGCCTGGTCAACCTCACGGTGAACGGACAGGTGGTGCCGGCGCTCGTGCAGCCGACCAAGCAGGGCGAGCTCTTCGTGCTCGACCGACGCAACGGGCAGCCGGTGCTTCCCGTGAGCGAGAAGCCGGCGCCGCAGGGCGCGGCGGACGGGGATCGTACGGCGCCCACGCAGCCCGTCTCGCGGCTCTCGTTCGACCCGCCGCCGCTGCGGGAGCGGGACATGTGGGGCGCCACCATGTTCGACCAGCTCGCCTGCCGCATCCAGTTCCACCGGCTGCGCTACGAGGGGCGCTACACGCCACCGTCCATGCAAGGCTCGCTGGTGTATCCGGGCAATTTCGGCGTGTTCAACTGGGGCAGCATCGCGGTCGACCCCGAACGCCAGATCGCCTTCACGACGCCCACCTACCTGGCCTTCGTGTCGCGGCTCGTGCCGCGCCCAAACGCCACGACCCTGGTGGTGCAGGGCGAGAACCGACCGGAAGGAAGCCTGCCGGCGCTCAACGAGAATTTCGGCGCGCCCTTCGCAGTCCAGCTCTACCCGTTCACCTCGATCATCGATCTGCCATGCCAGGCGCCGCCCTGGGGCTACGTGGCCGCGGCGGACCTGACCACCGGCAACGTGATCTGGCAGCACAAGAACGGAACCGTGCGCGACCGCTCGCCGATCCCGCTGCCGTTCAAGATGGGCGTGCCCAATCTCGGCGGCCCGATCGTCACGGCCGGCGGCGTGGCGTTCCTGTCGGGCACGATCGACTATTACGTGCGCGCCTACGACATCCTGAACGGCAAGCAGCTCTGGGAAGGCAGGCTCCCGGCCGGCGGACAGGCGACGCCCATGACCTACACGGGCTCGGACGGGCGCCAATACCTGCTGGTGGTCGCCGGCGGCCACGGCTCGCTCGGCACGAAGGCGGGGGATTACGTGATCGCGTATGCGCTGCCGCGATGACGCGGTTCTGCAGCGAGCGGGCCGGGCGGGTGCTCAGTCCGCTCCGCCGGCGCCAAACCGTCCGAACACCACCTTCGTCTCCCCATAGTCGCGCCGTTCGATCTCCTCGAAGCCTTCAGGGAGGGTGACCTCGACCCCTTGCGCCTCCTCCACGACCACGAGCGCATCGGGGTTAAGCCAGCCGCCTTCGGCGCAGGAGCGCAGGGCTTTGGGCGCAAGGTCCTTGCCGTAGGGCGGATCGCAGAAGACCAGCGAGAAGGGGGCGTTGGGAGCGGCCGGGCCCATGCGGGTGGCGTCGCGGCGGAAGAGGCGCGTGGCGCCGCCGGCGCCCAGCGTCTCCACATTCTCACGGATCAGGCCGCGTGCCTGCGCGCCGTCGTCGACGAAGAGCGCGAAGGAGGCTCCGCGCGACAGGGCCTCCAGCCCCATGGCGCCGGTTCCGGCGAAGAGGTCGAGCACGCGGGCGCCCTCGACGGGATCGTCATAGGAATGCTGGAGGATGTTGAAGATCGTCTCGCGCAGGCGGTCCGAGGTCGGACGGATGCCGTCCGATTTCGGCCCTGCCAGCGAGCGGCCGCGCCAGCGCCCGCCCACGATTCTCACGGCTCAGCCCTCACGGACGGCGACCGCGCGGGCCGCCCTTGGAGCCGCCCTTCGGTCCCCCTTTGAAGCCGCCGGAGCCGCCTCTCGGGCCGCCCTTGAAGCCGCCGCCGGCACCACCTCGCGGGCCACCGCGGCCTGCGCCTTCTCCCCGGGGCGGACCACGGCGCGGACGCTCGTCGCCACCGGCCCGGAACGGCTTGTCGCCGTCGCGGCTGCGGAACGGGCGGCCGCCTTCCGGACGGGGGCGACGGGGACGCTCGTCACCCTCGGAGCGGGAGCGGAACGGCTTGTCGCCGGCCGGACGGCGGGGGCGGTCATCGTCGCGCCGCGGGCGGTCGAACCCGCCTTCGCGCCTGACCCGCGGGGCGCGCTCGCTGCGCTCCGCCTCGCGGCGCGGCCTGCGCTCGGAAGCTTCCTCCCTCGGCTCGCTGACCAGGCGCTCGACCTTCACCTTGCGATCCCCCGACGCGATGGAGCCGACGCGCTGGCGCGGACGCTCGGCGCTGGCGGCACGGGCCGTCTTGGGATCGGCGTCGCGGCGGGCGAATTTCTTCCGAGGGCCGTCTTCGGTCTCTCCGGCGCGCCAGACGCTCGTCTTCACATCGAGCCGCGAGGGACGCTTCTTCGGCTCCTCCTCGTCCCGGCCGCGACGATCGTCGCTGCGGGCGCGGAACGGCCGGTCGTCATCGTTCCGGCGGCGCGGGCGCTCCTCGTCCCGGTCGCGGCCGAAGCGGCCTGGGCGCTCGTCACGTCCGGCGCGGGCAGGGCGTTCGTCGCGCTCGGCGCGGGCGCGCTCCTCGCGCTCCCGCTTCTTCGGCGAGCCGAAGGGGGCAATGGGCTCGCGCACCGGGCTCTCGAAATCGACGCCGGCTTCGGTCGCGAGCGCCGTGCCGAGCTGGTCCTTGAGCACCTTGGTGCGAACCTCCTCCACGAGGCCGGGCTCGATGTCGCCGAGCTGGAACGGCCCGAAGGAGAGACGGATCAGGCGGTTCACCTGGAGGCCGAGATGCTCGAGGATGCGCTTGACCTCGCGGTTCTTGCCCTCACGCAGGCCGAGCGTGATCCACGCGTTGTCGCCCTGCACCCGGTCGAGGCGGGCCTCCACGGGGCCGTACTCGATGCCCTCGATGGTGATGCCGTCGCGCAGGTTGTCGAGATCGGCCTGGGTCACCTCGCCATGGGCGCGCACCTTGTAGCGGCGCAGCCAGCCGGTGTCCGGATGGGCGATGACGCGGGCGAGCCCGCCGTCATTGGTGAGGAGCAGGAGTCCCTCGGTGTTGATGTCGAGCCGGCCGACCGCCACCACCCGCGGCAGGTCCTCGGGCAGGCTCTCGAACACGGTCGGGCGCCCTTCCGGGTCGCGGGCGGTCGTCACGAGGCCGCGCGGCTTGTGGAACAGCCACAGGCGGGTGCGCTCCCGAAGGGGCAGGGGCTCCCCATCGACCGTGATCTTGTCCTCAGTCGACACGTTGACGGCCGGGCTGTCGAGCACCTTGCCGTTGAGGGTCACGCGGCCTTCCGCGATCATGGCCTCAGCATCCCGACGGGAGGCGAGGCCTGCGCGGGCGATCACCTTGGCGATGCGCTCCTCCGTGGGCTCCTGGGCCTGCGTCTCGGCAGGTGCCTCGGCGCCTGCCTCCAGGACGCGACGCGGGCGCTCGTCCTTGGCGCGGTCGAAGCGGCGCGGCCGATCCTCGCCGCCGCGGCCCCGGACCGGCTTGTCGCCGCCCTCACGGGGCTTACGGGGGCGGTCGTCGCCGCTCCGGGCGCGGAACGGGCGGTCGTCGCCGTCGCGCGGTTTGCGGAAGGGCCGGTCACCGGAAGGGCGGCCGCGGTCGGGGCGCCCTGGCGGACGGCCCTTCCGATGATTGTCGTTGCTGTCGGTCATGGCGGCCTGATAGCAGAGGATACACAGAGAAGCGAGGGCCATGGACAACGCCGGCTGCAACAAGTTCGATCCCATGGGCGCAGCTTTCGACGAGGCCCGGGCGGCGGCGACGCGTGGCGAGGTGCCGGTCGGGGCCGTGATCGTGCGCGACGGCCGCCTCATCGCATCCGACGGAAACCGGCCACGCCAACTGCGCGACCCCTCCGCCCACGCCGAGATGCTGGCGATCCGGCGCGCCTGCGAGGTGCTGGACGACGAGCGGCTCACCGGCTGCGACCTCTACGTGACGCTGGAGCCCTGCACTATGTGCGCCGCCGCCATCTCGTTCGCCCGGATCCGGCGGGTCTATTTCGCCGCCTACGATCCGAAGGGCGGCGCCGTCGAGAACGGAGTCCGCTTCTTCGACCAGCCCACCTGCCACCGCGCCCCGGAGGTTTATGGCGGCATCCGCGAAAGCGAGGCCGCGACCCTGCTCAGGGGGTTCTTCAAGGGGCGGCGGTAATTGGCCTGAAATTCCGACATGTCAGGTCAGACGGATAAGAAATCGTATGCTCCTGCCGTTAGGCCTGGCTGACGCCGCAATGCCTGGTTACACGAAGAAGAAGTCCTTCCAGGTGAGGGTTGTGCCCTCGCCCTTCTGGAGCTTGAGGCTGGCGATCTCGACCATGGCCTTCGCGCCGGAGCCGTCCACGTCGAAGTACAGCTTCTTGGGCCGGGCGTTGTAGATGAAGAAGTCGTCCTTGTCGGCAGCCTTGTCGCCCACCTTGAAGAAGCTGCTCTTCATCTTCACCGGCTTGTCGAGCGCCGCACCCTTGTTCTTCAGGTACTTGGCGATGGTCTTGTTGGTGAACGCCGCATCGTCGAAGTAGATCGAGTCGTACTTCGAGCCGAAGTCGTAGATCACGTCCTTGTTCTTGTTCGCCACGCCCTTGCTGGTCAGCTTCACGTCGAACAGGAACGCGTCGCGGCTGCCTGAGCCCTTACCACCGTAGAGCTTGTCCCGGCCCTCGCCGCCGCTGAGCGTGTCGTTGCCAGCCTCGCCCTTGAGCGTGTCGGCGCCGCCCTGCCCGAACAGCCGGTCGTTGCTGTCTGTCCCGAGCAAGACATCCGAATTATTGCTGCCATTGATGACATTGCTCCCGCCGGTGCCGCCGCTTCCTCCGCCCGAGTTGTTGCCGGGCTGTGTGCCGGAGGGGATGCCGAAGATCTCAGTAACGAATCCCACTGTAGCGCCGCTGTTGACCCAGCCTACGGCAAAGGCCCCATTTGAGAGGGAAATAATGGATTCTGCCGTCTGATCGCCAGCCGTCATGCCTACCGCAACCATATCCTGGACGACCGAACCATCAGCGGCGCAGGCGGCGACGTAGACGTCATCCTGATTGTTGACGGTCGTCTGAATGGCGACGGCAAAGCCTCCGTTAGAGAGCGGCACTATTTTGGGGTTGCCCCAGATCTGCCCCGGTGGCTTCGAGAATTGCGTTGCGGGGCCCACGGCTTGGCCGGTCGTCCCACTAAAGGCCTGCAGGCGCAGGACCGGCAGATTGTTGCTAATATCCTCCCAGAGCACAACGAAGTTGTTCCCGACCGACACGACGCCTGGATGGATTTCGGTCAGCACTCCGGACGTACCCAAAGTCCAGATTGGGCCTTGATCTTGCCCGTTCCGCACATCATGCCGATAGGCCATGATTTTCGTGGTATTCTGTTCGGCGAATGCTCCGACGACGACGGCGGCACCATCCGGCATCAGAACCGTTCCGACATTTTGATTGCTGACAAAAGAATGGAGCCCGAAGGATTGGGCGGACCATGCGCCGGTCGCGGATGCTGTTGCGACGCCCTCGATGACATATCCCGTCGAGTTGACGGATCCGTCATAAGTGAAAGCGAAGCCGCCTCCCGCGAGTGGAGCGATGTCTCTAAGAATGGGATTTACTACATCGGTATCGCTGATCTGAAAGCGGCTGCCCTGTGGATTGTGGTTCGGGCTGGCATCGAGGATTTGAGCCATCAGCGGCGCTGCAGCACCATCGCTTTGCTTCCATGCGACGACGGCGCGACCGTCCTGAAGGGCAGCAACCTCCACAGAGGTCAGGTTGTTTCCTGTTGTAGTATGCAACAGCTGTGGTGCGCGCAGCACCGATCCGTCCGGTTTGAAGACTGCCGAATGGATAAATCCATCGCCGGCACGATTGAACGACGCCCAAACCGCCAGATAGTTGCCGCTTGGCATGAGGGTCATGTCGCAGTCCGAAGGGACCATCTCCCCTACGGGGCTGCTGAAATTCCTTTTGCGTGAAAGCGGCATGACAAGAATCTTTATTTAACTGAATAACATTACAATAAATCGGCAATCTGAGGCAAGGAAGAGCGCCCACTCATTTGAGCAAATGGCGTTAGAAGGGAACTGCACAGAAGTCCCTATTTGCTGAGAAACGCCCCCAGCGCCTCCAGCGTCGCGCTCGGGTTCTCCTCGGCCACGAAATGGCCCGAGGTGATGCCTGTGCCGTGGATTTTCGGCGCAAAGGAGTTGCGCCATACGTCGAGCGGGTGCTCGGCTTGGCCTACGGGGCCGCTGACCAGGTAGAAGTCGCTCCAGATCAGATAGCTCGGGCAACCGATCGTCTTGCCCGCCGCCAGATCGGCCTCATCGGCCTCGACGTCGCGGGTGGCGCCGGCCCGGTAATCCTCGCAGAAGGCGTGGATGCGGGTCGGGTCGTTGCAGCTGTCCCGATAGGATTGCAGTGCGCAGCGGTCGAGGAAGGACAGGTCGCCGGGGGCGGACCACTTGGCGAGAAGCCCTTCGAAATAAGCCAGCGGGTCTTGGCCGATCTCCTGCTCCGGCTTCGGATAGGACTCGGAGAGGAAGCCCCAGTGGGCGGCCGGGACCTTGCCGGCCTTCATCTGCGCCCAGACGTGGAAGGTCGGCAGGATGTCGAGGAGCGCCAGGCGCTCGACCCGGCCCGGATGATCGAGGGCGAGCCGGTAGCCGACCCGAGCGCCGCGGTCGTGTCCCGCCACGGCGAAATGCACGTGGCCCAACGCCTCCATCACGGCGACGACGTCGCGGCCCATGGCGCGTTTCGAGTAGGTCTCGTGGTTCGGGTCGCCCTTCGGGGCCGTCGACCAACCGTAGCCGCGCAGGTCCATGCACACGACCTTGTGCCTCTCGGCCAGCGTCGGAGCGAGGTGGTGCCACATGGCATGGGTCTGCGGAAACCCGTGCAGCAGCACGAGGGGAGGGCCGTCGCCCTTCGAGCGTGCGAAGACGCGCCCGACCTCCGTGTCGATCCAGTGGGAGTCGAAACCGGGAAACAGATCGTCGCTCATGAGGGCCGCCTTGCGATGTCGGACTGGTGTTCGTCCTCATCTAGCGGAGCCGGTCCGTTCGTCAGCCCTCCCGCTCCACAGCGCGCCAGCCGATGTCGCGGCGGCAGAAGCCCTCCGGCCAGTCGATCTTCGAAACGGCCTCGTAGGCCTTGGCCTGCGCCTCGGTGATCGTCCGGCCCATGGCGGTGACGTTGAGCACGCGCCCGCCATTGGCGAGGATCCTGTCGCCGTCCTGCCTCGTGCCGGCGTGAAACACGATCACGCCGTCGAGGGCCTCGGCCGCATCGATGCCCTTGATCTCCGAGCCCTTCTCGACCGCGCCGGGATAGCCCTTTGCGGCCATCACCACGGTGAGCGCCGCCTCGTTGCTCCATTGCAGGGAGATGCTGTCGAGCACGCCGTCGCAGGCGGCAAGGAGGGCCGTCACGAGGTCGGATTTGAGGCGCGGCAGCAGCACCTGGGTCTCGGGGTCGCCGAGGCGGGCGTTGTACTCGATGAGCTGCGGCCCCTTGTCGGTGAGCATCAGGCCCGCATAGAGGATACCCGTATAGGGTGTGCCGCGCGCCTGCATGCCGGCGAGCGTCGGCATGATGATCTCGCGCATCACCCGGTCCTGAAGCGCCGGCGTCAGCACCGCGGCGGGCGAATAGGCCCCCATGCCGCCGGTGTTCGGCCCCTGGTCGCCGTCGAAGACGCGCTTGTGGTCCTGCGCGGTGCCGAATGGGACCGCGGTTCTGCCGTCGCAGAGGGCGAAGAAGCTCGCCTCCTCGCCTTCGAGAAAGGCTTCGATCACGACCTCGGCGCCTGCGGCGCCGCGGCCTCCGCCGATCATCATGTCGATGGCGGCCTCCGCTTCCTCGAAGGAGGTGGCGACCACCACCCCCTTGCCGGCGGCGAGCCCGTCGGCCTTCACGACGGTCGGCACCCCGTAATTGCGCACATAGGTCTTGGCCGTCTCGGCATCGGTGAAGCGCCGGTAGGCGGCGGTCGGGATGCCGAATTCGGCGCAGAGATCCTTCGTGAAGGCTTTCGAGCCTTCGAGCTGCGCGGCCGCCTTGCTCGGCCCGAAGGCTTTGATTCCGGCAGCCTTGAGGTCGTCCACGAGCCCGGCGACCAGCGGCGCCTCCGGGCCGACGACGACGAAATCGATCCCCATGGTGCGGCAGAAGGCGATCACCGCCGCATGATCCGTCACGTCCACGACCACATTGGTGCCGTGCTGAGACGTCCCGGGATTGCCCGGAGCGATGAAGAGCCGGTCGCAGAGCGGGCTCGCCGAGAGGCTCCAGGCCAGCGCATGCTCCCGTCCGCCGGAGCCGATAAGAAGAATGTTCATGCGCAAGCCCTCCTGTGCCGCTTGGGCTCATAAAGGCTTGGAGAGGCTTCGGCTACCCTGAAAGTGCTGGGCCGACGCGGCCGCTCCGGAAGCCTCATTTGAGTCGGATTGGTGGCGATGCAGCGTGCGGATCACACTTATCCACGTTCTTCCGGCGCGACTCCCATCGGCCTTGGCAGACCCCCGTCCGACCCGGTACTGTTCTCGGCATGTTCGCGGAAAAAGCCCCCTCCAACGCCCCCGAATGGTCGGTCTCCGATCTCGCGGGCGCCCTCAAGCGCACCCTCGAGGACGCGTTCGGCCATGTGCGCCTGCGCGGCGAGGTATCGGGTTATCGCGGGCCCCATTCGTCCGGCCACGTTTATTTCTGCCTCAAGGACCAGAATGCCCGCATCGATGCGGTGATCTGGAAGGGCTCTTTCGCCAAGCTGAAGATCCGGCCGGAGGAGGGCATGGAGGTGATCGCCACCGGGCGCATCACCACCTTCCCGGGCTCGTCCAAGTACCAGATCGTGGTCGAGACGCTGGAGCCCGCCGGCATCGGCGCCCTCATGGCGGTGCTGGAGGAGCGGCGGCGCAAGCTCAATGCCGAGGGGCTCTTCGCGGCCGAGCGCAAGCGGCGGCTGCCCTATCTGCCGCGGGTGATCGGGGTCGTGACCTCGCCCACCGGCGCCGTGATCCGCGACATCCTGCACCGGCTGGAGGACCGCTTCCCGCGTCAGGTCCTGGTCTGGCCCGTGCGCGTGCAGGGCGACACCTGCGCGGCGGAGGTGGCGGCGGCCATCCGGGGCTTCAACGCGCTCCAGCCCGGAGGCCGTGTGCCGCGGCCCGACGTCCTGATCGTCGCCCGCGGCGGCGGCTCGATCGAGGACCTGTGGGGCTTCAACGAGGAAATCGTGGTCCGTGCCGCGGCCGAGAGCGCGATTCCGCTCGTCTCTGCGGTCGGGCACGAGACCGACTGGACTCTGATCGACCATGCTGCCGACGTCCGCGCGCCGACGCCGACCGGCGCGGCCGAGATGGTGGTGCCGGTGCGCATCGAGCTCATGGCGGCCGTCAACGACCTCTCACGCCGCCATGTGGAATCGGTGCTGCGGGTGATCGACCGCCGCCGCTCCGACCTGCGCGCCACGGCCCGGGCCCTGCCGACGCCGGAGGCCCTGTTCTCGCCCAAGCGCCAGCGGCTCGATCTCGCGGCCACGAAGCTTTATCCGGCTTTGTCCCGCAACGCCCGCGGCCACGAGGAACGCCTTCGCCGGCTCGCGACCCAGCTGGCCAACCTGTCGCCGGTGGCCCGCGTCGCCAAGATGCGGGCGCGGCTCGACGCGGTCGAGGTCCGGCCGCAGGAGGCCATGAAGCGCATCCTCCAGAGCCGAGCCGACAAGCTCGACCATATGCGCCAGCGGCTGGAGGCCGCCCGCGCGGCGCTGCTGCGGGCCGAAGTGGTGCGGATCGGCCAGCGGCGCGAGCTGGTGACCGGTCTGGCCGAGCGCCTCGGACCGGCCCTCGCGGGCCAGATCGCCCGCAAGGCCGATCGCCTGGAATCCGTGGCCCATCTCTTCGACAGCCTGAACTACAAGTCGGTGCTCAAGCGCGGCTTCGCCCTCGTGCGGGACCTCGACGGACAGCCCCTGCGCTCGGCCGATGCGGTTCTGGACGGGCAGGCCCTCGTGCTCGAATTCGCGGACGGCAAGGTGGACGCCACCGGCGGGCGCATCGGGACGCGGCCGAAGATCGCCAAACTCAAGATCGCGCTCGCGGAGGAGCAGGGGGCTCTGTTCTGAGGCGTCATTGAAAAGACCTGCTCCTTGTCCTTATGTGAAGGGCAGGCCCTCCAGACATCGGCGATTGAGCGCATGAACAAGCAGGAGCGCACCGGCGGCGAGGCCGTGGTGCAATATCTCGACAGCAACCTCAGGGTCGTGAAGCCCGGAGCCTTCGTGCGCTGCGGCGTCACGGGGCAGCCGATCCCCCTCGATGAGCTCAAGTACTGGAGCGTGGAGCTTCAGGAAGCCTATGCGTCGCCCGAGGCGGTGATGATGCGCATCACCGGCACGGCTCCGTCACGATGACATGGCGTCGATGCGCCGCTCCTCCACATGGCGGAGGAGGAAGTTGCGGAAGGCGCTCTCGTCCTCAAGGGTGAGCCGCACCGGCAGGGCCACTAGGTCCGGCCAATGCTCCGTCAGATGAGATCCGGCGATGCGAGCAAGATCTTTCTCGGTCGTCACTGCCTGAAGTCCCGCATCCCGCGCCTCTTTTCTCAAGCGCTCGAGATCCGCCGCCCTGAAGGAACGGTGATCCGCAAAAGCGTTCATGCGTTCGACCGCAGCGCCGCATTCCCGCAGGGTGTCGAAGAACTTTTCCGGCCGGCCGATCCCGGCGAAGGCCAGGACCCGCTTGCCCCGCAGCGATCCGGCCACGGTCGGATCAGGAGCGAGGCGCCCGAAGAAGACCCTTTTTCCGTACCGCTCCGCCTCACGGGCGACCGCTTCTCCGGCCGTGCCGCTTCCGATCACCAGCACCGCGTGGACGGCTCTCCACTGCGTCGCCAGCGGCGCCCGCAGAGGGCCCGAGGGCAGGGGCAGGCCGTTGCCGATCCCCGTCGCGCCGTCCACCACAGCGATGGCGCAGTCCTTGCGGAGCGACGGATTCTGGAGGCCGTCATCCATGACGACGACGGTGGCGCCGATCTCCACGGCCAGCCGCGTTCCGGCCGGACGGTCGTGCGAGACGATGGTCCGCCCGCGACGGGCGAGCAGCAGCGGTTCGTCGCCCACGTCCGCAGCCGTATGGTGCCGCGCGACCTCGATCGGCCCCGCGAGCTTGCCGCCGTACCCCCTGGACAGGAAGGCCGGGCTCTCGCCGGCGGCTTCGAGCAGGTCCGCGACCGCGAGGGCGGTGGGTGTCTTGCCGGCGCCGCCGGCCGTGAAATTGCCGATGCAGATCACCGGCAACTCGGCCTGGATGCCTTGGCGTCTCATGCGCCGCCCGGCGATGCCGCCATAGATCAGGCTTGCGGGACGAAGAAGGTGCGCGAGGGAAGAGGGCGTCGCCTGCCACCAGAAGGCGGGCGCGCGCATCAGCGGCGCGCCCCGAGCTTGGCCTGGACGATGAAGGGCTCGATCGACTGCATGGTCCGGTCCACCGCGCCCCCGAGCACATGCACCGCGTCGGCCGCCGCGCGAGCCATGTCCCGCGTCAGAGCAGGGTTCGAGAGGAGCCGGCTGACCGCCCGCGCGAGCGCCGCGCTGTCCTTCACCATCAAGGCGCCGCGCGCCTCGTCGATGGCAGCGTAGATCTCCGCCGCGCTGTGCACGTGCGGGCCGTGCAGGATCGCCGCCCCGAGCTTCGCGGGCTCGATGGGGTTGTGGCCGCCGATGGGCACGAGCGTGCCGCCCATGAGCACGATGTTGGCGAGCCGGTAGAACAGGCCCATCTCGCCCACCGTATCCGCCACATAGATGTCCGTCGCCCGGTCCGGATGCATGCCCTGCGAACGCCGCCCGGCGCGCAGGCCCGCCCGCTCGGCCATTGCGGCGACCTCCGGTCCCCGGTGCGGATGCCGGGGCGCGATGATCGTCAGGAGATGCGGATGGTGCTGGGCCAGCGCCCGATGCACCGCAACGACGGATTCCTCCTCGCCCGGATGGGTGCTGGCGGCGAGCCAGAGGGGACGGCCGGCTACGAGCCCCGACAGATGGGCGACCACTCGCGGATCGGCCGGCGGCGGGGCGGAATCGAACTTGAGGTTGCCCGAGACGAGCACCCGCGGCGCGCCGCGGCGCGCCAGGCGCTCCGCGTCCTCCTGGGTCTGGGCGAGGCAGAGGGCGAAGCGCTCTAGCAGGGAGCCGATGATGCGCGGCAGCTTCTGCCAGCGCTGGAACGATCGGTCCGACATGCGCGCGTTCACGAGCACGAGCGGAATGTGGCGCTGGTCCAGAGCCATCACCGTGTTGGGCCAGATCTCCGACTCCGCCACGAGGGCGAGGTCCGGCTGCCAGTGGTCGAGGAAGCGCCGGACGTAGCGCGGCACGTCGACGGGCACGAACTGGTGGACGGCGCCCGGCGGTAGGCGGCGGGCGATCAGGGATGCCGAGGTCTTCGTGCCGGAGGTGACCAGCACCGCCATCCCGCGCTGGGTGAGGCGCTCCACCACAGGCAGGAGCGACAGGGTCTCGCCGATGCTGGCGCCATGGACCCACACCAGATGCCCCTTGGGACGGGCGCGGCTGGGATAGCCTTGACGCTCGCCCAGGCGGGTCCGGTCCTCGCGCCCTTTTCGCTGACGCCAGTAGAGCAGTCCGACCACGGCCGGCTCGAGGATCGCGGTGGCGGTGCGGTAGGTCCTGACGAGGAAGGGAAGGCTCATGCGCGCGAGCCTCCCGCAAGCGCCGCCTCATGCCTCTCGGCACGAACCTTGGCGCCGGGATCCTTCTGGCCGATCAGCCCGTAGGCGCGCTCGTGCACGGCGTCCAGCTCCCGCTCCACGGACAGGCGCAGGGCCTCGAGGGTCTGCGGGTCCGCATCGCGCGGCACGTGAATGGGATCGCCCAGCACCATGGCGCCCCGGCCGAAGGGCAGGCCGATGCTGGCCCTGTCCCAGCTGTCGAAGTCGATGCGTCGGCTCGTCACCACCGCGACGGGCACGATGGGGCGCCCGGACATTTGGGCCAGGGTCACGATGCCCTCGCCGCAGACCCGGGCGATCTTCGGAATGTCGGCGGTCATCACCACCATTTCGCCGTCGCTCAGGGCCCGCAGCATCGCCCGCATGGCCGCCACGCCGCCCTTCTTGCGGATGTCGCGTCCCCGCGCGCCGGAGCCGCGGATCGCCCGCACGCCCAGATGGCGTAGCGCGATGGCGTTGAACTCGCCGTCGCCGGAGCGCGACACGAGGCTCGCGGCCCGGTCCTGGGGCCGCTTTGCGAAATGGATCATGAAATGCTGCCCGTGCCACATGGCGGCGATCACGGGCATCATGGGGCCGATCCGGTCATAGGCATCCGCCGGCTCCATGACGAACCGGTTCGTGCGCCGCACGAGCTTGAGATAGCCCGCGACGAGCCCGCCCAGGGCCTCCTGGACGGCGCGCGCACGGATGATGCGTTTGACGAAGCTCATCGCCTGCGACGATCAGCTCTGCTGCGGATCCAGCAGGCGGTGCAGGTGCACGATGAAATAGCGCATGTGCGCGTTGTCCACGCTCGCCTGCGCCTTGGCCTTCCAGGCCGCGTGGGCGGTCGCGTAGTTCGGGTAGATCCCGACGATGTCCAGCTTCGAAAGATCCCGGAAATCCACGGAATCGAGATTGGTGAGCTCGCCCCCGAAAACCAGGTGAAGGAGTTGCTTGCCGGGCTGGTCGGTCATGGTGAAAGGATTCTCCTAGGGAAACGCAATAGAGTTGCCGAACGAGGCTGTTCAGTTCAGGTCCTCATGGCTCCAATAGCACGGGGATGCAACCGTGACGCAACGGCAACCATCTCGTCATGGCGCGGTTGCGGCTTGTTGTACGCAGGGGCGGTTCCGTCGAAGTCGGTCAGGAGGGCGCCAGCCTCGTGCAGGATCAGATCGGCAGCGGCAATGTCCCAGTCGTGGGCGTTGGACGAGACGAGTCCGACATCAATGGAGCCTTCCGCCACCCGGGCAAGGCGCAGGGCCAGGGAAGGCACCTTCGGCAGGTGCTGGATCGGGCCCGTGTGGCGGGCGAATCGGTCCACGAGCGGCTTCGGTCCGGCGACCCGCGGGTCCTTCGGCGTCCCTCCGGACAGATGGAGCCGTTCGCCATTGCGCCAGGCGCCTCTGCCGATCCGCGCCTCGTAGAGATGATCGTGGACCGGCGCATAGATGACGCCGAGCACGGGTCGCCCGTCCTCGACGAGAGCGATGGAGACGGACCAGTCCGGGTGTCCGGTCGAGAAGGCGCGGGTGCCGTCGATCGGATCGACGATCCAGACAAGCCGCGTGCCGAGACGCGTCGGATTGTCCGCCGTCTCCTCCGACAGCCATGCGGCCTCGGGCAGAAGCCCGGCGAGATGGTCCTTGAGGAAGGTGTCGACGGCGATGTCCGCCTCCGTCACCGGCGAGGAGTGTTCCTTGTACCAGAGGCGCGCCGCCGTCTTCGTGCCGGAACGGTAGAAGGGCAGGGCGATCGCGCCCGCCTGACGCGCCGCATCGCGCACGGCCTGACCGAGGGAGGAGGGAAAATCGGAAGGAGCAAGCATCGGGAGGAGATGGGGAGCAGCGGCGGAAGATGCCACCCGGGCCGATACCATACCGGAGTTCCCTGAGCGAGATGGAAGGTTTTGTTGATCATCAGACTCGAAACCGTCCCGGCAACGCTCCCTTAACCTAAGCTCTTAAGCCGATCGGCACGGGGAGCGGTCCAGGTTGTTCCCGCCGCGAGCGGTCCGCAGAGGCCGCCGATCGGCGCGAAACCAACGACTTCAGGGATGAGACAGGTGACACACAGGAGCGGGCTCGACCCTTTAACCGGTGGAGCAGGGCATGCGGCCCAGGTTCACGCTTATCCCGAAACCGTCATCGGCCGGTTCGGAACCTCCGCCACGGCGCTGGCCCTGCAGGCCGACCCGAACGGCTGCGACTTCCGCCTCGTACTCCTCGCCGGCACCCGGGCGCTCATGACCCTCGGTCCTTACGCGGAGGAGGACGTGGTGGCCGAGTGGCGCGCGCTCGGCGCCGCAGCCGGCCTTCCCCTGACGGTGAGGTTCTCCAACGGGTCGGTCATGGCCCTGTACCGGCAGGTCGGGCGGCTCCAGGTCGGGCCGTTGTGGCCGCGCAGCCGTCACAAGCTGCTCACCTCCCGCCGTCCCCGCTTCCTGACGCGGCGCAAGACGGGGTGCATGCCCGCCCGGCCGCACGTGTTCCGGGAGCAGGAGATCATCGCGCGTCTTGATGCTTGAGCCTCACAGAGCCCGGAGGGCGCTTTCCAGCGTCATCGCCGCAAAAAGGATCAGGCCCGCATCGCGGTTGGAGCGGAAAAGGCGCAGCGCGCCGGCCCCGTCCGAGCGGTCGATCCGGGCTACCTGCCAGCCGAGGTGGAGGGCAAAGACCGCAAGGCCCGCGAAGGCGATCGGGCCCGCATCGGCCAGGATGAACGCCGCCACCATGAACACCACGGTCAAGGCGTAGCAGGTGGCGACACCGAGGCGGACCTTCTCGCCGAAGAAGCGGGCGGAAGACTTGATGCCCACCACCTCGTCGTCCTCAATGTCCTGAAGGGCATAGATGGTGTCGTAGCCCACAACCCAAGCGATGCTGCCGAGGTAGAGCGCGACCGCGGGGGCGCTCAAGGATCCGAAGGCCGCGGCCCATCCCATCAGGGCGCCCCAGGCGAAGGCCAGCCCCAGCACGATCTGCGGCATCCAGAAGAACCGCTTCATGAACGGGTACAGCGCCACGATCCCGAGCGATGCGAAGCCCGTGGCGATGGCGAAGCCGTTGAACTGGAGCAGGACGGCGAGGCCCACGAGGCACTGGAGGATCAGGAACGTGACTGCGCCCTTGAGGCTCACCTGGCCGGACGGAAGGGGACGCCCGCGGGTCCGCTCGACCTTGGTGTCGAGGTCCCGGTCGACGATGTCGTTATAGGTGCAGCCGGCCCCGCGCATGGCGACTGCGCCGATGAGGAAGAGAACGCAGTGGAACGGGTCCGCCCAGGGACGGCCCGCCGCGAGGGCCGCGAGAGCCGCGGACCACCAGCACGGGAGGAGCAGGAGCCACCAGCCGATCGGCCGCTCGATGCGGGCGAGGCGCAGATAGGGCCTCAGCCCGACGGGAGCCAGACGGTCGGCCCAATGGCCCCGGACGGCATCGGGCAAGGCGGACGCAGCGGGGCGCTCCATGGAAAGGCCGTCGTCTTAGAGCGCACCCTTCGGCATGGTGTAGGAGCCGGTGAGGCCGCCGCCGCCGAGCAGGCCCTGGCGGCCCTGCTGCTGCTGGGCCTGCTTCGCCTTCTTCTCCATCTCGGCAACCTTCGCAGCGGCCGTGCAGGCCTGGCCCTTCATGTTTTGGGCGCGCTTGTGGTCTTCCGTGAAGCTCTGGGCGAACTGGTCGGGAACCTGGCACCAATCCTTGTTGGCGTTGAGCCACTTCACGCCGACTTCGCCGTTTGCGACGAGCTTGGTGAAGGCGCCGCAGGCGGCGCGCGGGTCCATCTGCTTCTTCTTGCCCTCGCCGCCGAGCTTGTTGATCTGCTGAATCAGGCTCTGGCGTTCGCTGAGGAATTTCTGCGCGTCCTGGCAGGAGCTCGACTGAGCCAGGGCCGGAGCGGCCGCAAAAATGCCAGCGGCGGCAAACGCAGCCGTGAGGTGCGAACGGAAATGCGTCATTGGCAAAAGTCCTTCAAACAAGCGCGCGACGTCTCGCGAGCCGGTGCTCTGTTAGCAGGTTAAGGCCCTTCAGGCCAAGCGGCGAATGGCCCCGCACAGGTAACAAGGTGTCCTGGCGCACCTAAATTCCGTGTGACCGGGCACCCTGCGCCCCTCCCATGAGAGGGGGCAAATTGCTAAGAGAAGGTTTCCCTCCGCCCGGAGCGGCACCTGTCCGGGCCGTCCGACGGGCTGCGGAAGCGCCGCTCCGCCCCATTCTCGAGCGTACATCGCGGGATGACCATGGCTGCTTACGACTTCAATGCCCCCCGCCTGTTCGTGGAGGCGCCGCTTCGGGCCGGGGAACGCATCCCTCTGGACCGTGGCCAGGCCAATTACCTGCTGAACGTCCTGCGCCTCAAGGCCGGCGAGCCGGTCCTGGTTTTCAACGGCCGGGACGGCGAGTGGCGGACCGAGGTTTCGGTCGAGGGGCGCAAGTCGGCCGATCTGGCATGCGTCGAGCAGACCCGCGCGCAGTCGCCCCGGCCGGATCTCGTCTATGCCTTCGCGCCTCTCAAGCACGCGCGCCTCGACTATATGGTGCAGAAGGCGGTCGAGATGGGAGCGGGGGTTCTCCAGCCGGTCATCACCCGCCGGACCCAGAGCACCCGGGTCAATCTCGAGCGCATGCGGAGTAACGCCATCGAGGCGGCGGAGCAGTGCGGCATCCTGTCGATCCCGGAGATCCGGGACGAGATCAATTTCGATAAATTCGTCAATGGCTTGGAGAAGGGCCGACTGGTCGTCTTCTGCGACGAGGATGCGCCCGTCTCGAACCCTGTCCAGGCGCTGTCAAGCTTCGGGAACAAGAAGGCCGGTCTCGTCGTTGTCGTGGGCCCCGAGGGGGGCTTTACCGACCCGGAGAGAGCGCTTGTTGTCGCCCACGAAAGTTGTGTTCGCGTATCGTTGGGACCGCGAATCTTGCGCGCCGACACAGCCGCCGTTGCGGCACTGGCGGTCGTTCAGTCCGTGCTTGGCGATTGGAGCTGATCCGACCATCCGACGATGGCCGTCCGTGATCCTCCTCTAGCTTCAGAAGCTTAGCAGTTTATGCCAGACAGGCCCCAATCTCGCCCCATTCAGGGGCAGGTTGGAGCCCGCGCTCGCAAGAAGATCTCCCCAGATCATCGGCAACAGGAATAATAAGTTTGAGGAAGACAAAATGAGCGGGGATTACAAGTTCGGTATCGAAGAGGAATACTTCGTCAACGATGCCGCCAAGCGCGACGTCGCTCGAGGAAAGGTGAAGGAATTCTTCGACAAGTGCCGCCATGAGCTCTCGGAAGACATTCAGCCCGAGATGCTCGAGCCCCAGATCGAGATCGCCACGAAGCCGTCCCTCGACTTCGCCGATGCGCGGACGCAGCTCGTCGACCTCCGGTCATCGGTGGGCGCGATCGCCCGCGACCACAACTTGACCGTGATGGCGTCCGGGACCCATCCGCTCGCCATGTGGGCGCGGGTGCGCCCGAATGCCCAGCCGCGCTACGGCAAGGTCATGCACGACCTGCAGATGGTCGGCAGCCGCGTGGTGGTCTGCGGCATGCATGTCCATGTGGAGGTGCCGGATCTGGCCGCTCGCGTGGACATCATGAACCGGATCCAGCCCTATCTACCGCTGCTCCTGGCGCTCTCGACCTCCTCGCCTTTCTGGCAGTCGCAGCGCACGGGCCTGCTCGGCTATCGCCTCGCCGCCTATCGCGAGCTGCCGCGCACTGGCCTGCCCGATCTGTTCCAGGACGCGGCGGACTACCAGCGCTACATCGACACCCTCGTGGCGGCCCGCGCCATCGAGAACTCGAGCTATGTGTGGTGGGTGATCCGTCCGTCGCTGAAGCACCCGACCCTGGAGCTCCGGGTGGCGGACAGCTGCACGCGGGTCGACGACACCCTTGCGATCGCTGCCCTGTATCGCTGCCTCGTGCGCCGTCTCCACCGCGACCCGACGCTCAACGCCGGCCAGACCGGCGCCTCCCGGGCGATCAACGACGAGAACGGCTGGCGGGCGCAGCGCTACGGCATCCATGGAAGCTTCGTCGACGAGGCGTCGCGCAGCGCCAAGCCCGTCCGGCAGATCCTGGACGAGACCCTCGACCTCGTAGCCGAGGACGCGAAGGCGCTCAGCTGCGAGCGGGAGCTCGACCTCGCCCGCTGGATCGTCGCCCGCGGCACCAGCGCCGATCAGCAGCTCGCCCTCTATACGGAGGCCCTTGGCCGCGGCCTGTCGAACCGCGATGCCCTGGCCGGCGTGGTGGACTGGCTGTCCGCCGAGACGGTCGGCGACACCATGGTGCGGCACTGATCGGCTCCTCCCGTCCGAGCCGAGCGGCCGGGGCGATGGTGTCACGGCCGCGCCTTCCTGCAGGGCATGCATGGGTGCTCCCATCAATCTGTCGGCGGCGCATTGCAGCTCGGCCTTAACCCGCCTATCTACACTCGACTTGATTCAGCGCGGCACCCGGCCGCGCTTTTCTGCATGAGGTGATGCATGGCGCGCGACGTATCCGATGCGACTCCCATCGGCGCGCGGTCCGAGCTCGTCGAGTGGATCGCGTCCGGCGAGAAGCCGCGCGAGAGCTGGCGGCTCGGGACGGAGCACGAGAAGGTTCCCTTCTACAAGGCCGACGCCACGCCCGTTCCTTACGAGGGCGAACGGGGTATCCGTGCGCTTCTCGAAGGAATGCAGAACCTCACCGGCTGGCAGCCGATCATGGAGAACAGTCACCCGATCGGCCTCGCCGACGAGGAGGGCGGCGGCGCCATCTCGCTTGAGCCCGGCGGGCAGTTCGAACTGTCCGGCGCGCCCCTGACGACCCTGCACGAGACCGCGGCCGAGACGGCGCTGCACCTCGATCACGTCAAGGCCGTCAGCGAGCGGCTCGGGATCGGCTTCCTGACGTTGGGCATG
The DNA here is from genome assembly GCA_023426505.1 of Pseudomonadota bacterium. GTDB lineage: Bacteria > Pseudomonadota > Alphaproteobacteria > Rhizobiales > Beijerinckiaceae > Microvirga. Next base: position 34,917 of record JAFAAP010000168.1, read on the forward strand.
AGCCCGCTCTGGACGCGGGCGCAGACGCCCGTCATGCCGAAGGCGCGCTACCGCATCATGACGGACTACATGCCGAAGGTCGGCACGCTCGGCCTCGACATGATGTATCGCACCGCCACCGTGCAGGTGAATATGGACTACGCGTCCGAGGCCGACATGGTGAAGAAGCTGCGGGTGTCGCTCGCCCTTCAGCCCGTCGCGACCGCGATCTTCGCCAACTCGCCGTTCACCGACGGCAGGCCAAACGGCTTCCTGTCCATGCGCTCTCAGATCTGGCGCGATACGGACGGCGACCGCACGGGCATGATGGCCTTCGCGTTCGAGGATGGGTTCGGCTACGAGCGCTATGTCGACTGGGCGCTCGACGTGCCCATGTATTTCGTCAAGCGCGACTCGACCTACCATGACGTGGCCGGCGCCTCGTTCCACGACCTCTTCGCCGGTAGACTCGCGCAGCTCCCGGGCGAGCGGGCCACCCAATCCGATTGGGCGAATCACGTCTCGACCCTTTTTCCGGAGGTGCGTCTCAAGCGCTATCTCGAGATGCGCGGTGCCGATGTGGGCGGACCCGAGCACATCACTGCCCTATCGGCCTTCTGGACCGGCCTGCTCTACGACGAGGCGGCGCTCGACGGGGCTTGGGAGCTCGTGAAGGGCTGGAGCGCCGAGGAGCGGGAGCGTCTTCGTGTGGACGTGCCGAAGCAAGCCCTGCGGGCAACCATCGGCGGCCGCTCGGTGCAGGACGTCGCCCGCGATGCGCTGGCCCTGTCGCGGCAGGGCCTTGCCCGACGCGGCTACCGCGACGACCAGGGGCGCGATGAGACGCGCCACATCGACTATGCCGGCGAGATCGTGGAGACGGGACGCACGATCGCCGAGCGCCTGCTCGAGCGCTACCACGGCGCCTGGGGCGGCTCGGTCCTTCCCGCCTTCCGCGAATGCGTGTTCTGAGACCCCGCGGGTGGCGGCTCAGGCCGCGCTCGCGATCGATACCCGGTTCCGGCCGTTGAGCTTCGCCTGGTAGAGCGCCTGGTCGGCGAGGCTCACCAGCATCTTCGGATCCGCGTCAAGGAGTTCGAAGGCGGGCTTGAGCGTCGCCATGCCGATGCTGATCGTCAGGACGCATGCGGGGTGGTTCCCGTTGTGCGGAATGGCGAGCGCCTCGACGGCGGAGCGCACGTCCTCGGCGACCATGCAGGCGCCCGAGGCGTCGGTCGCCGGCAGCAGCACGGCAATCTCCTCGCCTCCGTAGCGCGCCACGAGATCGCCGGGGCGCGTGATCGTGTCGCGGAGGATCCGGGCGACGGTCTGCAGGCACTGATCGCCTGCCTGATGTCCGTAGTGGTCGTTGAAGCGCTTGAAGCGGTCGAGGTCCATGAGGAGGAGGGACAAGGGCATGTTGTGACGGGCAGCCCGACTCCATTCCGCCTCGAGGGCCTTGTCGAAGGTGCGTCGGTTCGCAAGGCCGGTCAGACCGTCCGTCGCCGCCAGGACGGAGAGTTCGGCCTCCGCCCGCTCGCGCCGCCTGAGCTGCCCTGACAGGCTCCAGCCGAGGCAGGCGATGACGGTAACCAGGAGCAGGATGCCGACCGACCGGAAGATGAATTCCTGGTTCCAGTCTTCCAGCGCCTGGGATTCGCTGACCGAGGCGAGCACGCCGATCGGAAAAATGTGGTTGCGCTGGTAGCCGCCGATGCGTTTGACGCCGTCGATGGGTGAAACATATTCGAAGGCGCCCGAAGAGACGCCGATCTTGAACCAGGGCTCATAGGAGACGTTTCGACCGACCGCCGCCTCGCGATAGGGATAACGCGAGAGGAGCGTGCCGTCCGCGTGGAACAGCGTGATGGTGCCCTCGCTCCCCACGTCGAATCGCCCGAAGAAGCTCGCGAAGTAGACATGCGGGATGCTGGCCACGACGACGCCTCCGAAGCTGCCGTCGGGCCTGTTGAAGCGGCGCGAGAGCGTCAGCACCCAGTCGCTGCCGAGCGGATCGCGGATGAGCGGGCCGAAGAACCATCCGCTGGAACCGGATGCGCTGTGATGCCGGAAGAAGGCCAGCTCCCGGCCGTTGACCTTGAAGCGGTGTCCCGGCAGTGAGCTGCCGAGGAGGGTGCCGTCGGTGCCGTAGATCGTCAGGGACTTGAACCGCCGCAGGGTCTGGATCCGCTCGGAGAGAAACGGGTCCATTTCGGTGATCACGTCCGGCGAACCGCCATCGTACTGGATGCGGTCGACGATATCGACCAGGATCGCATCCGCCAGCTCGAAGGTGTCCTCCGCGTGCTGAACCAGGGACTTGGCGAGGTTCGCCACCTCGGATTCGATGCGCACGAATTCCTCGTGGCGCTCGGTCCAGTCCCGCCAGCCTTCGATCGCCACGATCGTGAGGCATACGGCCAGGACGAAGGCTTTGAGCCATGCGGCTGAAGAGAGGGATCTGAAGTATCCTGGAATCCGCATGGCCGTGCGATGCGCTCCAGGTCTAGCCGGACGCGAGCTTGAGGCCGAGAATGCCGGCCACGATCAGCCCAATGCAGGCAAGGCGCATCGCGGTCGCGGGTTCGCCCAGGAGGTAGATGCCGAGGATCGCCGTGCCGACGGTGCCGATGCCGGTCCAGACGGCGTAACCGGTTCCGACCGGGAGCGTCTTGAGGGCAAGGCCGAGCAGGATGACGCTCGCGATCATGCTGGCTGCTGTCAGCACCGTCGGCACAAGGCGCGTGAAGCCATCCGTGTATTTCAAGCCGATTGCCCAGCCGATCTCGAAGAGGCCAGCGAGAAACAGGTAAGTCCATGCCATGACAGGTCTCCGTCACAGGCAGGGTCGTCCCCACCGATCGCCGGGAAGCACGAGGTCGTCCCCGTACCTCTTTAGATATAGGGGAAAGATCTTAGCGGCTCAATCTGTCGCCAGGCTTGAGCAACTGCAAAGATAACTTTGCCAAATCCCAATATCGTGAACCCCGTCGGGGCGATCAGACAATCACTGTGCGGACTGAGTCTGCGACGTGATACTTTGTTCCTCGGCCGTCGGGCTTCCCTGTCCGAGGCGGGCGAGAGGATTGAAGGGAGCATAGATCTGATGCTTCCAGGCGTCGCCGCAACTGATGCAGATGGAGCGCATCATATGGTTGCTCTGCTCAAGGCGCCGCAGAAGCCGTTCCTGACGCTCCTTGGCGTCGTTGGGTTCCGTCTCATACCCGGACGGGCGCACGACGAGGCGCATGGGGTCCGACCCTGGAGCATCCTGGGCGAAGGCGGCCCCCATGAGGGACGCGATGACCGCGGCGGCGAGGGCCGTTCTCTTCATTCGCTCATCCTGTAAGAATCTTGCAATTGCCACAGGACTCCAGACGGAGGTGCTTCGTCAACCCCCGAGGGCGCGGTATGGGGACGCTCCTAGAAACGATGTGCGGTCCGCTTTTGGAGCAGACCACCATGCAGGCACGATAAAGCCCGTCCCAGGAGAGCTGGAACGGGCCAGTGAATCGACAAGGACCTTCTATTCGGTCCCGATCAGATCACGTGCAGGTCGAAATGGGTCAGGCCGAGCCCCTTCGACAGCTGCGCGAACTGGACCGCTTTGGCGGCGCCGGTGCCGTCGGCGTCGTAGAGCAGCGCACCGGTCGCCTTGTTGTAGATGATCTTGTCGTTCGCATCGTGCGCCTTGGAGCCGACCCAGAACGCATCCTTGGACAGGATGCCCTTCTTGAGCTTCGTGAAGGCGCTCTTGGCGAGATAGAGCGTGTCGTCACGGACGTTGTAGTCCAGGATTTTGTCGACGCTCGCCTTGTTCGGGCGCTTGTCGAACACGAAGACGTCGCGGCCGAACCCGCCCTTCAGGATGTCCCTGCCGGATGCGGCGTAGAGCGTATCGTCGCCGACGCCGCCTTCGAGCGTGCCGCCCGACTCGCTGCTCACCAGAACCACACCCTTGGTGCGGGTCCCGCCCTTCTCGTTCTTCACGTCGATGACCTGGATCGTGAAGGTCTGGTCATATGAGAGTCCGCCCTGATCCGTCACGCGGAGCGTGACCTGATGCGAAGTTTTGGTCTCGTAGTCGATGATCGCACCGGCGCGCACCTGGAGCTGATTGCCGTATACCTGGAACTTGGCATCCGGATCGCTTTTGATCGAGTAGGTGAGCGTGTCGCCTGCGTTGGGGTCGGTGGCGCTCAGAAGCCCGATATACTGGCCGCCGGCGGCGTTCTCCTTGATCGACGTCCCGGACAGGGACAGCTTCGTCGGAGCCTGGTTGGCAGGCGTTTCCGCGACATCGTTGACCGAAATGGTGAGCACCTTGTCGTAGGACAGACCACCCTGATCGGTCACCCGGACCGTCACCTGGTGCGCGGTCTTCGCCTCGTAGTCGAGAACCGCGCCGTTGCGCACCTGGAGCTGGTTGCCGGCGATCTGGAACTTGGCGTCCTGGTCGTTCAGGATCGTGTAGGTGAAGGTGTCGCCCGCGTTGGGGTCGGTTGCACCCAGTATCCCGATGAGGGTTCCGCCGGCGCTGTTCTCGTTGACGGACGCATTGGAGAGCGTGACATCCGTCGGAGCCGCGTTGGCTGGCGGCGGAGGAGGGGCGTTGCTCCAAGTGCGACGGTCTGGTCGGTGAACCGGGCGAATTGGACGTTCCGCAGCACGTCCGTGCCGTCGCCTCCTTCACGCGCATCCGTGATCGTGAAGCTGCCGTCGCCGTTCGCCACGATCGCGTAATTGGCGCTCGAGCCGGAGAAAACGGCCGTGTTGTCGCCCGCGCCGCCATCGACCGTATCATTGCCGCTGCCGCCGGTGAGGAGATCTGTCCCGTCGCCGCCGCTCAGGGAGTCCTGGCCCGCGCCGCCCCAGAGGGTGTCGTTCCCGCTCCCGCCGTTCAGCGTGTCGTTGTGGTAGCCGCCGTCGAGCTTGTCGGCCCCGGTCGTGCCGGTCCGGTTCAGGCCCGCAACATGAGCGGGGCTGTTGTAGTTATAGGCCACCACCGCATTGGCCGGCTTGTTCTGCGTGGTGAAGTCCGTTGCCTGAACGCCGTTGGCTTCCGGATTCTCGAAGGGATGATAGCTCCACAGGAAGGCACCATCGAGCCACTGGCCGCCATGGGTGGTCATCACCTTGAACAGGGCTGTGTAGGCGTCCTGCTGCTCCTGGTGGTCGACGGTGCCGCCGTCGGCCCAGAGACCCGGGTTCATGGCATTGCCGTCGCGGCTGCGATAACCCACTTCGGTGAAGATGATCTTCTTGCCGTATTGCTCGGACAGGGACTTGTAGTAGTCGATCGCGGACTTGCCGCCATAGACCTGATTGACCCATCCATTCGTCGAGGGCTGGATCCAGCCGTTGACCAGCTGGTCGACCGTCGGATTCGTATTATTCACGACCAGAGGAATGTAAGCGTCGACGCCGATGTAATCGACTTGATCCCAGAAGCTCACCTGGGCCACCTCGTCATAGGTCGACGCATAGGTGACAAGGCCGCTATAGACGCTTTTGACCGCGGCGATCAGATCGACCCATTTGGCGCGATACTGCGAGCTGCTCATGCTCTTCAGCTCCGTGCCGATGCAGAGCATAGGCGCGCCGGTCTCCTGGGCGAGCTGCGCGTACTGAAGCATCATCGCCTTGTAGTTTCGGAACCATTCGTCAGGATTCGACGGCGCGATTTCGGCGCGCCAAGTGTAGTCGAGGGATTCCACATGAGGCTTGAGCATCACGTTCATGCCGCGCGACGTGACATCGAGCATCGCCGCCTTGGTCTGGGCGATGGTCTCGCTGCGATACTGCTTCAGCTCCATCGTGTTGCTGTATTTGTTGTCCATGTAGAAGGACGGGATGATCGCGACCGAGCTCGCACCGGTCGTCCTGATCTGGTCGAACGCCACGTCGGCCGTCCCTGTGCCCCAGTTGCCGCCCCAATATGAGGGCAGGCTGATGCCCTCCCATGTGAAGATCTTCTCGCCTGTCGGCATGGTGCTGTCCCCCGTATGTCAAGCCCTGCGGAAGCCGGAGAAGCGACCTCGCAGAACCGATAACAGTGGAAATGTTATAAGATAATATTTCGGGTTTAAACTCTTAATTCGGCATAAGAATGTCAAAAATGTCGCGGCCATTTGGCCTAGGCCATTCGGCCGGCTCCCCTGAAGGATGACCGCGAAAGAGTGCCTTCTCGGCAATGGGCCCGATGCTACGCTCAATCGCATAAACTTGAGCTTCGAGGGGAGGCTCGGGAGGCGTGAATGGTGCAGCGCGGCGATGATGTCCGAGATCACTATGGAAGTCCGGACATTATTGACCGGGTCCTGGCGGCAGTTGCTGAGGCGGGTCACCGCACGGATCAACTGGCCGCCGAAATGCTCTACCCCTTCGACCAACTCCATGGCCGGGAAATCGTTGCCACTCGTGAACATGTGGCCCGTTTGAGACTGACGCCGGGCATGAATGTGCTCGATGTGGGAAGCGGTATCGGCGGCCCCGCACGCTACATGGCGCAGACATACGACGTTATGGTGACGGGCATCGACGTCACGCCCGAATTCGTGGTCACGGCGAACGAGCTTACCCGGCGCTGCGGGCTCGACACGAAGGTGTCGTTCCTCGAGGCGGATGCGCTTGGGATGCCTTTCGCCGATAACTCCTTCGATGCCGCTCTTTGCCTCTATGTAGGGATGAACGTAGTCGACAAGGCGCATCTCTGCCGGGAAATCCGGCGCGTGCTCAAGCCCGGCGGGCACCTCGTCTGGAGCGAGGCCGCCCTCGGGCCCATCGGTCCGGTTCGCTTTCCGGTTCCCTGGGCGCGGTTTCCCTCGGCCAGCTTCCTTGTTCCCCCGCAGGTCCTGCAGCAGACCTTCACCAAGGCCGGCTTCCACATCATCGAGTTCGTCGACGAGACGGAGCGCTTCATCGCTCCCGCTTCGCAATCCGGCGAAATGCCGCCTGCTCCGGGAGCGCAGCAGATCGCCAATCAGGTCGTCCTCGGCAGCGATTTCATCGAGCGGCGGCAGAATTTCGTCCGCAACCTGATGGAAGGCCGCCTCGTCAGCATCCTCATCGAAGCCGTGAAGGCCTGACGCCGTTCCCGGGCCCGCAGGACGGAACGGTCGCGCGGCCATTCCCGTTAGCGTGGCAGGTCAAGACCGGAACGCGAGGGTATCATGCTCACCAAGGAGGATCTGAACGCTCCTGCTCATCTCAGCTACGAGAAGGTGGGCGCCACCATCGACAAGGAGCACCGCAACTGGAGCGGTGCGCGCGAATTCCCTTCCCTGCGCGAGGCGGTTCACGCCGCGATGACCGAAGAGGCTCCGGCGGGAACGCATGCGGTCGTCCGCGCGGCCTCCGGCCATGTGCTCGAACCCGAGCACCTCGAGGAGATCTGGGCAAGCGTTCAGGGGCCCTGAAGCCCCGTCGCACTTCAAGCCGAAAAGCCGAAGCCGAGCGCCCCGACCATGAGATAGCGGGCCGTCTTCGCAACGGCCACGAGAAGGATGAAGACCGGCAGCGGCTCGCGCAGCACTCCTGCCACGAGCGTCAGCGGGTCTCCGATCACTGGCATCCAGGAGAGCAGCAGCGTCCAACGGCCGTAGCGGTGGTACCAGCCTTCCGCCTTGGCCATCTGCGCCCGCTTCACCGGGAACCAGGGTCGCCCCTCGAAATGAGCCAGAAAGCGGCCGAGGAACCAGTTCACGACCGACCCGAGCACGTTTCCGATACTCGCGACCGCGATCAGCAGCCAGACCGGGTACCGATCCGACACGAGCATGCCGAACAGCACCGCTTCCGACTGGAGCGGAAAGAGCGTTGCGGACAGGAAAGCCGCGGCGAAGAGGCCGCCGTATTCGGCGATATGGGGCATCTGGGGCGTGGGTCCTGAAGGCTTGGAGCAGTGCCACTAGCATGGTTTGGCCTCACCGTTACAGGAGCTTTTGCCGCATGGGTGCGGGCAACCGCCGTGAAGCCTTGCGCGTTGTCATGCCTTGATGAGCGAAGGAGAGGTCGGGTGCAGGACGTGAACAGGTTGAGGGATGTGGCTGCACGCGACACGCGGATCGGTCGGGACAGACATACGACGCGGAGCCATCCCCCGGACGCCGGCTCCTGGCTTGTGCCCGCGCTGATCGGCGGAATAGCGGCCGCCTTGGGGGTGACGGCGCTCCACGTCCGCCGACGCGCCCAAGAGGCGGAGGAGGATCAGCCGCCGATCGGCCGCTTCATCACGGTCGACGGTGTCCGGCTCCACTACATCGAACGCGGTCAGGGCGAGCCGCTTGCGCTGATCCACGGCAATGGCTCGCTCATCCAGGATTTTCTGATCAGCGGCATCGTCGACGAACTGGCGCAGCGCTACCGGGTCATCATCTTCGAACGTCCTGGCTTCGGCTTCAGTGCGCGCCCGCGGCGGTTCTGGACTCCTCAGGCGCAAGCCCGGCTTCTCCACGCCGCGTTCGAGCGGCTGGGTGTGCAGAGGGCCCATGTGCTCGGCCATTCCTGGGGGGCTCTCGTGGCTGCGGCGCTGGCCCTTGATTTCCCGGATTTCGTCGAGAGCCTCGTGCTCGAGTCCGGCTACTTCTACCCGACGGCGCGCGCCGATGTCGTGCTGGTCTCGCAGCCTGCGATCCCGGGCATCGGCGACGTCATGCGCTACACCGTCGCGCCGGTGGCGTCGCGCATTCTGCTTCCGAAGATCTTCCGGAAGATCTTCGCGCCGGCACCGGTGCCGGAGCAGTTCCACCGCCGCTTTCCCAGGGAACTCGTCCTGCGTCCCTCGCATCTGCGCGCAGCGTCGGAGGACGTGGCCCTCATGACCCCGGCCGCCATGTCGCTCCAGCACCGCTATCCCGAGATTAAGGCCCCGCTCTTCATCATTACGGGTGGGGACGATCAAGTCGTCGATGCCGGCCGCCATTCCATGCGCCTGCACCGCGCCGTGCCGGGCAGCGAGATCCTCGTCGTGCCCGGCCTGGGGCACATGCTCCATCATCTGGCGCCGGATCTCGTCGTCGAGGCGGTCGAACGTGTCGTTCACCGCGCCGCACGGGCGCGCGTCGCGGCGTCCACAGGCGAGACGGTGGAGGCACGCTGGCCCTGAGGGCTGCGCGGTCTCTTCTCGGGACACCGAGGCGCTCTAGACGATGGCCGAGACGTCCTCCGAAGGTTGCCGCAGTGAGGATTTCCCGCCGGTCTGCAGACTGAGCGACGCGAGCTTGCCAGGGCCTCCCGCCCCGTACTACTGGAACCCGTCCCGACCGTGAGTCCGGGGCTCATGGCAAGAGGGTCGAGGAAGGCGTCGCGTGGATCTGTTCGATGTGGTGGTGGTCGGGGCCGGCGCGGCCGGCATGATGTGCGCCATCGAAGCCGGAAAGCGCGGGCGCTCGGTACTGGTGGTGGACCATGCCGCGAAGCCCGGCGAGAAGATCCGCATCTCCGGCGGTGGACGGTGCAACTTCACCAACATGAACGCATCGCCGCAGAATTTCATTTCCGGGAACCCGAGCTTCTGCATCTCGGCCCTGCGCCGCTACACCCAGCGGGACTTCATCGCGCTGGTGGAGCGCTACGGCATCGCCTACCACGAAAAGACCCTCGGGCAGCTTTTCTGCGACGGTCCCTCGACGCAGATCGTCAACCTGCTTCTGGCCGAGATGAGGCTCCATGGAGTGGTCCTACGCCTCTCGACCAGCGTGGAAAGCGTCGAACGGACCAGTGACGGCTTTCGGATCACCCTGTCGGGCGGCGCGGTGATAGGCCGGTCCCTCGTGGTGGCCACGGGCGGAAAGTCGATCCCGAAAATGGGTGCGACCGGGTTCGGCTACGATCTCGCGGAGAAGTTCGGCCTGAAGGTGACCGAGACGCGGCCGGCGCTGGTGCCGCTCACACTTGAGCCCGGCATGCTCGAGCGCCTTGCGCCGCTGGCTGGCGTTTCGGTCGATGCGGTGGTGGCCTCAGGCAAGACCAGGTTTGCCGAGGCGATGCTGTTCACCCATCGTGGTCTGAGCGGCCCCGCCATCCTGCAGATCTCCTCCTACTGGCGGGAGGGCGGCGAGATCACCGTCTCGATGCTGCCGCAGGTCGATGTCTTCGAGGAACTGCGTGCGGCCCGCACCCGCAACGGGCGCCAGGCGCTCCAGACCGTACTCGCAGCCTTCCTGCCCAAGCGCCTGGCGCAGCAGATCGCCGAGAGCGAGCCGGGGCCGGCTAATCTGGCCGATTGGTCCGACAAGCATCTCCGGAGGATCGAGGCCTCCGTCAACCAGTGGCGTTTCAAGCCGGCCGGATCGGAAGGTTATCGTACGGCGGAGGTGACGTTGGGTGGCGTCGACACCCATGAGCTCGACTCGAAGACCATGGAGGCGAAGCGCGTCCCCGGCCTCTATTTCGTGGGTGAGGTGGTGGACGTGACCGGCTGGCTCGGCGGATATAATTTTCAGTGGGCCTGGTCGTCCGGCTGGTGTGCCGGGCAGGTGGTCTGAGGGCGCATCAGCCTTTCGGACGATGCTCAGCGTTCTTCCGTCGCGTGGGATTTCAGCACGAGCGAAAAAGGCACCGTCGCGACTCGGCGGCGATGCTCGTCTTCGATCTCGATCGCCCACCGCGCCCAGTCGCGGAAGCGGCCCTCCCGGGTGGTGAGGTCGAGCACTGCGACGACCGCATGCTCCAGAGCCTCCCCGGGATTGGTGCAATTCTCGCCGCGCGTGTCGAGCACGTGCAGATGACCGTTGCGCAGGTTGAAGTAATAGAGGGGCACGAGGCGGCTGCTACAGCGTAATGCGGAGAGCCGGTCCGTGATAGGCGATCGGGAGCCCGCGGGCGTGCAATGCAAGAAGAAGCGCGTTCGACCGGACATGTTCGGCCACGATGCTCAGGCCTTGCACGGAGTCGTCGCCAGTCATGAGAATGGCGGCAGCCTCCCTTGCGACCGCAGATACCGGCTCGATGATCCAGCGCGCCTGATCCGTGCACGGGCCTCGGGAATCCACTGGAGCTTTGCCTTGTTCGGCAACGTATGTCGCTGCCTGGTTTCTTGCCGTCATGAAACGCCTCAAGAAATGCAACTCTGGAGCATCGAACGGGCGCTCCGATTCGGAGCCGCCAGGCCTGAGCTTCGGCCGAGTTACATTGAAGTTTCATCTCCCAGTTGGGATAAAAACGCGCACTGATTGCGTTGACTTGAGGCGAATTGGCGTCTGTCGCCGGATTCTGGTGCCTGCCATGGCGTGTTTCGAGGTCACTCCGAGCCGAATAACGATGCTGGAATGCTTCGGGCGGATCTTCGACGCTCTCGGCTTCGCAACGGTGATCATCGGCGGCGAGGGGCAGGTCATGAATGTCAGCCAGCTGGCTGAGCAGCATCTTGGTGCTGGCCTTGTCATCAAGTCGGGCACGCTGGCGGCGACCGATTCCGGCTCCGACGAGAGTCTCCAGGCGATCCTGGGAGAGCACATCAGCGGGGCAAAGAGGGAGCGGGACGCCCTGGGCCTGCGGCGAATCGATCGGAGACCTCTGATCCTCCGGATCGTGGAGCTCACGCCGGACATGCGGCCGATCTTCGAGGACGCGAAATTCGTGGCGGCCCTCGTCGACCCGGACGTCTGCCCCGAGCCTTCGCCAGGCCTCCTGCAGCAGATCTTCGGCCTCACGAAGAGAGAGGCTCACGTTGCCCTCAAGCTCATGTGCGGGGACACGCTCCAAGAGATGGCGGAGCAAACAGGCGTCAGCGTCGGAACCGTCCGATCCCAGTCCAAGGCGGTCTTTGCCAAGACCGGCACGAACCGGCAGGCGGAATTGGTCGGCATCCTGACGCGGCTTGCCGTCATCTCGCACGAGCCGCGTCCACTGGAACCTTCGAAATCATAGGACGCGGGTGCAGTTCAGCACGGACATCGCGAAACGTTCCGCCTAAGCGGAGCATCCGAGGGAGTACGTCCGCAAATCGCCCGACGGAGTACCTCGTGGATCTTATTTGCCTGCTGTCCAACCCTTGTCGTGTCTGGGCGGGGCGGCACATTTTCCTCAGCATGAGCGCGATTTTTTGATTCTTTGCTCTCAGGGTGGGGAGAACGAAGATGGCAATGCAGCTTCGCGATTCCGACATCGCTCAAATCTTCAACATGGTTCAGAGCGGGAACATCCGCGATGCCAGCGGTATCGGGAACAATATCGCCAATCCGACCTGGGGAGCAGCGGGGCAGCCGTTTATCCGGCTGACGACGCCGAGCTACAGCGACGGGGTCTCCGGTCTGCCGGTCACGACGTTCTCGCCGCGCCAAGTATCGGAGATCGTGTCGAACCAGGACAATAACGGCGACGGCATCGAGGAGAATATTCCGAACGGATTCGGCGGCAGTGCCTTCCTGACCTTCTTCGGCCAGTATTTCGACCATGGGCTCGACTTTATCGGAAAGGGTGGAGCCTCGATCCCGATTGGCTCCCCAACCTTCCTGATGAATGCGACCCGCGCGAATCCCATACCGGGCACGGGCAATGCCGATGGCATTCCCAGTTCCGGAGACGAGGTTCCGGCGCAGTACATCAACACCGTATCGCCCTATGCGGACCAGAACCAGACCTACGGTTCGAACGAGGCGGTGACGGATCTTCTGCGCAAATGGGTCCAGGGGCCGACAGGGCCGGTCGAGACCGCCTACCTGCTCATGGGCAACACCGACGGATCGGGCCATGCCCTGCTGCCGACGCTGAACCATGTTCGGCAGAACTACCGGATCATGACCGGGGGCGAGCTCACGTCGGACGACATCTCCAACTTCGACGGTACGGGTCACGCCCTGCTGCTCGATTTCATTCCCGCTTTCAAGGGAAACAATCCGGCGAACGGTCTCGATCTCGACGCGCTCGGCAATTATTACATCGCCGGTGACGGGCGCGTGAACGAAAACGTGGTGCTCACCTCGATCCACACGATTTGGGCGCGCAACCACAATTTCTGGGTCGATCATCTTCGGGCGCGCACGGGCAACACCTGGACCGAGGAGCAGTACTTCCAGGCCGCCAAGATCATCAACATCGCCGAGTACCAGAACGTCGTCTTCGGCGAGTTCGCCGATGCCATGGCGGGTGGGATCAGGCCAGGGGATCCGGCGCACGGGTTCAGCAGCTATGACCCAAGCGTGAATGCGGGCATCTCGGTGGAATTCTCCCAATCGGCCTACCGGTTTGGCCACTCGATGCTTAACGAGACCGTGAGCTTCAAGAACGCCGACGGATCCCTGGGCAACATGTCCCTGGTTCAGGCCTTTCTCAGCCCGGACAAGGTCAATCAGATCGGCGTGGAGGAACTGCTGCTCGGCGCCACCGGCGTTACGCATCAGGCGATCGACGTCGACATCGTGAATGCTCTCCGCAACCAGCTCGTCGGCCAGCCGCTCGATCTCGCGGCCCTCAACATCTTCCGCGGCCGCGATACCGGCATCAAGCCGTTCAATGCCGTGCGTGCGGAACTTTTTGCGAAGACCGGCGACGCCAGCCTCCTTCCTTATACCGGATGGACGGACTTCCAGCAGCGCAATGGTCTCTCCAATGCCTTCATCGCGCAGCTGCAGCAGGCCTATCCGGAAGGCTTCCAGGCCATGGACCTCTGGGTGGGTGGGCTCGCGGAGAGACCATCGCGAGGTCAGCTCGGGTCAACCTTCGGCTTCATCTTCATCGAGCAACTCGACCGCCTGCAGAAGGGCGACCGGTTCTACTATCTGCAGATCCTCGACAACACGCTGTTCTCGGCGGCCTCGAATATCGAGACCTTCGCCGACATCGTCATGCGCAATACCGACATCACGGGTCTCGCCCCGAAGGTGTTCCTGGCGTCGCCGAACGGCTCCACGACCGGCAGCAAGGGGATCATCGTTCCTCCTCCGGATCAGCCACAGCCGCCGCAACAGCCCCAAGATCCGACAACGCCAGGCACGCCCACAGGGCCGATCATCGGAACGGCGAAGTCGGACGATCTCGTCGGCTCCTCCCATGACGACCTGATGAAGGGCGGGCGTGGAAACGACATCCTTCACGGACTGGATGGAAACGACCGGCTCTATGGCGAGGACGGTAATGACCGCATGGATGGCGGCGCGGGAGCCGACCGTATGTGGGGCGGGCGCGGCAATGACGTCTTCATTGTCGACAATCGTCAGGACCGGACCTACGAGAGTCGGAACCAGGGCACCGACACGGTCAAGTCGTCCGTGTCCTATTCCCTGTCCGGAACGCATGTGGAGCGGCTCTATCTCGACGGGGCGGCCAACATCAACGGCACGGGCAACAGCCTCGACAACCGTCTCTACGGCAATGCAGGCAACAACGTTCTGAAAGCGAGTTCGGGCAACGACATCGTTCGGGGTTATGCCGGCAATGACAAGCTCTATGGCGGGAGCGGAAACGACAAGCTCTCTGGCGGAACAGGCGACGACTGGCTTTACGGTGGCCCGGGGCAGGACGTGTTCGTGTTCGAGAGGGGCAGCGGACGCGACCGCATCAAGGACTTCCAGGTCGGCTTGGACAAGATCGATGTGCGGGCGTGGTCGAACGTTCACGATCTGTCGGATCTGAAGATGACCCAATCCGGCGCCCATGTCGTCATTCATCACGGCGCAGACATGGTGGTGGTCGAGCATGTTCAGCTCGCAGCCCTGACCCTCAGGGATTTCCTGCTCTGACGGAAGCGGACGTCAATCCGCGCCGCGCCGGCCCGGAAGGGGGATCACGTTCGAGGCGGCGGGCTTCGGCCGGAGCAACGTCCCGACTGCCGAAGCAAGCTGGTCCTGCGTATAAGGCTTCGGCAGCCTCGGAACATCGAGCGCCGAGCCTTCCGGCAGATCCGCGTAGCCGGTGGCCAGCAGGATCCTAAGGTCGGGCCGGAGCTTCTGCGCCGCCCGCGCGAGGTCGAGCCCGGTCATCCCCGGCATCGCATAATCGGTCAAGAGAAGATCCACGGGCTGTCCCGTTCTCAGGACTTCCAGGGCCGCCGGTCCCGATCCGGCCTCGATCGCCGTGTGCCCGAGATCGTCGAGCATGCTGACCGTGCTCATCAGGATGAGCGCATCGTCATCGACCACCAGGATCGTCGACGGCAAGGCGGCCGGAGCGGCGACAGATACGCCGCTCGATGTGTCGAAGGCGGCCTCGGTGATGGGCAGCCAGAGTTCCGCCGTCGTGCCCTCGCCGAGCACGCTCGAGAGGCGTAGAGCCCCGCCTGACTGCGCAGCGAGGCCGTAGACCATGGACAGGCCGAGACCGGTGCCCTTGCCGACGCCCTTGGTCGAGAAGAACGGTTCGACGGCACGCTTGAGCGTTTCCTCGTTCATGCCCGTGCCGGTATCGGAGACGCGCAGGCAGAGATATCGACCCAATGGGAGGCCCTCCACCTGGCCGTCCATGACCTGGTTCTCAGTGAGTTCCACGCTCAACTCTCCGCCCATCGGCATCGCGTCTCGCGCGTTGACGGCAAGATTGAGAAGAGCAAGCTCGAGTTGATTCGGATCCACCATCGCAGGGGACAGGCCGTGCGTGAGGTCGTAGCGGATCATCACGCGCGGACCGAGCGACCGTTCGAGCAGATCGCGGATTCCTTCGACGAGCCCGGCAACGTCCACGGCTTTGGCCTGAAGGTCCTGCTTGCGTGCAAAGGCAAGGAGTCGCTGTGTGAGCGCGGCCCCGCGCTGAGCGCCTTGCAGGGCGCCGTCAAGGTAGCGCTGAGCGCGCGGATCGCCCGCGATGCGCTTGCGCAGAAGGTCGAGGTTGCCGATCACGGCCATGAGGAGATTGTTGAAGTCGTGCGCCACGCCCCCGGTGAGCTGTCCGACCGCTTCGATCTTCTGCATTTGGCGCACCTGCTCCTCGAGCTGGCGCGTCTCGGTGATGTTCATCGACGTGCCGAGGAGCTTCTGGACCCGCCCCTGTGCATCCAGGATGGGAATGACGATCACCCGCCGGATGAAAGGTCCGTCCGGACCTTCTCCGGCAGCCTCGTACTCGACGGGCTCGCGCCGTGACACGCAGCGCAGATAGGCGTCCTGAATGGTCTCGCCGAGCTCTCCAGGGAAGGCTTCCCGCGGTGTGCGGCCGACGATCCGTTCGGGCGGCATGCCTAGCGCGCGCGTCAGAGCCGGATTGACCTCCTCAAAAACCACTGTGCCGTCCTCACGCACACGGGAGAGCAGCAGACCGGTCGGAGACTGGCGGAACAACGCCTCGTAACGTGCTTCGCTCTCGCGCCAGCGGGCGAAGACATGCTGCTCGTGGCGCGCCCGCCGCATGGCCACGGTACTGACCCCACGAGCGCCAGCATGCCTGCGAGGGCGATAAAGCCGTGAAGGGCAATATCCCGGTGCCACTGGGACAGGATCGCGTCGACGCTGTGTCCGTAAGTGACATAAACCGGGTAGGGCGGAAGCTTGCGAAAGCCGTAGATGCGCTCGACTCCGTCCAACTGCGAGGTGGTGCGGAAGATGCCTTGATCGCCAGTGCGGATCGCCTGCATGAAGCTGCTCGACGGGCTGAGGACCGGATTCTGCCGGAACGGCCCGGGACCGCGCGCGAGGACGGCTCCGTCGGACCTCACGATCGATGTCGAATCGCGGCTCGATGCCATGAACGGGCGGTAGAACCTGGCGAAGTAGTCCGGCTGGAGCGATGTCACGATGACGCCGTCGAACGATCCGTCAGGGGTCGTTCGACGCTTGGCGATATTGAAGAACATCCGGTCGGGATTGGAGCGTCCTGGATAGGGCTGCCCGATGAAGAGCCCAGCGTCCTTGTCCCGAAGCGCGACGAAGTAGTCCCGGTCCGGAACATAGGAGCTCACCGGTGCAGGGAAGAACGCGCTACTGGCGCGACCGCGCGCCTGACCGTCGATGATCCAGATCGTGTCGACCTGATCGAGTTTGTCATCGATCATCCGCAGGTCCCGATGCAGGTCCTCGGAGGACGCGATCTCGGACCAGCTCAGCCCGCGGACCCGTTCGTCGACCCGGTCGAGGATCAGGGCCTGCGTCTCCAGGACCCGTGTGGCATGCTCGCTCAGAACCTCCACCGTGCGCCTGACCAACTGCTCGGCTTCGTGGAAGCGCTGGGTATAGCTCTCCCACGCGGCGAAGGCGAAAAGGCCGAGCGGAACCAGGATGGCGGCAGCCATCATCAGCCTCAGCGACCGAAGGGATGGCGGAGTGGGTTGAGGGTGCGAGACGCTGGCGTCGAACAAATCGTGACTCACATACGCTACGGATGGGTGAGGCCGGCTGACACGTGCCGGAGAGAATAGGGCGGCCCTCGCAAAGACAAGAGGCACAATGTCGTCACCAGGCGGTTGAGGCTTTCAGCTTGGCTGTTATATGATGCACTGTGCCGTAGCGCGCGATTCCTCCACCCGTGAGTAGCCGGGATTGTCAGCCGATCGGCGGACGGGAGGGCTTCGCCACAGGGCTGCCTCGAAGGCGCGCTCTCATGGCGCTGGACGTCCCGAAGTGGACGTTCCGCTCACCACGCGTTCGTCGCCATTCATCGCGAATGGCGCGTTTTCTCAAGGGGATCGCACCATGGGCGACGACAGGTTGCTGCGCGAAGAGATTCGGCTCCCGCTGGACATCGCACGCACCCGGATCCGCCGCCATACGGGCCTCTATCCCGAAGAGGATCTGACCCGCGACGTTCTGAGCGTCTGTGACGAGGCGCTGACCTTTGTAGCCATGACGCCCGACCTGCGTGACGCGAGAGAGGCTGTCGAAGCCCGTTGCACACGGCTCTCGCAGGCCTCGGACCGGTTTTCGGAGCGAAACCTCGCGGCGATCTCGAAAGCGCGCGCTCAGGCGGTCGCTGCCATCGACAGGCTGCAGGACGTGCTTCTGGAGCGCCGCCGGTTCGAATGCAGGCCTTGTGTTGAATCCGTCGTCCTCCGGCAGCGAAGCCGCTGAACCTTGCCAGCCTCAGGGATGGAGGAGCCGACGCGGTAATCCGGACGCCTGCTCCAAGCCCATGGCGGCCCAGCGATACAGCGTCCGAACCAAGGGGATGCGTTTGGCCCGATGAAGCGCGTAGTAGAGTCGAGGCGGGATGCGGGGGATGAGACGTGAGCGGCGGTCGAGCAGCAGGGCGAAGAGCTGCGGCCCGTCCAGCGTGGCGTAGCGGGCGATGTTCTCGAACCACGCTGCGCTCAGGCGCGCCTCGCGCTGCGGCCTGAGCATGGCGAGTTGCCGTTCGCTTTCATAGGCGGCGAGCGCCACAGGCACACTCTTGCTCCGATGCAGGCTATCGGCGAGCGCAATGGCATCCTGCATCGCCAGACGCGTTCCGGAGCCGATCGAGAAATGGGTGGTGTGGGCGGCGTCCCCCAGGAGCACCACTTTCCCCGTATGCCATCTGCGATTCGTCAGGTTGCGGAAGTTGAGCCAGGGCAGGGGGTCATCCTCGCCTGACTGGCTGAGCAGGCGATGCTCGCCAAGATAGTCTGCGAACAGGCGCTCGAGCAGGCGGAGGCTCTCGTCTCCGGGCATCCTGTCGAAGCCCAGCCCCTGCCAGGTTTGCGGCGTACATTCGACGATGAAGGTGCTCATGGCCGGGCTGTATCCATAGGCGTGGAACCAGATCCAGCCGGCGTCGGCCGGCACGAGCCCGAACGTGAAGGCTTCGAAGACGCGTGACGTCCCGAGCCAGACATACTTGTTCCGGCCCGGATCGATGCGCGGCTCGAATGTGTCCTCGTCCAGGCGCCGCAGATGGCTCCCGACGCCGTCCGCCGCAACGATGACGTCCGCATCCGGAACTTGCGAGGGCTCGGTGATCTCGTGCTCGTAGCGGATCGTGATGCCGAGATCCGTCGCGCGCTGGCGGAGGATGTCGAGCAACGTCTGGCGGCCGATGCCGTAGCCGGTCCCGCCGCCGCGAGCGGGAGTTCCGCCCTTCACCTCGACCACCTGGTCGATCCAGCAGAACGACGCGTCGAGGATCGCGTTCGACGACACCGGATCGTTGGCGCGCAGATCCGTCACGAGATCGTCCCAGAACACGACGCCCCAGCCATGCGTCACGCCGGCCGGATTGCGCTCGAACATCGTGATCTCGGTGTCGGGGTCGCGCAGCTTCATCAGGATCGAGAAGTAAAGCCCCGCCGGTCCGGCTCCGATGCATGCGATCTTCATGGCCACGTCCGATCCCTCCGTCCGGCTCGATGCCCTGAACATGAGAGCGCCTCCGCGCCTAAGCTCTCAGCCGCTCCCGATGCGTGTCACCGGTCGCCCGAGAAGGGTCGACGTCAAGGCAGGCGACACAAGGAAGGTACGGGAAGTGGAAACGCTTGTGCATGCTCCCAAATGGGTAGAGCCTGGGACTTATGGAGGTTTGCGGAATACTGCCGCAGCCGGCTCCCAAAGAAGCCGACTGCCGCGCGTCCGCGGTCAGGCCGCTTTTCCAGCGTTCAGGTACCCGAACATGGACTTGACCTCGAGATAGTCCTCGAAGCCATAGCGGCCCCATTCGCGGCCGTTGCCGGACTGCTTGTAGCCGCCGAACGGCGCCGCGTTGTCACCGCGGGAGCCGTTGATGTGCACCATGCCGGCGCGGATTTGCCGGGCAATCCGGCGCGCCCGTTCCGGGTCGCCCGAGGTGACGTAACTCGACAGGCCGTAGACCGTAT
Source organism: Pseudomonadota bacterium (assembly GCA_023426505.1). Classification (GTDB taxonomy): domain Bacteria; phylum Pseudomonadota; class Alphaproteobacteria; order Rhizobiales; family Beijerinckiaceae; genus Microvirga. The sequence continues at coordinate 54,547 of JAFAAP010000168.1, forward strand.
CGTTGGCGATCGCGATCGCCTCCTCCTCCGAGCCGTAGGGGAGGATAGACAGCACCGGCCCGAAGATCTCCTCGCGGGCAATGCGCATGTCGTTCGTCACGTCTGCGAACACCGTGGGGCGCACGTAGTAGCCGCGGTTCAGGCCCTCGGGCCGGCCGAGGCCGCCGGTCACGAGGGTAGCGCCTTCCTTGATCCCGACTGCGATCAGGTCCTGGATGCGGTTGAACTGCACCTCGCTGACGACCGGACCGATGGTGGTGTCGGCCGAGCGTGGGTCGCCCACGATGGTGGCTTCGGCGATGCGGCGGGCGATCGCCGCCACCTCCTCCTGACGGTCACGCGGCACGAGCAGGCGGGTGGGGGCGTTGCATGATTGGCCGCTGTTGTTGAAGCAGCCCCGTGCCCCATGGGTGATCGCCGCCTCAAGATCCGCGTCGTCCAGGATGATGTTGGGCGATTTTCCGCCGAGTTCCTGGTGGACGCGCTTGACCGTATCGGCGGCCGCCTTGGCGACCAGGATGCCGGCGCGGGTCGAACCGGTGAACGACACCATGT
>JAFAAP010000203.1 GCA_023426505.1 Pseudomonadota bacterium
AAGAAAAAAGGCCGCTGTCTCCAGCGGCCCGAAGTTTAGGGAGGAAACGCCCAAGAAGGGCAGCGATACGGCGACGCCATCGCCATATCGCAGTGCAACAATTACACCGCGCCGCACAAATTGCAACAGAAAATCTCACTTTTTCTATGCTTTGTGCGCATGGGTGCTCGGATGAGGATCAATAGCCCCTCTATAAATGAGGAGGCTCAGGAGCAACCAGCCTCCTAAAGCGCCAAAAACGGCCCTGTATCCCTCCGGCAGGTAAATTCCGCCCTCCCCTGCCCCGACCGCATCCATCAGCAGGCCGGTCACGCTCTGGGACAGGAAGGCGCCTCCGATTGAGCCGATATTCATCAGGGTGATTCCCCGTCCGGTCAGCTGCGGCGGGAACAGGGACTTTCCGTGGGCCGTGAGGATCGGCGTGAAGGCGATGGAGAGGCCGAAGAGGCCGAACCACACGGGAGCAGCCGCGCGATCCAGGGGAAAGAGGGCCAGGACGGCAAGGAGCAGGACGCTCGCCCCGCCGCCGAGCAGGACTGGCCGCTTGTAGCTGCCCCAGTAGCGGTCCATGGCGCCCCAGAGGAGGAGACCCGCCATCTGGGCCGTGGCCCCGACCAGCAGGATGTTGCCCCGGGTCGTCAGGTCCGCCCCGTGCACATCCGTGAGCCAGGGGCCGCCCCAGAGTCCCACCATGGTGGCGAAGGACGAATAAGCGGTCAGATGCACGAAGAAGACCGGCCAGAACGAGCGGACCTTCAGGGCGGCCCCGACACCGCGGAAGGTCTGCGACCAGCTTTCCCGCTCACGGTCCGTGCCGACGTCCTTGGGCACGGCCCATGCGACGGCGAGCGCCACGGCGATTGTCAGGAGCGCCACCCCGAGGAAGGACGCGCGCCACCCGAAGGCGGCCGCTGAGGCCGCTAGGGGCGCCGTCGCCGACAGGGTTCCGATATTGGCGAAGCCCATCTGCAGGCTCGTCAGGCCGGCGAACCGCTCGGGCGGGAAGCGCCGCGCGTAGATCACCAGCGGAGCCATGAAGAAGGTGGAGCAGCCGAGCCCCATCAGGGCGCGGGAGGCGATCAGGGCCGGAGCGGACGGCGCGACGGCGAACAGAGCCGTCCCGGCGATCGCCAGGACGGAGGTCGCCAGCATGGTCCTTTTCGGGCCGTAGCGGTCGATGGCGATGCCGACCGGGATCTGGGCCGCCGCGAAGGACAGGAAGAACGAGCTTGAGAGAAGCCCGGTCTGGGTCGCAGAGAGCCCGAGCTCCCGGGCGAGGTCGTGCGCGATGACGCCGACGGAGTTCCGGAGGAACTGGCTGACCGCATAGATAGCCACGAGGGCGACGATCAGCAGGAGAGCGGTCTCGGTGCGGGCCGGGGCGGCCCTGGACAGGGAGGTCATGCCGTTGCGGGATCCAATGAGGCGAAAGCGCCCTGCTGCGATGGAATCTCTTGCCGCGCAGGGAGCGGTTGATAAAAGCGGATCGATCCCGGCTCGCCAAGACCGCCGGGCGTGAAAGACAGAGGATATCGGGCGCCATGGGGCTCATCGACTTCAAGCACTTCGTCAACGAGCTCGCGACCCTGTCCGGTCAGGCGATCCTTCCCTTCTTCCGCACCTCCATCGCAAGCGAGGACAAGTCGCGCGGCGGCGCCTTCGACCCGGTCACGGAGGCCGACCGGGCGAGCGAGGCCACCATGCGCCAGCTCATCAAGCGCACCTTCCCGACCCATGGCATCATCGGGGAGGAGTTCGGGTCCGAGCGGACGGATGCGGAGTATGTCTGGGTGCTCGATCCGATCGACGGCACCCGCGCCTTCATCGCGGGGCTCCCCACATGGGGCACCCTGATCGGCCTCACCCGAAACGGCCAGCCTGTCTTCGGCATGATGCACCAGCCCTTCACGGGCGAGCGCTTCTTCGGGGACGGCGGCAGCGCCACGTTCCGGGGCCCGGGCGGCGAGCGCAAGCTCATGACCCGCCGCTGCGCCTCCCTGAAGGATGCAGTGATCTCCACCACGAGCCCACGGCTCTTCGCCGGCGAAGAGCTGCGCGCCTACGACCGGGTCGAGAGCGTCGCCCGGCTCGCGCGCTACGGCTGCGACTGCTACGCCTATTGCATGCTGGCGGCCGGCCATATCGACCTCGTGGTCGAGTCGGGCCTCAAGCCCTACGACATCGTGGCGCTGATCCCGATCATCGAGGGTGCCGGCGGCATCGTCACCGCCTGGGACGGCGGCTCAGCCGCTGAGGGCGGGCGCATCGTCGCGGCTGGCGACCGCAGGGTCCACGCCGCGGCCGTCGAGCTCCTCAGCCGCTGACCCCTCGGCCGCCTCAACCGCCTCCCCTGGAACCGCCCGATCAGGGCTTCCGGGGATGAATGCGTCGAAAGCGGCCCAGAACTGCTCGCGGATCGCGTCCCGCTCCATGAGGATCTCATGGCGGGCGCCGGGAATGACGATCGCGTGCCCGGCCTTCAATCGGGCTGCGAACCGCTCCGTGGCGGGCGTCGCGCAGACCGGGTCGGCACCGGCCGCGATCACCAGGGTCGGCAGGCGGATCCTCATGGCGACGCGCGGATCGGTGAAGTGCTTCATGAACCGGAACGCCGAATCGAGCCAGGAGACCGTCGGCGCCCCGATGGCGCCTTCGCCGATCATATGCGCCACATGGGCGTTGCGGGCATAGCGCGCCGGGTCGCCCGTGAGGCGGTTACCCTTGAACGGCATGGTGGTGATCGAGGTTTCGCCTCCGCCCGGCACGAAGGCGCGGCCGAAGCCGAGATACTTGAGCACCCTGACCGTCCCGACCGTCCAGAGCGAGTGCCGGATGATGCACAGGGCGATCATCGGCGTGGTGGTGACGAGGCGCCGGAACGGGAGCCAGCCCTCATAGGCCGCGTTCAGGGCGATGGCGCCGCCCATGGAATGGGCGAGCGCGAAATGCGGCGCTGGCATGTAGGGCACGAGGACCTGGTCGCGGATCGCCTCCAGGTCCCGCTGATAATCGGAGAAGCGCCGGACATGGCCTTTCCGCGGATTGCCGACCTGCCGCCCCGAGAGCCCCTGCCCCCGCCAGTCGAACGCCACCACCGCGAAGCCCCGCTCCCGCAATTCGCCGATCACCTCGAAGTACTTCTCGATGAACTCCGCCCGGCCCTGAAGGACGCAGACCGTGCCCCGCACCTCGCCGGAGGTGGGCATCCACCTGGCGGCCCTCAGGACGACCCCGTCCTGCGTCTTCACGCTGACCAGGGTCGGGTCTGCCGGGATCGGGTTCTCGGGGGCGTCGTATAGCTGCACGGCACGGATCTCACAGGGCGAACTCGGTCCTTTTATAGGGCGCGGGCGGCCGGCGCCATGCGACTCTTGACAGGAAAAATGGCCGTTCCCACATCAGGTTCATGCCGGCCATGACGGCGGCATGAACCCGGATCCAGCCCATCGCGGTGGATCGCCACTCTGCATGTTGCTTCACTTGGAGAATATGCCATGCGTCAGTTTGATCTTGCTCCCCTGTACCGCAACACGGTCGGCTTCGACCGTCTGTTCTCGATGCTCGACCAGTTCGTCGGCGTCGATGCCTCTTCCAGCTATCCGCCCTACAACATCGAGCGCACCGGCGAGAATGCCTATCGCATCTCCGTCGCGGTCGCCGGCTTCACCGACCGTGACCTCACGATCGAGGTGAAGGAGAACACCCTCTCGGTCCGCGGCGAGAAGAAGAATTCGGAAGAGCGCAAGTCCGACGTCCTCTACCAAGGCATCGCGGCCCGTACCTTCGAGCGGCGCTTCCAGCTTGCCGACGGCGTCCAGGTGGTCGGCGCGGCCCTCGAGAACGGCCTGCTCCATGTGGACCTCGTTCGGGAGATCCCGGAGACCAAGAAGCCGAAGCTGATCCCGATCTCGTCGGGCGCCGCCCAGACGATCGAGGCCAAGCACGCCGCCTAACATCGTTCACAGCAAGCAAAAAAATAGCGCCCCGGTTGATCCGGGGCGCTTTTTTATTGGCGAAACCTGGTCCCTTGAATTCCCGCGGGGGCTTGGAGGACACCCCTTTGGTCAGCGGTCTCGAGGGGATAGATCACGGGAGAATGCGGCACGGTTAGGGCAAAATCTTCCCTAACGTCATTCCGCGGCCTGCCGGGACACGGCCGAGCGGGCGATATCCACAAGCTGGCGCACCTCCTCCTCGGCGGTCGCGAAGGAGACCACGAGCCGGATCAGGGCCTCGTCCGAACCGACGTGTTCATCCTCGGCGAGGCTGGCTTCGGTCCAGCCCAGATGCTGGAGCCCGGCCGCCTTGAAGGCCTGATCGACCGCCTTCGGCACGATCGGGAAGACCTCGTTGGCCTCGGTCGGCCAGGCGAGACGCACGCCCGGAACGCCGGCAAGGCCCTCGGAGAGAAGCCTGGCCATGCGGTTGGCGTGGCGGGCATTGGCGTACCAGTGGTCGTCCGCGAAATAGCCTTCGAACTGTGCCGCGACGAGGCGGCCCTTGGAGATGATCTGGCCGGCGCGCTTGGCCCGGTAGTCCAGGGCTTCCGCCAGGACCGGATTGAACACCACGACGGCCTCGGCCATGAGGCAGCCGTTCTTCGTGCCGCCGAAGGACAGGATGTCGACACCCTGCTTCCAGGTCATCTCGGCCGGCGTGCAGCCTAGGGACACGAGGGCATTGGCGAAGCGCGCCCCATCCATGTGCAGGAACAGGCCGTGCTCCCGGCAGGCCCGGCTCAGGGCTGCGATCTCGTCGAGGCCGTAGACCATGCCGCATTCCGTTACCTGGGAGATCGACAGCGCCTTCGGGGGCATCTGCTTGACCGCCTTCGGCAATCCCCTGACATAGGCCGACACCGCCTCGGCCGCCAGCTTGCCGCCGACGCCCGGCAGGCCGGCGAGCTTCGCCCCGTGCATGAAGAATTCCGGCGCGCCGCACTCGTCGTCGATGACATGCGCCTCCTGGTGGCAGATGCACAGGCCCCAGGGCGGAACCGCCGAGGCCAGCGCAAGCGCGTTGGCGGCCGTGCCCGTCGTCACCAGGAACACCGAGACGTCGCACTCGAAGATCTCCGAGAACCGCGCCTTCACGCGCTTGGTGATCTCGTCGTTGCCGTAGGCCGGCAGCGCGCCGCTATTGGCCTGCACGATCGCCTGCAGGACCTGGGCGCTGGCCCCCACGATGTTGTCGCTCGCAAAATTCATGAATCAGGTCTCCTCGGCGTGCAGCCTCCCGACCGGAGCGCACATGTCAAGATCGTTGACCTATTGGAGAAGACTTTCGTTCGCGAGGGGGCCAAACGTCGCTTTGTTGCACGCCGCTGCGCGGAGTTGAAACTTTTGTCTAAAATATTTCTAAAACCACTTGTGCGCTGCCGCGATCTCTGGCAATTTGCAGGCATTAGGACAGCGATGCTGTCCCATTTGGGGTGCCTGCACCCCGTGGCCCTGAGGTTTTCTTGATGCTTCGCCTGACGCGAACGAAACGAGATACCAAAAAAACTGCCCGCAAAACGTGGGCGGCACGGGCGACTCGCGGCTGAGCTTCAGCCCAGGATGCCCGCGAGGAGCGGGCTCCCCTCCAGGACCCGAGCCTCCAACAACCCAAGAAGCGGTGGGCATCCGGACGATCCGATCATCCGGCGGACCCAAAAGCCGCCTCAAAGAACCCTGATGACGTGTTCGAATGGATGTAAGGACCTTGGCATGAGCGACGTGTCGAACAAGCGCCTGGAAATCGAAGCCTCGACCCGTGCGGCCGCCAAAACCGATACGGCCCTGGTTGTCCGGGACCCGGCCCTGCCCAAGCTCCAGGGCCTTTACGATCCAGGCAACGAGCAGGATTCCTGCGGCGTCGGCTTCATCGCCGACATGAAGAACCGCAAGTCCCATGCGATCGTCGAGCAGGGCCTCCAGATCCTCCTCAACCTCGACCATCGCGGCGCCGTGGGCGCCGACCCGAAGACCGGCGACGGCTGCGGCATCCTCGTCCAGATCCCGCACAAGTTCTTCGCGGCCGAATGCGCCAAGCTCGGCATCTGGCTCCCCGAGGCGGGCGAGTACGGCGTCGGCCACCTGTTCATGCCGCGCGATCCGGAAGGCTTCGCGCTCGTTCAGGAGATCGTCACCAAGGCCATCACGGACGAGGGCCTGCACGTCCTCGGCTGGCGCGACGTGCCGGTGGATTCGAGCGACCTCGGCGAGAGCGTGAAGGCTTCCGAGCCCCAGCACCGCCAGATCTTCATCGGCAAGGGCAAGGGCATGGACGACCAGGAGACGTTCGAGCGTCGCCTGTTCATCGCCCGCAAGGTCATCTCCAACGCCGTCTACGACATGAAGGACCCGCGCACGGCCGGCTATTATCCGGTCAGCCTGTCCTCGCGCACCATCGTGTACAAGGGCATGGTGCTCGTGGGCCAGCTCGGCGGCTACTACAAGGACCTCCAGGACCCGCGCTTCGAGAGCGCCATCGCGCTCGTGCACCAGCGGTTCGCCACCAACACCTTCCCGACCTGGCAGCTCGCGCATCCCTACCGCATGGTCGCCCATAACGGCGAGATCAACACCCTGCGCGGCAACGTGAACTGGATGGCGGCGCGTCAGGCCTCGGTCGACTCCGACCTCTTCGGCAACGACATCTCGAAGCTCTGGCCGATCTCCTACGAGGGCCAGTCCGACACCGCCTGCTTCGACAACGCCCTCGAATTCCTCGTGCGCGGCGGCTACTCGCTCGCGCACGCCATGATGATGCTGATCCCCGAAGCCTGGGCGGGCAACCCGCTCATGGACGAGGACCGGCGCGCCTTCTACGAGTATCACGCGGCGCTCATGGAGCCGTGGGACGGACCGGCCGCCGTCTGCTTCACCGACGGTAAGCAGATCGGCGCGACCCTCGACCGCAACGGCCTTCGCCCCGCGCGCTACCTCGTGACCGAGGACGGCCTCGTGGTGCTCGCCTCCGAGATGGGCGTGCTGCCGATCCCGGAGGAGAAGATCGTCGAGAAGTGGCGCCTGCAGCCGGGCAAGATGCTCCTCATCGACCTCGAGGAGGGCCGCATCGTCTCCGACGACGAGATCAAGCAGCAGCTCTCGCAAGCTCACCCCTACAAGGACTGGCTGAAGCGCACGCAGATCGTGCTGGAGGACCTGAAGCCCGTCCAGGCGCGCGAGTCGCGCACGGACGTGTCGCTCCTCGACCGCCAGCAGGCCTTCGGCTACACGGCCGAGGATCTCAAGCTCCTGATGCAGCCCATGGCCGTAACGGGCCAGGAGGCGGTCGGCTCCATGGGATCGGACACCCCAATCTCCGCGCTCTCCGACAAGCCGAAGCTGCTCTACACCTACTTCAAGCAGAACTTCGCCCAGGTGACGAACCCGCCGATCGACCCGATCCGCGAGGAGCTCGTCATGAGCCTCGTGTCGTTCATCGGTCCGCGCCCGAACATCCTCGACCTCGAGGGCACCTCGCGCCGCAAGCGCCTCGAGGTGCGCCAGCCGATCCTCACCAACGAGGATCTGGAGAAGATCCGCTGCATCGGCCATTTCGAGGACCGCTTCGACACCAAGACCCTCGACATCACCTATCCGTCGGAACTCGGCGCCGCGGCCCTCGACGGAGCCCTCGACCGGCTCTGCGACCGTGCGGAGGCGGCTGTCCACGGCGGCTACAACATCATCATCCTGTCCGACCGCATGGTCGGCCCCGACCGCATCCCGATCCCGGCGCTGCTCGCGACGGCCGCCGTGCACAACTACCTGATCCGCAAGGGCCTGCGCACCTCGGTCGGCCTGGTGCTGGAATCCGGCGAGCCACGCGAGATCCATCACTTCGCGTGTCTTGCGGGCTACGGCGCGGAGGCCATCAACCCCTATCTCGCCTTCGAGACCATCGCGGCCATGCACGCGGCCGGCGAGCTGCCGGGCGAGGTAGACGAGGACGAGGCGATCAAGCGCTACATCAAGTCGATCGGCAAGGGCCTGCTCAAGGTCATGTCGAAGATGGGCATCTCCACCTACCAGTCCTATTG
>JAFAAP010000285.1 GCA_023426505.1 Pseudomonadota bacterium
GGCGTCTCCGGTGCGGCCGTTCCTCCGCTTCACGGCCGCCCCTCGGAGGAAATCGTTGCTGCCATGCAGGACTACCGAACGGGCCAGCGTCCGGCCACGGTCATGGATCGCATCGCCAAGGGATTTACGGACGAGGAAACCCGCGCCATTGCATCCTGGCTCAGTCAGCAACCTTGAGAGGTGGGCATGTCTCAAGCCTTGACCCGAAGGACGCTTCTGAAAACGGCAGCAGCGGGAGCCACTACCGCTGCATTGTCCCGCCGGGCGACTGCCCAAGCCCTGCCGAGGGTTGTCATTGTCGGGGGTGGTTTCGGAGGGGCTACGTGCGCCCGGGAACTGAAGCGGAAGGGACTGGCCATAACTCTCGTCGAGGCGAGCCCTGTCTACACCGCATGCCCCTTCAGCAACGCAGTGCTTGCCGGCCTGCGCCCGATCGAGGCGCAACAGTTCGGGCTCACTGCCGTCGAGAAGGGCGGGATTGACATTGTCCGGCAAAAGGCGACCCGCATCGACTCTCAAGCCCGGCGCATCGCTCTCGAGAATGGCTCGTCACTGGATTATGACCGTCTCGTTCTCTCTCCTGGAATTGACATCAGGTTCGATGTCTTGCCCGGCTATGACGAGGCGGCAGCCGCGACCATGCCGCATGCATGGAAGGCCGGAGAGCAGACGCTTCTCCTGCGCCGCCAACTCGAGGCCATGGATGATGGCGGTACATTCGTCATGGTGGCGCCTGCCAATCCATTCCGTTGCCCACCGGGGCCGTACGAGCGGGCAAGCCTGATCGCGCATTACTTCAAGACCCATAAGCCGCGTTCCAAGCTCCTCATCTTGGATGCAAAGGACAGCTTCTCCAAACAGCGCCTGTTCCAGGCGGCGTGGCAGGATCTTTATCCTAACATGATCGAATGGGTATCCCTGTCGTCTGGGGGCAAGGTCATCGAAGTCGACGCGAAGACCAGGACGCTCGTCACCGATTTCGGACGTCATACCGGCGATGTGGTCAACGTCATCCCGCCGCAGCGCGCTGGCCAGATCGCTCAAGTGGCCGGCGTTGCCGATCGGAGCGGATGGTGTCCGATTGACCCGGTGACCTTCGAGTCACGCCTTCAGCCGAACATCCACGTGATCGGCGATGCCTCCATTGCAGGCGGCATGCCGAAATCGGCTTTCTCCGCCAACGCCCAGGGTAAGGTCTGTGCGGCTGCTGTCGCGAGCCTACTCCGTGGGGAGGCTCCAACCGAGCCAAAGCTGATCAACACCTGCTATAGCCTTGTGGCGCCCGACTACGGAATTTCCGTCGCTGGCGTGTACAATCCACGCAATGGAGTGCTGACCGATGTGGAGGGGGCTGGCGGCACGAGCCCTTTGAATGCACCGCCTTCCTTCAGGGCCCAGGAAGCCGTCTATGCCGAAGCTTGGTTCCAGACCATCACCCGTGAAGTCTACGGCTGAGGAACTCCCTGTGATGGCGGCGGTGCTGGCCCTTCTCGCTATCATCCCCGGCCAGGTGATGGCGCAAGCCCTGCGCCCTTATGAGGTCGTTGGTGACGCCATCCCGCAGTCGCTGACCGGGGTGAGGGGGGATCCTGCCCGCGGTCGTGCCATCGTCGTGGACCGTCAAAAGGGTCTATGCCTGCTGTGCCATACCGGTCCCTTTCCGGAGCGCTTTCAAGGAAACCTCGCTCCCGACCTGACAGGGGTCGGATCCCGCTGGTCGGCGGGCCAGCTGAGACTCAAGATCGTCGACAGCAGGCGGCTGAATCCTGCGACAATCATGCCGCCTTACTACACCATGGATGGTCTCGTTCGAGTCGGGCGGAACTGGCAGGATAAACCCGTGTTGAGCGCAGAGCAGGTCGAGGACGTGGTGGCGTTCCTCACAACGCTAACGGAGACCCCATGAGCCGGAAGTCGGGATCCGCTGGAACATCAAGACGTGAGATTCTTGCGGCAGGCGCGGGTGCTCTGGCGCTGATCGTCGCACGCCCTGTTCGGGCGACGCCTGAAAGCATGGCTGCCGCCATCAAAGCCTTCGTAGGCGAGGCGGAGGTCCGCGAGGGGAGGGTGACCCTCGAGATTCCCCCACTCGTGGAAAACGGCAATTCCGTACCCCTGACCGTGAAGGTCGACAGCCCGATGACCGCACAGGATTATGTGAAGAGGATCGCCGTCTTCAATGAGCGCAATCCCCAGCCGAACGTGGCCCTTTTCTATCTAAGCCCACGTGCTGGACGTGCTACCGTATCCACCCGCATCCGCTTGGGGGACTCCCAAAACATTGTCGCTATTGCTCAGCTGAGCGACGGCACATTCTGGTCCGACAAGGCCGAACTCATCGTCACCTTGCCGGCCTGCGTGGAGAGCTGAACATGGCACGCGCTCTCATCAACGTTCCCACCAAGGCCAAGCGTGGCGATATCATTGAAGTCAAGGCCCTTATCTCGCATCCGATGGAGACGGGATACCGAACCGGACCCGATGGAGCGCTTGTGCCGCGGGACATCATCAATCGGTTCATCTGCACCTATAATGGTGAGGAGATCTTCAGCGCGGACCTGTTCCCGGCCATCGCCGCCAACCCGTTTTTCTCCTTCACCACGACTGCCACGGAGAGCGGACGCATCGCGTTCCGATGGATCGATGACCGCGGGCAAGCCCATTTGGAAACAGCAGAGATCACCGTCGAATGATGGGAATGCTGAAGTGCTTTGCGCTGACCGCCGGGTTCGGAGGAGCACTGAGTCTTTGGATCTCCCCTGCCATCGCTCAATCTCCGTCATTGTCGGAGCGTAAGTCCGGGTTCGAGTTCATGAGCCCGGAGTCGCAGGCGACCCAGCGGGACGATTTCTCGAATCCAGGCATGCTGTGGGTCGCCGAGGGGGAGGCGCTCTGGAACGCGAAGGCTGGCGTGTCTGGGCGCTCCTGCGCCGAGTGCCATGGAGATGCGGCCGTGAACATGAAAGGGGTCGCCGCGCGCTATCCTGTCTATTTCGCCGAGAGTGGACGTCCGATCGACCTTCAGAGCCGCATCAATATCTGCCGCAAGGCCAATCAGAGCGCGGCACCTTTTCCACTTGAGAGTCGGGAACTCCTTGCGCTCTCGGCTTTCATCGGAAAACAGTCGCGCGGTATGCCGATCACGACGGGTGAAGACAAGCGCCTTGAACCATTCCGCGCGCGCGGGCAGGAGCTTTATGAACGGAGGCAGGGCCAGCTGAACTTCTCATGCGCCAATTGCCACGACGACAACTGGGGCAGAAGGCTTGGCAGCAGCATGATTCCCCAATCCCATCCAACAGGCTATCCTCTCTATCGCCTGGAATGGCAGGATATGGGATCCCTGCAGCGGCGGCTGCGAAACTGCATGATAGGAGTGCGGGCGGAGCCATATCCCTACGGCTCGCAGGAATATGTCGACCTTGAACTTTTTCTGATGACCCGTGCCAGAGGCATGCCCCTGGAAACACCAGCCGTTCGGCCCTGATAGCCTGAGGCGCGGGCTAGCCGTTCGTGGGCTTATCGGCCAGCTTGGGTCCCACGGTCAGAGAGATCGCCTCTCCCTGCTTGAGCCCATAGGCGGCGAGAGCCCGGCTCAGTTCCTGTGCCGCAGCACCGGCTCTGACCTGATCGCTGGGGATCTTCTTGTTCCAATTGTCGGATTCGTTTTCCGGAGGCATCCAGCCGAGTCGTTTGAGCGCTTCGGGGGTATCCTCCTTCATAAGGGGGTAATTGAACTTGCTGACGGCCTCTGCGAGCAGCCCATCGTCGGTTCGCATGACGCTGACGAAGTACTTTTCCTTCTCACTGTAGACCTTTGCCGTCATGTCCGGTTGCGATGCAACGAAGGCCACCAGATCAGATAGGCACTTCTCACTGAAACGCTTCAGTTGCTGCGTCATCGTCCCTGAGCATGACGCCTCGTCGCCCTGCTGAGCGACCGCTGCTCCCAAAAAAGTGGCAGTGGCGAACAGCACGATGGTTACGACCTGAAGAGTCTTTTGCCAACAGATCATTAGGCTCCTCCCCATGCAGGCGATATGAACCAACAAAACCCAGGATCTTCGGTTCCGACTATGCCCGATTACATAAGGCGGTACCTGGCAAGCCGGATCTTAGCCGGAACTGTCGCAAACTCCGCTGTAACTGAGTTCGTCATATACCTCCTGCAACTCCGGAGGTGGCACCGTCAACTCAAATGAGTAAAGGCCGTTTTCCGCGGTTCTCAGCTATTCCGCTATGGGTCTAGGCTCAGGACCTATCAATTTAGCCTGAGGAGTGATTCAGAGCCTCCGTTTGAGGAGGCTGTGAATGGGTGATCTGTTTCTGCTGAGCGAGCGCCAGCTGGCGCGGATCTCGCCGTATTTCCCTCTGGCCCACGGCGTGCCGCGCGTGGATGACCGGCGGGTGGTCAGCGGGATCGTGTACGTGATCCGCAATGGCTTGCAGTGGAAGGACGCGCCCAAGGAATACGGACCGCACAAGACGCTGTACAACAGATTCATGCGATGGAGCCGGCTGGGCGTGTTCGACCGGATCTTCGCGGCCCTGGCGGGTGAGGGTCCCAAGCCCGAGCGGATCATGATCGATGCTACCCACCTGAAGGCGCACCGGACCGCGGCAAGCCTGCTCAAAAAGGGGATGTTCCCCGTCGTATCGGGCGCACGAAAGGCGGGCTGAACTCCAAGCTCCACGCCGTCTGCGATGGCGCCGGCAAGCCGATCATCCTGCTGCTGTCAGAAGGTCAGATGAGCGACCACCGCGGTGCGCGGCTTATGCTCCGTGTCCTGCCGTCCGGCTCAACCCTGATTGCAGATCGAGGCTATGACAGCAACGGGTTCCGGGAAGCTCTGGCCGACAAGGATATCGAGCCATGCATTCCGCCAACCAGGAGCCGCAAGGTGCCGCTTGCTTACGACAAGGCGCTGTATCGGCAGCGGCATAAGGTCGAGAACATGTTCGCCAAGCTCAAGGACTGGCGCCGGATTGCCACCCGGTATGATCGCTGCGCCCACACCTTCTTCTCAGCCATCTGCATCGCTGCCTCAGTGGCCTTCTACCTCAATTAATGAGTCCTGAGCCTAGTCTATTGAAAATGCGTGGCCCTCTCTAGACCTAAACACCGGCAAAAGCAAGTAAACGCGTTAAGTTGACGGTGCCGTCCAGCGGCAATTCATTGTGGATGATTATCACGCTCACAGCATGGCACAAACGCCCTGGACCTGAGCAGAGACGGCGGAGATCGTAGATGCCGTCTTTTCTTCGGTAGAGTTGTTTCCATTCACCCATCAGCTTTGGCAGCCTGATCAGGTCCTCCTCAAGTCTTTCTAGGCGGCAGCAGGATTGATGGCATCCTCGGCCAACTCAGAGAGGATCTGGTCGGTGTTCTCTTCTTCGATCAAGGTCTCCTGGATGAGCCCCTCTGCCTCGGAGAGACCAAGCTGCTTGGCCCACGCGAGCAAGGTGCCGTAGCGGGTGATCTCATAGTGCTCCACCGCCTGGGCCGCCGCGATCAGTCCGGCATCCAGAGCCTCGCCACCGCCGAACTCCTGCAGGATCTCCTGCCCTTCCTCGATGATGCCCTGGATGGCCTTGCACTCGACCCCCGCAGGTTTCTCGCCCAATAGCTGGAATACCTGCTCAAGGCGTTTCACCTGCCCCTCCGTCTCCTTCAGGTGGACGGCGAACGCTCCCTTGAGTTCCTCGGCCTGCGCGGCTTCCGCCATTTGCGGCAGGGCTTTGAGAATGGCGTTCTCGGCGAAATAGGTGTCTTTGAGCTGATGCAAAAAGAGAGCCTTCAAATCCTTGTCAGCCATTTCCAGTCTCCTGATCCGGTAGCGCTGCGATAGGGATAATCGGTGACGTCCTTGGGCGTTCCGTGCGTTCTCTGGCTTGGGAGCCGCCAATGGTCAGCCTGAATCGAAGGGTTGCCTTTGGTGCAACAAAGCGAGCGGCGCTCGTGGCGACTCTGCGTTCGGTCGAGCACCCAACGCGCAGCCGATCGCGACGGCGGTCGAGTTCCTGACGCAAAAGGGCGCGACTTGACGCAGCAACGTAGCTTTGCTCAAGGTCGTAACCGAAGCTCACGAGAAGAATAGCCCATGAGCCTATCGTCACAATGGACCCTCTTCATCGCCCGCCCCGGACGAGATCGGCAGCACGTCATCAGAGATCCTCAAGGCGAGCCCCGGCTCCTCTTTGGCGAAGACGATGGCACGAGGATCAACGATCATCTCGCCAGGTACGTCGTCGAGAGCCTAAATGCGGGTCTTGATGTAGAAGATCCCAGTCCGGATGAAGGCTGGTTCCTGGACGGTCCGGGAGATGGCGACGAGCAGGATCCGGCCATTCTGATTTGCGATCCTGATTTCGAGGTCCGGCTCGAGATCCTCGATACGAGCAGCCGTGAAGAGGATCAGGCGCTCGGCCGAAAGGTCGTGGCTCTAATCAACACCTATTTCCTCAGGAGCGAAGGTTCGCGTTCAGGCGCTTCCACGGTTGAATACCCGACGGGAAAACAGCAACCCGGATCCAGACGCTGAACGGTGGAGCACACTGGCCTCCTGGCAAGGCGACCATGACCTTGCATTGATCACAGACTCCCTAGGAATATGACATGTTATATAGAAACAAAATGTGAGTGATTGGCTGGGCGTCCACGCAGCCCCCTCTGTGAGGGACCACAAACAGGTGTGTGGGCAAGCAGCAGGTGTTTCACCAGTTTCCAAAGTTTACTAAGTTGACATAGGTCATTGGAATGCCCACCTTACGGGCAGGAGGAGTCTATGGCCCAGATCCGCAATTCTCAGAGGAAAGGCCGCCCACAGGTCCGGCGATACTCAAAGTCTGCGCCCGAGTCTTCAGTCCACCCCTACAAGGTGGTGGGCGATCCCGCGCGGGCTATTACTGAGATGAAGAACCTTCCGGATGGGGTTTCAGTCGCTCTCATTCCGTCTAACGCCGTTGTCGAAAAGGAACTGCGGCGGCTTGGTTCCGGACATATTCAGCGTCTTCCTGGTTTGGTGATCAAGGCTGAAGGCCGCCGTAAGGTCTGGAGGCATGTCAAGCCTGGCGCCAGGGACAAGAAGACTGCCGTTGATGTGTCAGCCTTCGAGCCAAGCTCGCGTGCCAAAGCTCTTCTAAAAGGTGTGCAGATTGCGCAGAACGATCTGAAGGAGTCTGGCGGCGCCTATGATCTGGATCAGGTCCGGGTCATGATGAACGGCATCTCACGCCAAATGGTAGATCGAAAGGTACGCGATGGCAGCTTGCTTGCCGTGCCAGGCCCGAGCAACCGGCGTGCATACCCGACAGTGCAGTTCACCTCTGACGGCACAGTCGCCCCTGGTCTGAAAGCCGTGAAGGAGGCCCTTCCAACAGACAACCCGTGGGTTGTTCTGAACTTTCTTGTTCGTCCCGATCCGCGCTTGGACGGACGCAAGCCGATTGATCTCCTCAAAGCTGGCGAGATTGACTTGGTTGTAGATGCTGCCCGGCGAGTGGGTCAGCAGGGGTTGTGACTGCGCCATTGCCGCCACCGGATCTTGCAACGCGAGATCCAGTCCTCATCAAACTCGAGGCCGGTCAGATCCTCCATCGGTTCTTTACGGCAGCATACGAGCCGATCCATTTTGATCGCAGCCGCGATGGTCGCCTCAATGCACCGGATGGCTCCTACGGTGTCCTCTACACGGCCAAGGATGCACGCGGAGCATTTGCTGAGACCTTTCTCCGCGAGCCAGGACGCACTCTCATTCCGTCAGATCTGCTTGCGCGGAAGGCGTATACCCGGCTGCGCGTTACGCGCTCACTCGTGCTGATCAAGCTGGGAGGATCTGGTCTTGCCCGTCTCGGAGCTACCGCGGAGGTCGTGCACGGTGGCCTCCCCTATGATGTCCCGCAAGCTTGGTCGACGGCCCTACGCACCCATCCTGTCGGCGCGAGTGGGATCGCGTATTACGCTCGTCATGACGATGAGGCACTTTGCTATGCTATCTATGACCATGCTCACGCAGCTGTTGTAGAAGAGCATCGGGAAACGCAGCTTGATGAGAATTGGTTTTGGGATCTCGCTGAGCCCTATGGTGTCGGCTTGGCACTTTGATCTGCGCCTTCGGGTCCAAACTCTGCAACCCTGTTGCCACCAGGTATTGCGCGACGATCTGGATTGGAGGAGCGCGGCAACCACGATCATTGTCGGGCTGAGGCATAGAACATCTTTGCCTTCTGGCAACAGTAGGAGCGCGATGAACGAGCACCCACGGCCACAGGCAAGAGAGACCAGATGTTACCATCCTGAATCCGCCGCAGATCAACCTAACACGTCCTACCCGATCTCATCGTGGAGCGGAAGCTCCTTGTGATCTGTGATGATGCCTTGGAAAATCTCAGGCCGGGTACTATTTGGCTTCGTACTCTCCCGACAGCTTGCCGGTCAGGGTCACCAAGGTCTTGAACCCTCTCGCCGCCGGAAGGCTCCTCACGATTAGTCATAGGACACGCGAGATGCCTGGCATCGCACGTCAATTCGAGCCGCAGATCACCCGTACAGGTGGAGCACCCTCCAGATACCGTTTCACCGCCCGATGCTCCACATGCCACAAAATTGACACCTACGAAGCCAGCAAGCCCACTGCTGATGAGGTCGTCAAAGGCTACTTCAAAGATCGCGGCTGGCTGCTCGGACGCGATCGGAGCTATGACCTATGCCCGGCGTGCTTGGCAAAACCCCGCAAGGCTGCTGAGCCTAGCCCGATCCACGAGGGTCAGCGCCATAGGTCGCCAGCGGCTGCAAACCACTCGGATCGTCTGACAGCCCCGGCGGACCAACGATCCCGCGACACGGCTGATATCCTGGCCCGCCACCTAGGCAAGCCGGAAGCACTCGCGGCGGAGGTCTTCCGTCCCAAGCCCCTGCAAGCCCCCCGCCCCTCTGTTCTGGATATGCCCCGCCAAGCCGGATCAATTCCTGCCCTGTCACCAGAGGTGGAACAGGCTCTGACGGGAATGGCCGCGGATCTGAAAAGCCTCCGGTCCACGATGGAACTCATGGCCGAGCAGGTGAGTAAGCTGGTGGCGTTTGGAGGCCAGCAGACCGAGGCGATTGCACAACTGGTTCCTCTCATGATCCAATCGGCTGAGGGAATTTCCGGCAGCGTCAGAGAGGCTATCACTGCCGCTCAGACGTTCGCCCCGCCCACAGTCGTGCCGCTCGCCCAACACCCCGTTTCAGCCGGTGGGGATCACAGCGAGCAACAGCAGGACGTCAGCTCAGAACCGAAAGCTGCTCAGACCTCCAGAGCACCGACAAAGCGAATTCGGCGCTTAGCCAAAACTGAAGGTCCGGCGCGCAAAGCTGCCTCCGCTCAGGTTGTGGTGAAATCGATTCCCGATGCCAAACGGCCCGACCGGTTTTACACCACCATTCGGCTGTCACGGGAGTTGTGGGACCGCTCAGGCTTTGGCCCGGATGATCGCATCCAAATCGACTGGAAGCTGAAGACCATGTCCATCAATCGTGTCTCGGATGGTGGCGTGAAGCCAAAGACGATCGGTGATGCTGTTGTGGTTCTTCAGTCCTGGCGCTTGGGCGACATCAACTTCGATCCGACCAAAATCGCCGCTGGACAAGGTTTGCTGCGTCTGAAGGCTCCATAGCGGGTAGAGCCATCAGCTATCCGGTATCGGCACCTCTCGCAGCGAGAGCGCCAACGTCTCGTGTTACGATCTGAGAAACATTTGGAGATATAGGCCTGAGGATGGACGATGCGACCACGAGCCGAGAGTCGAGACGTCCCGAAGATGCCCAGGATCTGGCGATCAAGATTCTGAACTTCATCGTGGTCGATATGGACCGGATGATCCAGTTCCTGAACGTGACTGGCCTGCAGCCTGAGACGATCAGGGCCTCGGCCAAGTCGCCGCACTTCCTGCTGGGTGTGCTGGACTACGTGTCGAAGGACGACGAGTTGCTGAGGACCGTTCATCAGGAGTTGGGGATCAGGCCGGCTGCTATTCTGATGGCGGCCGCTCATCCCCCGCCAAAGCCGGAACCCAGGGTCACAGCGGAGAAGCGGGTCACACCCTCATCCGCCTTGCCTCGGCGAACCCTCTATCAATGACTCAGAGAACATAAGGGCGTTCTCGCCGGTTTCGTCGCAAATTCAGTAAAGGGACGAGAGGAGAGCAGGCGCTCAGTCACGCGGTCAGGCTGCGAGCAGTTCAAACTGCTCGGCGAGCGATAGCTGGCGATTGCAGGCGTACTTCGCCTGCTGTTTGCGCATCATGTGGACCATCTCGATCCCACTCAGGATCACACGGGCCGCGGCAGCAGACTGGAAGCCGAGCATGGGCCGGACTCGTCTCTTGATAGCGCGATGATCCTGCTCGATGCGGTTATTGAGGGAGGCACTTTGCCGGATGCGAATGGGTTTCAGACGCCGCCTCGATCGATCTTGAAGCCGATCGGCGGTATCGCAAGACAGGATAGCCTCGCGGTTCGTTTGGCTGCCGTCGATCACAATCCGCTCGGGTCGGCCATGCCGCTTGAGCGCCTTGCGCAGGAAACGCTTGGCCGCGGTGAGATTTCGGCGCTCGCTGAACCAGAACTCCACCGTATCGCCATTGCTGTCGATGGCGCAATAGAGATACATCCACCGCCCGCGGACTTTGATGTAAGTTTCGTCCACATGCCATTTCCGGCCAACCGGTCGCTTGCGCCGGTTGAACCGCTCCAACAGGAGTGGAGCATAGTGGACGGTCCAACGATGAATGGTCGCGTGATCAACCGAGATCCCGCAAGCTCAGGCAATAAGCGAGATACCACCGGACGCACAGCAGGACGACCGAGCGATCGAAATGACGGCCTTGGAATATCGTGCTCCTCCGAAGATGACCAGAGGCGTATACCGAACTGAGTTACTGAAGGGTATGCGACAGTTCCTTATGACAACACCCAGCTGGCCGAGTTGCTGCTTGATCTGATGCGGCTACCCTAATCGGATGCCGAACACTGGTTCCAGCCGCGAGGAGGGCAGTGGCCCGAGGAATGAGTATCAATCGCTGATGAGGTCAGCGGATCAATAATCGCCGCTGGATCGGGGGCTTCGACGAACTACTGACGGTTATCCGCATGTCATAGCTTTCGAGGTTCCAAACACAGTAAAACGCCCGTCCTGCTGGCGGGCGCTCTAAATAGCCTAATGAGGTTTGTCGTTACTCCGCGCGAGTGGCCGACTTGATCGGAGCAACGGCCGACTCTGCAGCAGAGCGAAGGAAACCGAAGGGCACGAGGCTGTCCCGAGCCAGCTTGGTGTCGAGCTCACGGGTGTTGGTCGAGTGCGCGACAAAGCCGTCGTATGCGCTCCTGAGATAATCGCTCTGGATCTGGATAGCCTGGTCAAGCGACTTAACACCGGCCAGCTTCCCAAACGTGGCCGTGCCTTCGTCAAAGGACTTCTTGGCGTAGTCGGCCCTCTCGACAATGATCGCCTTTGTGCCGGTGGAGGCGATATCGAGTGCCTTCACAGTCGCTTCAAAACTGTCTTTACCGAACTTCTGAACGGCCTCGAACTGCTGGGTCATAGGAGGTCCCCGAAAACGGTGCACTTGGCATCCTTCCAATGTCTAGCCGCATGACATCCCAGCTGTGCTCTTATTGTGCCTTGCATCATAAAAGCTAACCGCGTTCGCGCAATGCACAATATCACGAGCTTCTTGGGCGGCTTTTCCGTATCGCTATGCCTTAGCCAAGATGCCGCAGTCCGTCTCTAGGATCGAATCCTGCTGTTGCCAGGTTATGCTGCGGTGCGGTATGGATGCTCGTGCTTTATGGCCAAGGCTGATCCCTGCGGCCTCACAACCGGCACCAGTTCAGTGTACCTGTCCGACGTTCTTTCACCCTAGGGAGAGGTCCTGATCTCGCGATCAGCACAGCAAGGCCCCGCGCCGCTGATGATACGGATCTTTCCCTCCAATTTTGCGAGGAATGATGATCCCCAACCGAACCATCGGCCAAACCCCACCTGATCAGGCCAACGAACTCTTTGCCCAGCTCCTTGAAACATCGAATAACTCGACGGAGCTCCGCGAACAGCTGCTTGCGGCGCTAAGCCAGGAGCTGGGGCTTTTGGCTAATCTGCAGGAACAGCACCTCTTTCCAGTATTGGAGCAGAATCCGGAGACGGCGGATCTGGTCCGCGACGCACGCGATGACCACCAGCAGACCAGGGCTCTCCTGAACGAAATCGGGGCCATGCAGAAGGACAGCGATGCGTTCCTGGCCAAGGTAGCAGAGCTGCGGAAGGTGTTTCAGCAGCATATCCGCAACGACAAGAACGAGTTGCTGCCGGTGGTGCTGAAGGTCTTGAGCGCGGAGGAGGTCGAGGCCGTCGTCGAGAAGGTTGAGGAGGAGGTCGCGGAGACCAGGCAGACCACCCGTGAACCGCGGCGAACCCGGCGGGGACGCAAGACGGCCGACGCTGTGTCGGACACAGCCGGGAGCTTATTGGCTGCCGCCGAGGCTGGATCGGAGAGCGTCAGGGCCATTGAGCAGACGATGCAGGAGGTTGTCGAGGACAGCGTCAGTGCCGCAGCCGAGGCTGGTGGCCGCTCGCTGGAGAACTTAGGCCGGCACGGCCGGGAGGCTCTGACCCTAGTCGATCGGATGCCGGATTACCTTCATGCTGTTGCCCGCTCCAATCGGATCCTGGCCGGTGGGGCCGGGACCATCACGCTGGAATGGTTCGGGTTACGGCAGGAGCGCCTGCTGAAGAACCTTGAGGGGATGACCGAACTTCTGAGCTGCCGGACGATCCCTGACTTCGTGAACCTCCAGAGTGCTCTGGTTCGGGGCAACGTTGAGCGCATGCTCGAGAACAGCCAGCGCTTGGCGCAGCTCACCGCCGAAGTGGCCCAAGAGGCCACCCGGACCCTTACAGCGCAACCCGGGCACGGTCGGCGCACTCGCTAACGATCGGTCTTGACGACGCTCCCGGCTCGTGAGCCGGGAGCCCCACCTCTGGAACTGGCACACTGCAAGATGGTCTGCTGCAACCAACGCTGCCCTGATGTCGTGTGTCTCCTAGCGTGAGACGCCCCTGCTTCGAAAACTCTCTACCTGGTGCGCATGCGACTGAAGCTTCCAATTACTCACCTTCTGAAAGCCCAGCGCCGCTGGGAGAGGGCCATCGTCAAAGCCACCAAGACCTCGCGTAAGCTTATCATTAAGCCACGA
Source organism: Pseudomonadota bacterium (assembly GCA_023426505.1). GTDB lineage: Bacteria > Pseudomonadota > Alphaproteobacteria > Rhizobiales > Beijerinckiaceae > Microvirga. The sequence goes on from JAFAAP010000285.1 coordinate 13,235, forward strand.
AAGACCCGACTCAAGAGGGACAAGCTGACTGAGGTCAGCGCCTTCGGGTCGAACCCCGGCAACCTCCGAATGCTCACCTACGTGCCGCCGCAGTTGCCCAACAGGGCGCCCCTGGTCGTGGTGCTGCACGGCTGCCTGCAGAATGCGCGGGCGTACGATGAGGGCAGCGGCTGGTCGCTTTTGGCAAAGCGGCACGGCTTTGCTCTTGTGTTTGCTGAGCAGTCCCACGCCAACAACCCGAACCGCTGCTTCAACTGGTTCCAGCCCCACGACACACGACGGGGCTCAGGCGAGGCGTTGTCGATCCGCCAAATGGTCACCCGCATGCGGCGAACCCATAGCATCGACCCGGGCCGGATCTTCATCACGGGTCTCTCAGCGGGTGGCGCTATGACATCGGTAATGCTGGCCACCTACCCGGAAGTCTTTGCCGGCGGCGGGATCATTGCTGGTCTTCCCTACGGCGCCGCGTCCGGTATACGCCAAGTGATGTCCGCCATGAAGAGACCGCGATCACGCACCGCCCAGCAATGGGGCAACCTCGTCCGCTCCGCTTCGTCCTATACGGGCCCGCGGCCGACGGTGTCGATCTGGCATGGCACAGAGGACCGGACCGTTGCAGCATCCAATGCAGCTGCATTGCTCAGCCAGTGGGCCAACGTGCATGGCGTAGACGAGGACGTGTTTGCTCAAACGCGACTTGCAGGTCACCGCCGACGCACCTGGTCGAACAGAAAAGGGGAGGCCGTCGTCGAGGTGTACCTGATCGACGGCATGGGCCACGGCACGCCGGTGCAACCGACGAAAGCTCAAGCTTCGGCGGGAGGATCCGGGCCGTTCATGCTTGATGTCGGCATTTCATCGTCGCTGCATCTGGCTCAGTCGTGGGGCCTTGTTCGACGGAAGCGAGTCACGCGCAGGATGTGAATCGCATAGTAGCCCCAACCGGAATTCGGCGGTGCTGCCTGGACGGCGCGGATTCTGACGAATTTGACCAGTTGTTCCGATACGACGTCGGCCATGCAGTCCGCTTCCAAGCCAGCCATGGTTCCGATCCGAAGTCGGCAGTCTGTTAACCGCCACTGAGCAAGGTCATGTTTGCTTAACCATGCAAAGACATGGGGCATGAATGGGCTCAATCATGTCACAAGCTCGACCCAATGCGCAGCTGATGTGAGCACACGACGTTTTCAGATGTTCAGCTAGCGATCCGCGAGTAAGCTCATGAGCTATGGAAGAAGCCGCGCAGAGTGGAAGTTTGGTGTGATAGGCATAGGCCTTTCGGCTGCTACGGTCGTCGGTTGGGGTCTGCTCACATACTGCGTCCCGTCTACGGGATCTAAGGAGCACACTCTCCGTAATGAGATCTCGAAACTTCGGCAGCAGGTTGAGGCCGTCACAGCAGAGCGCAATCAACTGACGAAAGAAAATGAACGGACGATTCTGGCGGAACAAGATCTAAATACGATGCTTGTGCGAATTGAAGCGGCAACCGATGAGCTCCAAGAGCTGGATTCTTTGCGCGCCACCGTTAGTCAAGCAATTGAGCAGGCCCGCCTTCAGCTAACCGGACCATCGGATCAATCTATTACAATGGCGGAAAACCCCATGGTCAGCACAACATCAGCTGTCCAACTTTCCAAGCAGGAAATACGCGCGGTGCAGGAAGCGCTCGTGGACTTCGGTTATGGAAAGCTAAAAGCTGACGGGGCAGTAGGCCCCTCGACCCGCAGAGCCGTTGAGGCCTTTGAACGAGCCAAAGGTCTTCCTGTCACCGGTAAGCTCGGAACAGCGACCCTTCAGGCTTTGAGAACCCACACTGCCTCAGTGACGCAATAGCCCCCACTGCGAGTTTTCTTCCACCGCTGACGACAGGTTAGGTGGCGCGCGCCGAACTTTGCTTCCTGAAAGGGGCTCGACGCCCGGTTCTGTCGCAGACGCGTTTCTTGCTTGTCAACAGCATACGTCAGCCGTTGGTCCGGCACTAGGAAATCAGCGACTTAGCATCCTCGTGGCGCCCTCAAAATCGTGCGGGAAACGCTTATACTTGGAGTTTGCGACAGAGCCTTCTCAACCGCGTCTCGCGCTGGTCGCCGATCAAGGCCTGGGCACGAGGCTTATCAAGAAGATTGGTGGGAAGAGGGTCATGGTAGCCGTTGCCCGTAAGCTGTCGGTGATCCTCCACAGAATATGGCATGATGGCACTGACTTCCACTGGTCAAGCACGGAACGACTGCCGGCATGAGATTGTAGGTCACGAGATCCGCCAGAGCTGGCGATATGATGTCCCTCGTTGGGACGAGGCAGAAGCCCTTGCGTGGGCACTGTTGCGGCCTGAGCCCTGATCCTCAGGGAGCAGATTGATCGCGTATGCGACATGGCGAGCTGAGGCTTCCGACCCCATCATGCGGCAGCTCATGCTGACCGCGGAGAGAACCATAACCCGACAGGTGATGTTAGCCGAACAGACGGACAGCGCCCCTCAAAGGGCTTGACCAGCCTCTCCGGAATAAGAGAACAAAGCCACGTGACAACACCGTCCCACCATGCCGGTATGCTCATGCCAGGGGTATTAGAGACTGTTATGAACCCGTCGTTTCAAGTTCTGCCGCAAGTCTTGGTGGCGGAGGGGTGCAGGTTAAAGGTCAGGTATTTGATCCTCCGGTAATCCTGCTCTACGTTCAGGTGGTACAACGTCGATCGGCATCTCTAGCCTCCGATCTTCGCAACCGTGCGGTTTGCCCTGCCATGAACGCTTCGCTTCCTCCTCCAAGCTTCAGTCTCGGCACCACGGGCGCTCATCGGCCGACCCTATTAGGCACCCGCCATATGGTTGTCTATCGCGGATCACCCGCTTCATGCTCCCGACCCTGCGGGCCATGGCATAAACCCGATCCTGCAGGGCCGACACATCTGACATGACCTGAAACGGTGGCTCTGGTGGGAGCGGCAGCGCGAGGCTGTTCTCCAGTTCCTGCAGCAGTGCTGCAATCGCCGTGTTCTCGTCGCGCAACAGCTGCAGTTCGGCCTCGAGCATATCCGGCGTCTCCTGTGCCTTTCCGGGAACTGCCAGCTGCTGGATTTTGGTGCTCAGCTCCAAGCCTCTGCTCCAAGCGGCTACTGGGGCATGACCACGGTCAGGTAAGGGGCTGAAGGCCTCTCGTTGGCCCCAACAGGACTGGGCACTTGGTTCCGGACCGGCTCCAGACTCTTCAGGTAGCTGGCGAGAGCCCGGGCATCGGCATCCGTGAGCTTGCCGTAGGAATGGTACGGCATGACCGGCACGAGCTGGCGACCATCGGGTCTGGCCCCGGTTCGTACTGCCTTGATGATGTCGGCCTCGTTCCACTGACCCAGCCCCGTGTCAGAATCAGGGGTCAGGTTGGGTGGATAGAAGATGCCGAGGCCGGGGATCTGGAAGCTGACCTCCGAGCCGGCCAGAGGACGCTGCAGGTCAGGTTTGCCGAGGAAGGTACCGGGCGTATGGCAGCCGGTGCAATCCATGATGGTCGCCAATCTGCTATTGGCGGCTCTGGATCCAGAGGACTTCAGGCTCCTCGAACCGCACCTGGAGAAAGTCGACCTCTCACCCGGTCAGGTGCTGGTCGAGGCCGGCGAGGTCGTTCGGCACGCCTACTTCCCGCATGACGCCATGATCTCCCCGGTGATGATCCTCGAGGATGGCGGCGTCGTCGAGATGGCGGTGTTCGGCGCGACGGCGTCACCGGCTTCGCGGGGGCACTGACCACCCGTGAGGCGCTCGGGCGCTATCTGGTGCAACTGCCCGGTTCCGCCTCCCGCATGCCGATCGAGCTGTTGCAGGAGGCCTTCAGCACCCGTCCCAAGGTACGGCAGCTGTTCATCTGCTACAGCGAGGCGCTACTGGCCCAGACCTTCCAGATCGTGGCCTGCAATGCAGGGCATGGGGTCGAGGCGCGCTGCTGCCGCTGGATCCTGACCAGCCATGACCGGGTGGGACGCGACGAACTGCCCCTAGCGCGCGAGTTTCTGGCCAAGATGCTGGGCGTGTAGCGTCCCCCCGTCAGTCTTGTCCTGCGCACCCTCCGGACCGCCGGGCTGATCACCCAGCGGCGTGGCGGCATCACCGTCGTGGACCGTAATGGCCTTGAGGAGACGACCTGCGAGTGCTACGGCAAGATCCGCAGAAGCCTCGCGCGCATTCTGCCGCCCGCCAGAGCCTGATGGCTCCCCTCCTCGACCTCGCCGGGAAGGCCGCAGAAAAAGAGCGCCCCTGCGGGCGCTCGCAAAGTCGCGGCCAAAGGGGGAAACGGGCCGGTGAGACCGCGTAGCCTGACTAAAGCTGGCGGATTATGACAAATGTCACTCCACCGCCGATCAGTTGAGGCTGGGGGCGCCACAAATAGTTCCGATAGACTAGGAGGACTGGATCTGCGACAGAGGCACTTTTCCGATCGGATACCCCACCCCATTGACCACCTGGATCCTGTACTGCTTGAGCGGCGCCGGCGGAGGCGTTCTCAGCACCACCAGCCCGTCGCCGCGCCGTGCGAACCGCAGCGCCTCTTGATCGTCGACGCAGTCGTGCCCAGTGGTGTCCCGCACGACAATTCGGGAGCCCTTGGTAAGATGGAAGAAGTAGTGAGGCATGATGGGGCTCCTGCTTTGTGATAGGGCTGGGCTGTCGGGTCTGCTGGTGATCGATGGCCTCCCCGTCCGGCGCCGGCTCGAGCCGTTCGACTGAGACCCAGCCGACACACAGCCTGATGATCGGCGCCAGATAGGCGCGCTCGCCCCGGATCTCCACCACCCGGCAGGGATAGGCCCGCCGCTCGCCCGCAGGACGGTAGATCACGGTCGCGCCGGGACGACCCATCCCGCCGTGGTCAGGCGCATCTGGTTCCTGGCGGCCTCTGAGGCGGTCCAAGGTCGCAAGCACCACCCGGGCTCGGGCGCGATAGTGCTCCGTTACCAATCCAACAGTGGAGTGCCTTCGCTGCCGCCCTGGGAACCAGGTGATGCCGCCAGTCTTGGCCAGTTCCTCCGCCATGACATCAACCTCCTCCGTCATCGTGCGCTTGCCTCCTCAAGCATGCTAGGGATCAGTGCCATACGTTCCAAATGCGGTCTCCCAGGCGCGTAAGCTGCTGAAGATAGAGAACACTCCGCTCTCGGTGCCGCTCCTTGGGCCGGCGCAGCACCGGATCTTCTACATCTGGAACGGTGCAGCTTGCTGTGATCCTGTCGCGCTCGTGCTCCTATAAGCGCTCGAAGTTCACCAAAGTCGCCAACAGCGGCTGGAGCGCGGGAGAGGAAGCTTTCGGGAATGCTCCCTTTGGGGCGGGAGAGGCGTATTCCCAGGACGGTCCATTCATTGACCTCTCGGAGGTAGAGCAGCTTCAAAGGATCTGATCCGCAAGGCCTTGTCTGTATGAAACATGACAGAGCTCGAAAGAGCGTCCTTTTTAACGGGATTGCTCTGTATCGCGCTGTTGAAGGCGTCATGAACTATGTTTAATAACAGGGACGCCGTTGGAGCCTTCTCACGAGGGCCGAGATGACTACAGCCCGGATGGCGCCGATCGGCTGAGTGACGTGGCGTTCGGGACGAATGGGGCGGCCATCGGGATTGCCCGCCTTTGAGGGGCGTGGCGCTATGCGGATCGCGAGGTGGACGGGCGCTGAGGGAAAAACCGCCTCCGCTCGGAGATCAAAACCCGGAAGCTGCAGTGCACAGCGTGGCGTGGTGATGAAAGCCGCGCCAGCCCGGTCCCCCAAAGTGTCCTAGGCCGATCCCCTGATAATCCCGCTTAATACGCCAGCGCAGTCTCACCAGATTAACCAGTTCCTTTGGGGCTGTGTCCTTCGGCAGGTTCGAGAGACAGTACTTGGTCGGCGGCCTCTCGTCCAAGGGCCATTCGATCCCACCGGACCTTTCTGGACATTCTTAGCTGCACCTAACCATCTCAGCTGCCGCCGCCAGAGCATGGCGGCTTTGCACTGCTAGCTCGGCGTCTCACCCTCGTTATCCAGCATGCCAACACGCTGTGCTACAAGGGCAGATCTCATGGCGGCTCTGCGCTCCAGATGTATACCGCCGGCACCTTGGATGATCCGGAAACATGACCCGTACCGCTGTCGCCGCGGCCCAGCCCTCCGCCAAAGCATCCTTCATCGCCTTGCTTATTGCCGTCTCGGCCGTAAGCCCACTTGGTATCAATATGTACCTGCCCTCCATGCCGGGCATGGCGCGGACATTCGATGTCGAATTCGCTACAATCCAACTCACCCTTTCGCTCTATCTCGCCGCCATGGCCTGCGGGCAATTGATCATTGGGTCGCTCTCCGACCGTTTCGGCCGGCGGCCCATGCTCCTGATCGGGCTACTCGTCTTCGTGCTCGGATCGCTCGTTTGCCTCATAGCCCAGAACGTCGGGATCCTGATCTTCGGACGCGTCGTGCAGGCCATCGGCGGCTGTGCCGGAATCACGTTGAGCCGTGCCATTGTCCAAGACCTTTACAGACGCAATCAAGTAGCCAGCATGATCGGCTATGTCACTATGGGCATGGCGGTCGCGCCCATGATTGCTCCCACTATCGGTGGTGTGCTCGAAACGTTCTAAGGGTGGCGCGCTTCTTTCGTGTTCCTGATGGTAATTGGGAGCCTGATCCTGCTCGTCGCCTACAGGCAACTGCACGAGACCAACCACAGTCGCGATGCTGCAGTCTCCATCCGTAATCTCGTGGACAGCTACCTGAGCCTATTCGGCTCGCGCCTGTTCTGGGGCTATACGCTGACCGCCAGCTTTGTTTCGGCAGTGTTCTTTGCCTTTGTTGCCGGCGCATCTTACGTGATGATTGAACTCATGGACCGCAGCCCGGCAGAGTACGGGTTTTATTTCGCCATCGTGCCGAGCGGTTACATTCTTGGCAACTTCGCCTCCGGCCGGTTTGCGGGCAAGGTTGGGCCGAACCGAATGATCGTGGCCGGCACGTTCCTAACCTTGGCCAGTGTCGCCGCCATGGCGATGACATTCGCTACGGGCTTCATGCATCCGGCGGCTCTATTTGGGCCGATGTTCTTCATAGGCCTCGGGAACGGATTGGTTTTGCCAGGCGGCATTGCCGGCGCGGTCAGCGTAAAGCCGGAGGTTGCCGGTGCCGCCGCCGGCCTGTCGGGCAGCCTGCAGATCGGTTTTGGTGCGCTTGTGGCTCCGATTGTCGGGGCGATGCTTCGCACCGAGGTCTGGCCGCTGATCGCGATCATGGCCGTCTGTTCATTGCTGGCAATTGCCTCTTTCGGACTGGTTGCAGGTCCGCGTAAGTCAATCCCCGGCCGCTAACCTTTCGCGTGCTCTGAGGCTATTGTTAGCGCGAGCCCTGCAGCCGTGAGTGCCTCCCTTCGATCGGATGGTCTTCTCTTGGTCCAACTCCGCTCAAGAAGGTGGGCGATCAGCTTCCACCCGAGATTGTCGCCCGCGCCGGTGATGGGAACAGAGCGCAAGGGGGCGTCCGGCTCATGATGTCACCCGCTCACGCGCAAAGGATTTCGATTGCCCCATCCCGTCCTCGTGTCCTCCGTCGATACCTGTCAGGGACAGCGGCTCCCGACGCTGAGCGGATCGAGACCCGCGCAGCCGCGGGATCCTGCGTGCTGCGCAGGCGAACCCTAGAAGTTCACGCGGTCGCCGCCTTTGAGAGACAGCATGGCGCGCGCGTCATCGGGCGTGGCGATCTCCAGCCCCAGTCCCTCGATGATTTGGCGCGCCAGCCTCACTTGCTGAGCGTTGGTTTCGGCGAGCTGGCCCGGACCGATCCACAACGAATCCTCCAGGCCGACACGGACATTGCCTCCCATGGCCGCGGCTTGGGCAGCAATAGCGAGCTGATTTTTGCCTGCGCCGAGCACCGACCATTGATACTGGCTCCCGAACAGCCGGTCGGCCGTGCGCCTCATGTGGGCCACGTCCTCGGGGTGCGGACCGATGCCGCCCAGGAGACCGAAGACGCTTTGGATGAAGAGAGGCGGCTTGATGAGGCCGCGGTCTACGAAATGGGCGAGCGTGTAGAGGTGGCCGATGTCGTAGCACTCGATCTCGAAGCGGGTGCCGTTCTCAGCGCAGGTCGTCAGGATGTACTCGATATCGGAGAACGTGTTTCGGAAGATCCTGTCGCGCGATCCTTCGAGATACGGTTCCTCCCAATCGTGCTTGAACTCCTTGAACCGGGTGAGCATCGGGTAGAGGCCGAAATTCATCGAGCCCATGTTGAGCGAGGCGACCTCCGGCTTGAAGGTCGCGGCCGGGCGAACGCGCTCCTCGATCGCCATGGTAGGCGCGCCGCCGGTCGTGATGTTGATCACGGCGCCGCAGCGCTGCTTGATGACCTTGAGG
>JAFAAP010000303.1 GCA_023426505.1 Pseudomonadota bacterium
TGTCAGCGCCGCCATTGACGGCTAGGCAGCCCGCAATACGGCTTTTGTGTCATGCTTCCAGTTTCCGTCTTCATCATCGCCAAGAACGAGGCCGATCGCATCGGCGAGACGATCCGTGCGGTCCGCGACCTGACGGACGACCTGATCGTGGTCGATTCCGGCTCCACGGACGGCACCCAGGCCGTCGCCGAGGAGCTGGGAGCGCGCGTCATCTTCAATCCGTGGCCCGGCTATGGCCCCCAGAAGCGCTTTGCCGAAGAGCAATGCCGGTATCCCTGGCTGCTGAACCTCGACGCCGACGAGGTGGTGCCGCCGAAGCTGCTCGCCGAGATCCGGGCGCTCTTCGCCAAAGGGGAGCCCCCCTGCCAGGCCTACCGGGTCGGCATTGCGGAGATCTTCCCGGGCGAGGCCGCGCCCCATCCCCTGGCCTACACGCTGACCCCGGTGCGGCTCTATCGCCTCGACCACGGCCGCTATTCGGCGTCCCTCGTCCACGACCGGGTCGATCTGGAGCCCGGCACGAAGGTCGGGAAGCTGAAAGGCGTCATCCACCACTGGTCGGTCCGGTCTCTCGGCGACCAGCTTGCCAAGCTCAACCGCTATTCAGACCAGCAGGCGGTGGACCTCGAAATCAGGGGCGTGTCCATCCCGACCTGGCGGGTTTTCTTCGAGCTGCCGGCCGCCTTCATCAAGGCCTATATCGGCCGCCGCCATGCCCTGCGGGGCACTTACGGCTTCCTCACGGCCATGAACTACGCGATCTCGCGGCACCTGCGCCTTGCGAAGCACTACGAAAAGAGGCGCCTCAAGGCTCTCGGCAGGTCGCCGTCGCAGACGGGCTGAGGCCGAGGTTGCGCTTGGCGCGCAACGTGATTACCCGGCCTTGTCCAGGACGGGAGCCTCCGCACTCATCGAGCGGTTCCGGCCGAGCTTCTTGGCGCGATAGAGCGCCTGATCCGCCGATTGGATGAGCCGGTTGAAGTCCGGATGGCCGTCGAAGGTTGCGATCCCGATCGACGCCGTGACGGGCAGGGGGCTGTTGTCGGGAGCCAGGAACGAGCGCCTTTCGACGGCCGTCCGGATCCTTTCCGCGGCCCGATAGGCGGCGTCATCGGTTTCGACCAGAGCCACGAGGAACTCCTCTCCGCCGTAGCGGAAGACAAAATCGCTCAGCCGGCAGGCATCCAGGATCACCTCGGCCACCTGGCTGAGAACGGAATCGCCCGCGGGATGACCCCAGCTGTCGTTGATCTGCTTGAAGTGATCGATGTCGATCATGAGGAGCGAGAACGGCTTGTCGCTCTCGTTGGCGATGGCGATTTCGCGTCCGAGGATCGAGGGCAGGAAGCGCCGGTTCAGGGTCTTCGTCAGCGGATCGCGGCCATTCTCCATGGCGGCCGCCGCCTGGAACATGTCCGACAACAGGAACTTCATCTCGGAGATGATCGCCTGAAAGCGCTCCAGAAGCGTCGTCAGGCGCGCCGGGTCGGCGGCGCGAGCCTCCCGGAGTTGCGGCAGCAATTCGCCGTCGATCAGGCGCATCGAGCCCTCGATGCGGGCGAGGCCGGCCGATCCCTGAAAGAGAACGCTGGCCCTGTGGTGGAGCCAGAGGCCGAAATCAGACGCGGAGATCGGCGACAGCAGGACCTCGCGTTCGGCGGCGCAGATGGCGAAGAGCACGCTCTGGCTCCATTCCAGAAGCGCCGCGCGCTGTGTCTCCTTGTCCAGGCTGATGTCCTGCCCGAGGGAGAAGAGGCGATAGGCCTCGTCCGTCTCGACCCGGCTCGCCGTGCCGTTGACGAAGGCCTGGCTCATGATCTCGATCGCCAGATCCATCAGGCTGTTCGTGTAGACCACGGCGGCCCACAGGTCCGCGCGCGGGAGCGCCGTGTCCTTCAGGCGCCGGAAGATGCCGACCTTGAGGATGTTGGCCGCCTGCATGACAAGATGGATCGGGATGCGCATGCGTGCGTGCACGTCCCCAATCAGCTTCTGGCGCTCGATGAAGGCTTCGACGTCGGGCGTGTGTTTCCCGTAGAGGTCGCTCAGCCACTGTTTGAGGGACAGGCTGAGCCGCTCGTTGACGAGATCGTGCGACAGGAACCGGGAGGCCTCCTGGTCCACGATGAGGGTCGCGTAGAACACCGCGACCAGATCGCTGGCATGCGCCTCGACGATGTCGGCGACGGCCGCACGAACATCATCGCCGGTCGCGCCGATGATCTGCGTCGCCCGTGTCGGAGCGTCCAATGCCTTGATCGTCATGTCCATGGGTTTCTTCGTGTCAGAGGGCCGCGATGACGCGGATCTCGAGGGCGTAGTCCGGATCGGCGAGCCTGGATTCCACGCAGATGCGGGCCGGGGCGTGGCCCGGGACGACCCAGGCATCCCAGACTGCGTTCATGGCATCGTAGGAGCTAATGTCGGCAAGCCAGATCATGGCCTGGAGCAGCCGGGACTTGTCGCTTCCGATCTCCGCCAGCGACTGCTCGATCTGCGTCAGGATATCCTGCGTCTGCTCGGCCACGGACCCGCCCGCGCTCGCCTCGGGAACGTAACCGGAAAAGTAGGCTCTATCACCCAGGATCACGAGATCGCTGTATCGCGCGGCCACGCCGATGCGCCTGATCTCCGTCACGACAGCTCCTCCGATTGTGGTGGGGCTGCTCCTATCACAGCTCGTCCGGGATTGTAACGTGGCCGTTCAGGATCGAACGGCCGTCATCCTTGAGGCGCCGGTCATCCTCCCGGTCCGCACCGGTCAGTGCTCGGCGTGCCGGCACTGCCCGTGGTCGGCCAAAACCTCGATGATCCGGCATTCGGAAATCTTGCGGTGATCGCAGCCGACCATGGCTTCGAGCTCGTCGCGTAGGGCGATCAGGCGGGCGATCTTGCTCTTCACCTCGTCCAGATGGGCTTTGGTGATGTCGTGCACTTCGCCGCAGGCGCGGTCCGGCGCGCTCGCCAGGCTCAGGAGCTGCCGAATGGCATCGACCTCGAACCCGAGCTCGCGGGCGTGACGGATGAAGTTGAGCCGACGAACGTCTTCGGGCCCGTAGCGTCTCTGCTGGCCCTCCGTCCGGACCGGCTCCGACAGCAGGCCGATCTGCTCGTAGTACCGGATCGTCGGCACCTTTACCTGTGCCTCTCGCGACAACTCGCCGATCGTCAGGGCCATCGAAGAAACCTCTTGAACCTCTAGTCGCTGGAGGATGTAGGGTCTGCACGAATCGATGTGAAGAGGTTTTTTGCGATGTGTGAGGCGTGCAACCTTCCCGGCACCTCCGAGGAGAATGCCGAGACCCTCGCTCCGAAAGGGCCCCGCACCCGCTACCGGGTTTCGGGTATGGATTGCGCCTCCTGCGCGACCAAGATCGACAATGCCCTGCGGCGCGTGCCGGGTGTGGCCGAGGTGGGCGTGTCGGTTGCGGCCGGAACGGTCACCGTCGCCCATGACGACACGGTCGCACCTGCCATGCTAGCCAAGAGGATCGCGACGCTCGGGTACAAGGTGACGGGGCAAGGGCCGTCAGACGCAAGCGCGTCCGCGAAGGCCGATCTCGACCACAGGCATAGGCATGGCCCCGGTTGCGGCCACGATCATGACCACGAGGGTCACGCCCACGGTCATGGGCACAGGCACGGTCCAGATGCCGAGGCTTCCACCGGCCTGCACGGGCACCTTCACGATCATGGTCCGGGCGAGGGCCCGTGGTGGAAGAGCCCGCGCGGCCTCCTGACCATCGCCTGCGGCCTGGCGCTCGTGGCCGCCTACATCATCGGCCGGATCCTGCCGCAGACCGGGCATTGGGCGTTCGTTCTCGCCATGGCGGTCGGTCTCGTGCCGATCGCCCGGCGCGCGCTCGTCGCGGCCCGTTTCGGCACACCCTTCTCCATCGAGATGCTGATGACCATCGCGGCCGTCGGCGCGGTGATCATCGGCGCGACCGAGGAGGCCGCGATGGTGGTCTTCCTGTTCCTTGTCGGCGAACTGCTCGAAGGCGTGGCGGCAGGCCGCGCCCGTGCGAGCATCCAGGGATTGACCAAGCTCGTGCCCAAGACCGCGCAGCTGGAGCGCGACGGCAGGGTCGAGGAGGTTCCGGCCGAAACCCTCGCGGTCGGCTCCGTCATCCTGGTCCGCCCCGGCGATCGCGTGCCTGCCGACGGCGAGATCGTCTCCGGCGAGAGCGCCGTCGACGAGGCACCCGTGACTGGCGAGAGCACCCCGAAGCGCAAGGGCGTGGACGATTCCGTCTTCGCCGGCACCATCAACGGCGAGGGGGCGCTGCGCGTGCGCGTCACGGCCGCCGCGCAGGACAACACCATCGCGCGCATTGTGCGCCTCGTGGAGGAAGCGCAGGAGAGCAAGGCCCCGACCGAGCGCTTCATCGATCGCTTCTCCCGATACTACACGCCTGCCGTCCTCGCGGTCGGCGCACTCGTCGCCGTCGTGCCGCCTCTGCTCCTGGGTGGAGCTTGGAGCGCGTGGATCTACAAGGGCCTGGCCATCCTGCTGATCGGCTGCCCTTGCGCCCTCGTGATCTCGACGCCGGCGGCGATCGCTGCCGGATTGGCGGCGGGCGCGCGCCGCGGCCTTCTCATGAAGGGCGGCGCCGTGCTGGAGACGCTGGGCACGATCACCATGGCGGCCCTCGACAAGACGGGCACTCTGACGGAAGGCAGGCCGAAGGTGACGGACATCGTCCCGGTCGCCCGCTCGGAGCGCGAGGTTCTGTCCCTGGCGGCCGCTCTGGAGACGGGATCGAGCCATCCGCTCGCCACGGCGATCCTGGCGAGAGCGGCGGAAGCCGGCGTTCCGGTTCCTCCGGCCGCGAATGCCGGCGCCATCGGCGGCAAGGGCGTCACCGGCAGCGTCGGCGGGGTGCCGCTCTTCCTCGGCTCGCCCAAGGCCGCGGCTGAGCAGGTGGCGCTCACGTTGGAACAGACGGCGCTGATCACCGGGCTGAACGACGAGGGCAAGTCCGTCTCGGTGCTGCTTGCGGGAGACCGGGTCGCCGGCGTGATCGCCATGCGGGACGAGCCGCGCCCGGACGCCAAGGAGGGGCTCGAGGCCCTGAAGAAGGCCGGCATCGACACGCTCATGGTCACCGGCGACAACCGACGCACGGCCACGGCGATCGCGGCGGGGCTCGGCATCGAGCCCCGGGCCGATCTCCTGCCGCAGGACAAGCAGGCCATCGTCCGCGAGCTCCAGGCCAACGGCCATGTGGTGGCCAAGATCGGCGACGGAATCAACGACGCCCCAGGACTGGCGGCGGCGGATGTCGGCATCGCCATGGGCGGCGGCACGGACGTGGCCCTGGAGACCGCCGATGCGGCGATCCTGCACGGACGCGTGCTCGACATCGCCCGCATGGTGCGCCTGTCGCGGGACACCATGGCCAACATCCGCCAGAACATCGCCATCGCGCTCGGCCTCAAGGCGGTGTTCCTGGTCACGACCATCCTGGGCATCACAGGCCTCTGGCCGGCCATCCTCGCCGATACTGGAGCGACGGTCCTGGTGACGGCCAACGCCATGCGCCTGCTCGGGGCTGGCGGCCGGGTCTGACGAGGCTGTCGCGCAAGGACCGGCGGCTTGGGCCTCAGGCCTCCGGGTCGAGGGCGGGGCGGAACCGGGCGTTCACCGCGCCTGCACCGACGCAGTGCTGTTCCGGGCAGCGCGGCCGGATCCCGCGATCAATTTCGCCAGGATCGCTAGCGCAGCCGCGAAGTAGACGCCGCCCATGGGGATCCACATGATCAGGCCCGCGAGACGCTGGTCGTCCAGGGCAGACAGCCCCCATGCCGCGCCCCGCTCGGCGAGCAGGGGGTACCAGACGTATGGCGACAGGGCGAGCAGGACCCCGAGCAAGGCGGTGTGCAGGAACGTGAAGAAGAGAAGCGCCGCAGCGAGGCCGGATCCCGCTCCCGGCATCCTGTAGGTCTCGAGAACGCCGTGCCAGAACACTAGGCTGGCTGTCAGGAGGACCGCATACATGAGGAGGTGAAGGCCGGCATTCAGCAGCGCTCCCTGGTAGAGCGCGGGAATGTGCCAGAGCCAGATGTTCGCGCCGTAGAGCAGGAACCCGGCCAACAGATAGGCATGGCTTCGGACGACGGACGATCCGGGGGGCAGGGACTCGATCCGTGCCCGCAGCAGCCCTGGCAGACCGTGGAGCAGCGCGTCTCCCGGCCGGCTCAACGCCAGCAGCAGCGGAGCTCCCGCCACGAGCAGGACATGCTGGATCATGTGCGCCCAGGCCAGGGTCGCGGCCATGCGGCAAAGCGGCGACACCAGCGCCAGGATCAAGCAGGCCATACCGGCCGCGTACTGCAGCTGCCGGACGAGCGAGGGCCGCGCCTCCCCCCCCATTCGTGTGATCCCCCGAGCGTAGAGGATGCCGAAGAGGGCCAGGGGAAGGACGATCACCGGCGAGAGGCTCCAGGACGCCCAGACCTGTCCGGGGGTCGTTTCGGGAAGGGTGGCAAGGCAAAGGCTCAGAAGTCCGGCCGGGACGTCCGGCTCCGCAATCGCGGCATGCGCGGACCAGGGCGGCAGGATCCCGACGAGTGCAACCGCCGCAGCCACGATTCCTGAAACTCTGAACATCGGATCCAACCCTCCTCGCCGCACCTAGCCTGATAACGGCAGGATCGTGGTCTTGTTCACCCGGGACGACGATCCGGCGCCGCGGAATGAACCTGGAGTGTTCGAAGCGGCCCGACCCGGACCTGAAGGGCATCCTCGGAAGGCCCACCGGTTACGCTATGCTGTGCAGCGGGCTAGCGCTCGTGATCCCGCCCGCCGAAGGGCGCGCAACCCACGAGCGCGGGGCGGCGGGAGGTTCGGTGACATTTTCAAGGCCTGCGGACCTTCATAGGCGTCCGCTCTTCGTTACCGTTCGACCCAAAACAGACCTCTGCCACCAGGAATGACACAAGATCTCTGCAACTCCTGTCCCAAACGGCCAAGGAAACGTCTTGAAGTGTCAAGCAGAGCGGAGCGAGCCCTCATAGGATCTTCGTGCACGGGCGAAACAAGGACCGGGCGTGGCAGGGGATGCCCAGCGTTTCAGAAGCGCACTTTCCGTGATGCATGCTGAGCAGGCGCATCGACGGTGCACTCGCGTGCCGGCCACTTCCATCGCTGTCGGCCAACCAACGTGTCAGACCACGAGTGCAGGAGCAGGACGTGCCGCGGGTGTCGCTGATCGCTGATTTGGATATGGGGACGGCTGAGAACCGGAAGCAGGCGTCACCTTCGGCCGGCGTCTCCGGGGCCATGCGGCCTCGTCATATGGCCTTTCCTGGACTTGCCGTCGCTGCAGTCGTTTCGCTCGTCATGGCCGGCTGTACCCTCACGTCGGCCGAGGCTCCTTCCGCCGCGGCCGCCGAGGTTCCCGCCGCCTTCACGCGCGAACGCCTGATCGGGCGCTGGGGCATTGCATCGTTCCATTCGGACAAAGACCGCCCGAGGACGGAGCGGGAGGCGAGGGCGCAGTGCGGCCAGCCTTACACCATCGTGAAAGGTCCGACCGATGGTGTGATGATGCACGTCGCGGACGATCCGAAGCTCTATGAACTGCGCCTCAAAGGCGATGCCGCCGGCCGGACTTATCTCGGCTTCGAAGCTCCGCCCGGCGATCCGCAGGATCGCGAGATCCTCTCGAACACGAACAACCTCATGACCATGCGTTTCGTCGATCCGGACGCGAACCGGCGGTACGGGACATTCGTGTATGTCCGTTGCAGTGCTTGAAAGCTCGAAGCCCGTCCCGGAGGAGGCGATATAGATGTGCAATGACCGGATGGTTTCGGCGAGCATGGCGCTTGCGTGGGTGGTCGGCCTCTCCCTGGTGATTTGTCTCCCCAACGCAGCGGACGCTCAGGCCATGCCGAAGCCCATCGTCGAGGAGACACTTCAGATCGGTGAGGAGCCGGGGCGCATTTCCACGGAGGAGGTCGTGATCACCGACGGCCCTTATGCCCGGCAGGTCGTGTTCTTTCGCTCCAATGAGGCGCCTGGAACCCTGGTCATCCATACATCGGAACGGTTCGCCTATCTGGTCCAGGGCAACAACCGTGCACTCCGCTATGGCATCGGGGTCGGGCGCGACGGTTTCCAGTGGTCCGGACTGGTGCGGGTCAGCCGCAAAGCCGAGTGGCCGGACTGGCGCCCGCCGCCGGAGATGATCGCGCGCCAGCCTTATCTTCCCCGCTTCATGGCCGGCGGCCCCGGTAACCCCATGGGCGCCCGCGCCCTCTATCTCGGGTCGACTGTCTTCCGAATCCACGGCACCAACCAACCGGAGACGATCGGTCATGCCATCTCGTCCGGCTGCTTCCGGCTGGCTAACGGCGACATCATCGACCTGTATGAACGGGTGCCGCTCGGCACAAAGGTCGTGGTCCGCCAGGGCGCCAGCCTGTGACAGCATATGAGGGAGACTAAGGATCATGTTGAACGCGGCTAAACTCTGCGCCATTGCCGGCATGGCCGCGGCCCTGGCCTGTGCCTCCACAGTGCCGGGGGCTGCCGGAACCCTTGAGGCCGTGAAGCAGCGTGGCGTCCTGCAGTGCGGCGTCAGCGAGGGGTTGTTCGGGTTCTCGGAGCGGAGCGAGCAGGGCGACTGGTCCGGCTTCGACGTCGACTTCTGCCGCGCCGTCGCGGGCGCCATCTTCGACGACCGGGCGAAGGTCGCCTTCGTGCCGTTGTCGGCCGGCGAGCGGTTCGAGGCCCTGCGCGCGGGCCGCGTGGACCTGCTGTCGCGGAACTCGACCTGGACCCTGGAGCGGGAAGCCGGCCTTGGCCTGTCCTTCGCAGGCATCACCTATCATGACGGCCAGGGTTTCATGGTGATGCGGGACCTCAACGTTTCCTCGGCGCTGGAGCTCGACCGCGCTGCGGTTTGCGTCGAGGGCGGCACGACGAGCCAGCTCAACCTCGCCGACTTCTTCCGCGCGAACTCCATGACTTACGACGAGCGGGCATTCCCGAGTGCCGCGGAGGCTCTCGCGGCGTTCCAGTCTGGCCAGTGCAACGTCCTGACGCGCGATCAGTCCGCGCTCTACGCCGAGCGGCTGAAACTTCCCCGTCCGGGCGATGCGGTGATCCTCCCGGACGTCATTTCGAAGGAGCCGCTCGGGCCGGTAACGCGCGTCGACGACCCTGCCTGGTTCACGCTTGTGAAGTGGGTGAACTTTGCGCTCGTCAATGCGGAGGAACTCGGTATCTCGTCCCGGAACGTGGCCGAGGCGACGGCCTCACACAAGCCGGACGTGCGCCGCTTCGCAGGCTTGGAAGGACGTCTCGGCACGCTGCTTGGGCTTGAGGACACATGGGCGTTGCGCGCCGTCCGGGCGGCGGGCAACTATGGCGAGATCTACGAGCGCAATCTCGGCGTCAACTCCCGGCTCGCCATCCCACGCGGCCTGAACCAGCTTTGGAACATGGGCGGGGTGCTCTACGCACCCCCCATCCGGTAACGGAGATCTTGCGGCTATCGTCAACTGACGGATTTCCTCGCGCTGTGTGTCCCAAACTGCAAAGGACCTGTCCCGAAGTGTCAAGCACGAGGTGCGAGTCGATAGGATGTTGGTCTCAGGCCGAGCATGGATGACATCCTCCACGGACCCTTGTTCCGACTGCGGCGGGACCGCTCCTTGCTCCTCGTCGGGCATTCACGGGAGAGGCGCATGAAAAGCGGGTTCTCAAGCCGATTCCTGCTTCGGACGACTGGAGCTGCCTGCATCATGGCATGCCTCATCGTCGCCGCGTCACCCGCAAAGGCAGCCGCCCTGCCGCCGGGTGCCTCCGGAATGGACGTTCCATTCACGCTGCTCACGATCCTTCAGGAATGGGACCTGTCATACGCACGGGCAGCCGCCCGCGGTCCGCGGGGCGGAGCCGTGGCACGCGGTCCGCGCGGAGCGGTGGCCCGTGGCCCTCGGGGCGGAGTTGCCGCCCGTGGAGCTTATGGTGGGGCAGTGGCGCGCGGGCCTGCGGGCAACGTCGCCGTCCGACCGGGCTACCGGCCACCCGTGCCGGCGGGCGGCTGGTATCGACCACCTTCCTATTGGTGGCGACCCGGGGCTGCGGTGGCGGCCGGCGCCGCGCTCGGCTTCGTGACGGCGGCGGCCGCGACGGCCTATGCCACCTCGCCAGCGCCTGCTGCCGGTTATTGCTGGTACTACACCAATCCGCAGCGCACCCAAGGTTTTTGGGACGTCTGTCCCCGGTGAGAGGGGACTATGTGCTGTCTGCGACCTTTCCTTGTGCGGTTGCAGACACGGCAACGGACTTTCGTTGGTTCCCGGCGACGAAGAAGCGTTTCTCTCACCCAATCCCAATCCGGTCCGCGTCGTCCAATGATGCGAACCGCAGAGTCCTGATGCAGGTGTACGAAACCCGGCGAGGGCATGTCGATGAGCGGCGACAGCAAGCGAGTGTCACAGGATGGCGTCCATCGAGGCCACCCGATCCTGATACCAGCTACAGCTTCTGGGAAGTCCCGACGACCGCTCAACCCGGGGTACATCCGCTTGGGGGTAAGCCGGGAAATTGCTCCGACCCTGCGCGACTTCGGCCATGATCCTGATCCGCTGATCCGCAACGCCGGCCTCGATCCGAGCCTGTTCGACGATGGAACCAATGTCGTCGCGTTCACCGCCCTGGCCCGGCTGTACACCCTGTGTGTGGCGCATACGCGCTGCCCGCATTTCGGGCTGCTGGTCGGCCAGCGCGCCACGATCCTGTCCATGGATCTGATCGGGCGGCTGATGCAGCACTCGGCGACCGTAGGTGAGGCCTTGGACGGGCTCGTATCCAACCTAAGTGTTCAGGATCGTGCCGTGGTTACCTCACTGACGGTGAGCGAGGGCATGGTCCTGCTAACCCATGCAGCCTATCAGCCCCAAATGGAGAGTGCGGAGCAGATCACCGACGCGTCCCTGGCCATTATAGTCAATGTGCTGCGCACCCTTTGCGGGCCCGACTGGAAGCCGATCGAGGTGTTCGTGCCCCGCTCGGCGTTGGCAGATCAGAAGCCCTACCAGCGCCATTTCCGGGCCCCCGTCCGCTTCAACCAGGAGAGCGCCACCCTCGTGTTCCCGGCGGAGGACCTGAAGCGCAAGGTTGCGGGAGCCGACCCTCTGCTGCACGCCATGCTGGAGGAGGAGATCCAGCGGCTGCGCGGCAACTCTGGATCCGAGTTTTCGGATGATATCCGCCGGCTGCTGCGCACGCGGATGACGAGTACCCGCTGCTCGGCGGAGGCCATCGCCGACTTGATGGCGATGCACCGGCGCACCTTGAGCCGACGCCTGAAGGACAGCGGCTCAGGTTATAGGACCATCGCCAACGAAATCCGCTTTGAGATCGCACGGCAACTGCTGAATGAGACCGCCGTGCCCCTCGGGCAGATCGCAGCAGCACTCGGTTACTCCGAAGCCAGTGCCTTTACCCGCGCCTTCCGGCGCTGGTCCGGCCAGACGCCCACCGCTTGGCGGAGCGACGACCGGTCCGGGTAGCAGACCCACTGGCCCAAACCATCAGGGGGCTGCTCGCTCCGGTTCGAACTGACCGATGCGAAGCGGACGACAGCCCGTCAGCGAGGTAAGCCCCGCATCGGCATTGCGGCTCCCCCGAATGAGTCGTTTCGGAACCCTGGCGACTGGGTGGCCTGGGTCGAGACGTAGTTCGGCGGCCGTGAATCCGAACCGGAGCTCGAGAGGCACCCCGTCAGTAAAATGCTTGCCGCAAGCGTGGCGATGATCGTTCGCATGAGATGTCCTTGATCTGCCGACGGACGTATCCATTGCCTCAAAGCTGTCCAGTTCAGCACGAACGATCGTCGCGAAGTGGCGAGCATTCGTTGTCGAAGCTGCACAGAAAGCCTTCAGGGTGTGGATCATCCCTCATCCCTCGACTGCCAGCTTGACCGTTCGAGACAGGGGCTGAACCTTTCGGGACACCTCGCGATCTGCGGCAGAATTCACTTGTTTCCCGGATACCTTTGGCAGCGGTCCGGCCTCCTTTGCGGCCGCGCCCCCCGCCCGAGGTTCGGGGATGGTTGCCGACCTGAGCGACCCAGTCAGCGTCGACCGACGCGATTGACGGGACCACCGCGGTTCATCGGTGTGCCGGGGCGTATCCCGACGCCTGGGGCACCGACGCCGGGGGTCACCACGGCACGTCGGGCCACAGGCGCGACTGGACGCGCGACACAGCCTTTCGGCACGCCGACCGTCTTGCAGTAGACAACTGCGTTCGTGGCTTCCGGGACTATGGAAAGGGTGCTGAATGCGGCCAGCGCCAACGCGGCCCGGTACAGGAGTTTCATCGACAACATGATCATCCTCCATTCCTTGATCGCTATCCCCGCCCTCAGGCGCGCACTGTTCTGGTCTACCCAATGAGGTCAGAAGCTTGGACGCGGACAGCTGTTCGCTTTCAGGTGTGTTGCCGGGGCCCGAGGCGCTTGCTACGCGTAGGGCGCCGATCGCCCCTTTGGGTTTCGGTCTCCTGCTGCTTCCTGCGACCCTCAGCCTACGTGCTGGACCACGGGCTGCTTGATGGCTTGGGACACCTCGTTGGCCGTTTGGGACAAGAGAAAAGCCGTGACCTTTCGCGGTCCTGGATGATTTCCGATCATTAGATCCATCTGTCCAGGGAGCCATCCCGAAACGCGGGCTCAGAGAACCCGCGTCACGAAATGCCAAGTGATTGTCTCAACCGGACAAGCAGGGGCCCCGGCGCGGATCATTGTGAGTCATGCCCGACACGCCGCGAGAACGGGAGGAGTATCATGCCTCGCTTCTTCTTTCACGTCAGGGGGGCACGTCAGGAACTGAGCCGTGACGAACTCGGGCTCGAATACCCTGACATGGAGACCGCCTGTCGTGAAACATTCTGCGCGGCCCAGGACATCAGGGCCGTGTTCGCGGCTTGCGGCCGGAATACTTGCGGCTACACCATCGAGGTCGTGAATGGCGCCGACGAATTGGTCTACATGCTCCCGTTGTCCGAGGCCCTCGACCATCATCTTCCCTACCTCAGCAGGCGCTTTCGCCGATGATGCTTCTCTATTACGCATTCCGCTCCTCACAACGGTGAGGCCTATCCGTTTTATCGGACGCTCGTGTGTCATGAGAGCAAGAAGGGAAAGGCAGGCAGCCGCCGTCAATCAGCCTTAATCACCGCAGATTCTTAGTTAACCTATGTTAATTGATACGCATCAAGGTTTTCCCGTGCGGTCCGATGGATCCTGCCTGGGCAGGACGACAGCCCGAGTTGCGATCCGCGCGGCAGCAACCTGCAAGGGACAGGACGATGAAGGAGATCGTGCTTCCGCCCGCGAGCGCCACCGTACGGCACTCCCAAACCCCGCCCGCATCCGGGCGCATCCTTCCGCCCGGCTACATCCACTTGGGTGTCGCCAAGGAAATCGCTCCAACCTTGCGCGATTTCGGGATCGATCCCGATCCGATCATCCGCGAGGCGGGGCTCGATCCACGTCTTTTCGACGATGGGGCAAACGTCATTCCGCATGCGGCCTTGGGTCGGCTTCTCACACTGTGCGTGGCCCGCACCAACTGTCCGCATTTCGGGTTGTCGGTTGGTCGGCGCGCCACGATCCTGTCGCTCGGGCTGGTCGGGCGCCTGATGCAGCAGTCGGAAACGGTAGGCGAGGCCATGCGGGCGCTCGTCTCCAACCTGAGCATTCAGAACCGGGGCTCCGTCCCGTCGCTGACGATCAGCGGGGACACGGCCCTGT
The DNA here is from genome assembly GCA_023426505.1 of Pseudomonadota bacterium. Lineage (GTDB taxonomy): Bacteria > Pseudomonadota > Alphaproteobacteria > Rhizobiales > Beijerinckiaceae > Microvirga. The sequence continues at coordinate 13,779 of JAFAAP010000303.1, forward strand.
TCACTTTCTCGGTCTACCAGCCTGAGGTCGAGAGCGCGGACCAGATCACTGATGGTTCCCTCGCCGTCGCGGTCAACGCTCTGCGTGCCCTGTGCGGATCCGACTGGAACCCGACCGAGGTGCTGCTGCCCCGGGTCGCTCCGCTGGATCAGGCGCCTTACCGCCGCCACTTCCGCGCACCCGTCCGGTTCAACCAGGAGAGCGCCATCATCGTCTTTCCAGCTCGTGACCTGGAGATCCGAATCGCCGGAGCCGATCCGGTGATGCGCGCCTTGCTGGAAGAGCGGATCCAGCAGATGAAGGGCAGCCAGGGTAACGAGTTCTCTGACGACATCAGGCGGCTGCTGCGCACGCGGCTGACCAGCACCCACTGCTCGGCCGAGGTCATCGCAGAACTGCTGGCCATGCACCGCCGCACCCTGAGCCGACGTCTGAAGGGAAGCGGCATGGGCTACCGGGCGATTGCCAACGAGATCCGGTTCGAGATTGCCCGTCAGTTGCTGCAGGACACCGAGGTACCGCTCGGCCAGATCGCGGCGGCGCTGGGCTATTCCGAAGCCAGCGCCTTCACCCGGGCCTTCCGGCGCTGGTCCGGCCAGACGCCCACCACCTGGCGCGGTGAAGGCCACTCGGGCTGACGCGTGATCGACCGAAACTGTCAAGAGATTGTCCTCGTCGGTCAAGCACAGGACTCCGACTGGTCTACGGTGATCCTGCAGGCAGTTGATCCCGCGGGGCGAGCACGGGTGGTCCCACTGCTCCACCCCGATGGCTGCCGGAGCCACTGTGACGGCAGGCGCCTACTATGCCGCTCCGGACTGCCAGCAGGATTGTCGATGTTTACGGGCAGAGCGTTCATCGCTGCCCGTAGCCAGTCTTGAAGGGAGCCAGCAGTGAGCGTGAGACGTTGCCAGGTCTTGACCCATGCGCTGTGCGGGCTGGTGGTCATGTTCCTCGTCCAGGTGGGTGCCGGTCCGGCCTGCGCTCAGAGCGCTCCGACTCCAGCCGCTCCGCTCCAGGTCCAGGAACTCCTGAAGCTTTTGGACGATCCGGCCACCCGCACTTGGATCGATCAACAGAAGCAGGCGGCGGCGAGGGAGGCGCCGCCGGAACAAACGCCGCAACAGCCCCAGGACATGAACTCCGAGATGCTGGCGTCGCGGGTCGAGGCGATGCGGGCGCATCTGGCCTCCCTGGCGGCGGCGGTGCCCCGTCTGCCCGACGAGATCAGGCGCGGCGCCGATCTGCTGTCACAAGAGCTTCAGAGCCGCTCCTTCCTGGATGTCATCGTCCTCGTGCTCGGCTTCCTCGGCCTCGGGGCCGGAGCCGAGTGGGTCTTCCGAAGGATCACTGCATCTGCGAGCCAGCGGGTTGTTTCCGGCTCCGCCGGAACGGCAAGCGAACGCCTGCGGGTGATTGGCTCGCGCCTGGCATTCGGTCTGGCGCATGTGGCGATCTTCGGGCTTGGAACCGTCGGCGCATTTCTGATCTTCGACTGGCCGCCCCTGCTGCGGCGCATCGTTCTCGCCTACTTGTTCGCGGCGCTCCTGTTGCGGTTTGCCCTGCTGGGCGGACGGATCCTGCTCTCGCCACAAGCCGTGGGCCACCACGATCCAGAAGCCCTTCGCGTCGTTCCCATGACCAATGCGGCGGCGCGGTTCTGGCACCGCCGCCTGGTGCTGTTTATCGGCTGGCTCGCGTTCGGCTGGGCGAGCGTCGAACTCGTGCGGACCCTCGGGGTCTCAGCGGACGGGCGCAGGTTGGTCGCATACGTACTGGGGCTCGGCCTTCTGGCCATCGCAGTCGAGGCCGTCTGGAGATGGCCCACTTCATCGGCAGTTGGGCCGGAGGGGGCAGGACGTCCGCGGCATCGCCACTCCCTCACGACATGGCTGCTCTCGCTCTACCTCGTCCTGTTGTGGGGATTGTGGGTGATGGGGCTGATGGGCTTGTTCTGGCTCTTGGTCGTGGCCGTCGTGCTGCCCCAAGCGGTGAGGATCACGAAAGACGCCGCCCGTCACCTGATGCGGCCCTTGGAGGCAGCCGACCCCGCCCAGGGTCACGAACTCGGGGCTGTCTATCTCGACCGGGGCATTCGGGCCCTTCTGATCGTCGGAGCCGCCCTGTTCCTCGCCTGGGTCTGGGGGCTCGATTGGGGAGAGATGGCCAGCCGCGACACCGTCGTCACGCGGCTCGTGAGGGGCGTGCTCAGCAGCGTTGTGATCCTGCTGGTAGCCGACCTCCTCTGGCAGGTGGTGAAGACACAGATCGACCGCAGGCTGTCGCGCCTGCAGGCCGCGGCCGCTCCCGGCAGCGAGGAAGCCTTGCGCCAGGCGCGCATCCGGACTCTCCTGCCGATGTTCCGGATGGCAGCGTTCATTGTCCTGGCCACTGTGGCCGTGCTGATGGCGCTCTCGTCGCTCGGCGTCGAGATCGGGCCGCTCATTGCGGGCGCAGGCATCTTCGGCGTTGCCATCGGATTCGGTTCGCAAACCCTGGTGAGAGACGTCATCAGCGGCATCTTCTACCTGCTGGATGATGCGTTCCGCGTCGGCGAGTACATCCAGAGCGGATCCTATAAGGGCACCGTGGAGAAACTGGGATTCCGCTCCGTGAAGCTGCGGCACCATCGCGGTCCGGTCTTCACGATCCCATACGGGCAGCTCGGAGCGGTGGAGAACATGAGCCGCGATTGGGTCATTGATAAGATGACGATCAACGTCACCTATGACACCGACCTCGACAAGGCGAAGAAGATCATCAAGCAGGTTGGCAAGGAACTCGCGGCAGATCCGGAGGTCGCGCCCAACATCATCGAGCCGCTGAAGATGCAGGGCGTGGAGCAGTTCGGCGATTTCGCCATCCAGCTTCGGATGAAGATGATGACCCGACCGGGCGAACAGTTCGTGATCAGGCGCAAGGCCTACGCCATGCTCAAAAAAGCCTTCGACGAGAATGATCTCAAGTTCGCATTCCCAACCGTGCAGGTGGCAGGCCGCGACGAAGCCGAGCCGGCCGCTGCCGCCCGACAGGTTCTCACCCTCGTCAAGGGCAAGCCGCCTGAGGAAGGGAGCTAGGTGGAGACATTCTCACGAGGCCCCGACGGTCTAGCGGAAGTCACGGGCAATCAAGCGGCCCGTGCAGGACTTATGACCGGAGGTGCGGCAGCAGCGAGCTAGCAGAAAGGGGGAAAGAGCTATGGAGGAGCCATCCACCCGCAGTGCCGATGAACCGCATTCGGCCGATAGCGCGAGCCCTCTCACCGAAGATCTGCGCCGTGTGCTGCGGATCGAACTGCTCAGGGACACCTGTTACGCCACCACAGTCGCCCATCGCTTCTCGATGCACCGCCGTACGTTGAGCCGCCACCTGCGCACGGAAGGACACGCATTCCGGCAGGTCGCCAATGAGGTTCGCTTCGAGATCGCATGCGAACTGCTGCAAAACACCGACATGAAGCTCAGCCAGATCGCGGCGGTCCTGCGATACTCGGAGCCGAGTGCCTTCACGCGCGCCTTTCGGCGCTGGTCCGGACAGACTCCATCGGAGTGGCGCGCCAGCCATCCCCCAGGTCCGAAAGCTGCACCGGCCCCGCAAACCGCCCACTTGACTTGAACCTCTGGAGTAGGAGCCCGGAATGATCTGGTTCCAAGGCCATCTGGATCAGGTGAAGACGCCCCTTTCATGCCGACGAGGACGTCCGCTCCCGAGGATGGGTCATGACGGGTCCCTGGCGCCCACTACACTCGAGAACGGTTATAGCTTGATCGGGGAGCGGACCACGTCGCGGCGCGCCACCAGAGTGATCGGAAGCCTTGGCGTCGCATCCCGACGATCAAAGTGGGACCGCAGATGGTTCGTCCTGTCTCTCCTCTCCCGTCCCGAAGTGCCAAGCAGATGTCCTCAAGTGTCAAGCGCCCTTAGGACCCGCAGCCTAAGGTCTGGAGGTTCCAGGAGGCGCGGCCAACGATGTGGATGATCGGCAAGATCAGCATCGCTGTGCATGAACATGTGCGCGGGCGAGATATCCTGCGGTAGGCCGGGCATCGACAGGTCCTGGGCTCGCCTCTGCCCGTCGGAACGTGAGAAGAGGGAGGGATACATGCCTACAATCCACCATGCACTTCGTTCTGGTCTGATTGCACTTGCGGCGACGTTCGCGCCGGTGCTGTCGGCGCCAGCATGGGCTGCGACCGGCACGGTCTATGTCGAGGTCGCCAAAGCCGGATTCATCATCGGCGTCGGCGGTGGCAGAGGCACGCTGGTCTTTCAGGGGCGCCGCTATCCGTTGAGTGTTGGCGGCTTAAGCTTCGGTGCGACGATCGGAGCCTCGAAGGCCGACCTGGTCGGACGGGCCTATAACCTGCGCCGGGCATCAGACATCGCCGGCACCTACACGGCCGTTGGAGCGAGCGCTGCGGCTGGCGGCGGCGTATCGAACATTCGACTGCAGAATGCGAGGGGAGTCGTTCTCGATCTGCGCGGACGCAACATCGGGCTTGAGCTGAACGCCAACGTGAGCGGCGTGGAGATCGGCCTGCGCTGAGTCCGAAGGCCGATTCAGGCATTTCCGTGCGAAGCGTGGAGATGCCGACGAGGTACGCTGCTGAGTCATGGAAAATGCGCAAGGGCGTCGATCATGCTAGCGCCCCGCCGTGGCGACACGTGCGACGAAGGCTCCACCAAGCGAGACCCAGGCCTTCCCCGTGTCGTCTTCACGCTGCAAATAGGTGTAGCCGGTGCGTCGCCACGGCAGGACGGCGTTGCGCTTGTTGTCGAGAATGAAGTCGCCCCGGTCGGTTCGCACCATCATGACCGCATGCGGTGACCCTTCGCGATCGATAGCAGCCGTCAGGCGTAGCGCGCGCCGGGGAAAGCCGGCTGCAACAAGGCGCTTGCGCTTGACGAGCTGATAATCCTCGCAATCTCCATAGCCGTCCTCGGCGAAGTCCCAGTGCTCCTCGACACCCCAATGCTCCATGTCGGTGATGGGCCGGATCGTGGCATTCACTTGGTGATTGATGCGGACGAGCGTTTGCCAGGCCTGCGCCGTGAGGGTGATCGAGGCCGGTTCGGCAGGGTCGACCGCGCACTCCTCAGGCCTTCGCTGACAGAAGAGCGTCCAGCCTGGGACCGGAGTGACGGCGTAACGCTTTGTGGCGATAGGACTGGATCGGGAGGGCAGGGCGGCGACCGCTTGAGCCTCAGCGCCATGGCCCAACGGAAGAGCCAATGCGAGCATCGCGGGACAAAGGACGCCTCTGAGAAGAGACCGCACGTTCAGATGCTCGAAGAGAGACTGCCGCATTGTCCCATCGCCGTGTCGTCATGGCCTGCCTTCCAACCTGACACAGCGAGTCGGGCGATCTCAAGGCAGAGGTTGCACCCCGGTTCATCGACGTGGAGAACTCATTGTCCGCAGGTCCATCTCCTGCCGCTTATCGAAGATGCCGGAGCGAGGTGGATGCATGGCCGCTTTTCCTTAGAGCCCGAAGCCCCTGATCCAAACTGGTTCCGGGCAAGGCAGTCGGGCAATGACGTCTCAAGACGGACGACGTGGCTTGGCACCAAGTGCCAAGCGCCTGTCTCAAACGATCAAGCAAGTCCTCCCAAAGAGACCACAATGTGTTCCGCTTGTAACGGTCTGCCCCGTGCTTTGCGCTGGGCGGCAAAAGGGAGAATTCCGATGAACAGGACTCTCTTGGCTCTGTGCGCTCTCGCAGCGGGCGCTCTTCTGATCCCGGATATTGCCGAGGCCCAGCGCGGGCGCGGAGGAGGCTTTGGAGGTGGAGGCGCCCGCATCGGCGGCGGAGGCTTCCGAGGCGGCGGTTTTGGGGGAGGCTCCAGGATGTACATGCCGCGAGGCGGCATGGGTGGATCGCGCATTGGCATGGGCGCGGGCGGCTTCCGCGGCGGAACGATCGCCGCCCGGCCTGGAATGCCCGGCCGCGTGGCCGGAATCGGCCCCGGAGCGGGAGGTTTCCGTCAGGCGGCGATCAACAATCCCGGCGGCCGCTTCGACAACCGCTTCGACAACCGCTTCGGCTATGGCGGCAGGTACGGCGGGCGCTATCCCTACTATCGCGGAGGCTATTATGGCGGACGCTACCCGTACCATGGCGGGCGTTATCCCTATTACGGTGGTTATTATGGCCGCTATCCATATTACGGCGGCTGGGGTCTGGCCGCGGGAGCAGCCATCGGGGCGGCGGCCACGTACCCGTACTACAACTATCCGTACTCCACATATCAGACCCCGGTGGCGTCGGCCGCAGGCGGATACTGTGTGACCCAGGCCAGAACCTGCGTCTTGACCAGTTCGGCACCCGTCGGGACCGGCTGCTCCTGCAGCATCCCAGGTGGCAGGGCCCGCGGCAGCGTGCAGTGATCCTCCCGCGGCGGTGGCTGAGCATTGGGCTCGATAAATGTTCGATCCGTCCGGGGTCGCAGGCGTCTTGGAGCGGAGTGATGTCCAGGCATCGGGACCTGCCGATGCCGGGCGTCGCAGGAGTGATCTGTGATGCGCCAGGTTATCGCGCTCGTCCCGATCATCGCCACATAGCTGGCGCTCGGTGCGCCGGGAGTGACCGCGAGCAGCGTCAGTCTCCGCTCTGGGCCCGGCACGAACTATCCGTCCGTCCGGGCGTTGCCGGCAGGCACCGTCGCCGACAGTTGTGACTGCGAGGATGCTGGGAATTGGTGCGCTCTGTGCCCCGGAGAATTCTCGTCTTCATTCCTAAGGGGTGCCGTCTGAACTCCGGAAACGGGAGGTCGCTCCATGAATCGTCTTCTGGTCAGCCTGATCCTAGGTGTGACAATGGCCATGACTAATAGCGCAACGGCGCAGCAGCAATTCGATGGGCGCTGGAGTATCGAGGCGGCTCCCGAGAAAGGCGCCTGCACCAGAGCCCATCGCTATGCGGTCGTGATCGACAATGGGGTCATCCGCAACAGAGGCCGGGAGAGGGTCAGCGTCTCGGGGGGACTGGAGGCCAACGGGAGCATTCGAGGCAATATAAGAAGCAGCAGGTCGCGGGTGAACGTCACAGGTAAGCTGTCGGAACGCTCGGGCTCCGGCGACTGGAGTATCACCGGAAGAATGAACTGCTCGGGGCGCTGGACCGCCGAGAAGCGCAGCTGAAGGCTTGGTGGAGAACCAACTCAGAAGTCGCGTTGGACGCGCAGGCGCGCCTCCCAGAAGTCTTCGGAACCCATCGGCTTGAAGAGACCCGTTGGCTCGCCTGCAATATTCGTGAGCGGGACTGCAACACGTCCGCGCGGGTCGACTTTCGTGTAGAGCACCTCGACGCCGAGCTGGAGATCCTTCACCGGCGTCCAGATCGTGTTGGTGCCGATGCGATACTCGTTGAAGTCAACGATGCCCGTGACCGTGCCGGCGGTTCCGACCGCGAGTGTTTCGGCGGTCACCGGGATCGTGTACTGAGCACCTCCCGGCGCATCGAAGCGCATCCAGGACCCGAAGACGTTCGTCTGCCAGGTCGGGCTCCAGTTATGGTTGACGCCGCCGGCGATGGCGTACGCCCGGTTCGTCTTGAACTCTCCCGTGAAGGGGTCGACGGATGCGTCCGAGAAGGGCAGGGAAAGCGGTCCTGCGCCGATCGTCCCCTCGCCACTGGCTGGTGCCCCGATCGCGCCGGTCAGGCCCGCATTCAGGTAGGCGACAGCGCCATCAGTGTAAGTTGCCGAGACCCAGGCGGTGTCGCCTTGACCCAAGAAAGGCAGATTGGCATAGCCGCTCAGGGCGACGGCGAAGCCATAATCTGTATCGGCGGAGGTGGGATTCGGCAGACCGGTGATCGGGTTGAAAACTGGAACGGTGACACCATTCACAGTGGTGAGACCAGCCGTGACATCGCGGATCTGATGCAGCGCGCCTGAGAGCTGGGCGCCGCCCCATGTGCCCTTGTAGCGGAGGTTTGCGACCACATCGGGGATGCGCTGCCCACCATAAGTGTAGGGGATCGGTGGGAAGAACTGCGAAGTCGTGCCGCTGCCGAAGAGGGGAAACGCGAGGCTGTTGTTGACCCGACGCTCGATGCTATCCTCGAGCGACAGCGTGGTCGAGAACCCGTTGCCGAAGGAGAACGTGTACGCGAGCAGATTCGTGTCCGCATTCGAGGGATCGTCGAAGCGCAGATCGCCGAAATTCGGCACCGGCAGGTCAGGCTCCGAGAAGAACGACAGAGCGCGACCGGCCGTGAGCCCGCCGAACTGCACGAAGGCCTGCCGGATCTTCGGATTCGTGCTGACCTGCCCGTTGCCGGCAAACACGCCAGTATTGCGGTCGATCTCATAGCGGATGTACGCCCGCAGCTGGCCGTAGGCGGTCATGGTCCGATGGTCGATGTTCACGCGACCACGGGCGCGGAAGCCGGTAATGTCCTGACCGCGGGTGAACGGCTCCACATAAAGATAGTCGGCCCGAACCCTGGCCCCGATGCGTAGGCAGCTATCGGTGCCGGGAACATAGAAGAATCCCGCGCCGTAGGTCGTGCAAACGCGGACGTATTCGACAGGAGCGGCCGTCTTCGCCGGGAGGTCGGCAGCCTGGGCGCCAGTAACGGCAGCTATTCCAGCAGCCGAACCGAGTAGCAAGCATCGGAAAGACACCATGGAACACGCTCCAAGCTTTCGTTCCCAATGATGAAAGATTGAGCAGATAAACCAAGGCCGTCAACAAGCTAATGGGTCGGTACTTCTCAACGCGATGGGAATATCGCCCAGTGTTGCTGGCCGGCACCACCACGGTCAGGAAGCGCGCTATGCCTCAGCTCAACAGGACCTGGACGGCGATGATCTTGACGACGGTCATGCTCGGGAAACAGATCGCATAGCCGATATCGGTTCTGTCGGTCGGGGCCAGACGCCCCGCTGCGATGACGATCGCGGGATTTCCAGTCGAGCCGGCACAGACACCCAACAGATCGTCAAACGGGATGCGCAGCAAGTAACCGCCAACAAGGACGACCAGGACCAGCGTGAGCAGGACGGCGGCGCCGCCAAGGAGGATCTGGACGCCGTTGGACGCGACGGTCTGCACGAACGGCCCGCCTGCACCAATGGCGACCGACCCGATGAATATCGCCAGACCGAGATTCCGCAGAACCAGGTTCGCAACCACTGGCATTCCCCAGCCGATCGGCCCGGTGCGGCCAAGCCAACCAAGGATGAGCGCCATCACGAGCGGACCGCCGGCTACGCCGAGGCTGAAGGTTCCGCCCCCAGGCAAAGGCACCGGAATCATGCCGAGCAGAAGGCCGAGGGCGATCCCGACGCCGATCGACACGAAGGACAGTTCCGCATTGCCCTTGATGCTGTCCCCGAAATAGCGCTGAACCTCGGCTTTTCGCCCCGTGGGAACGGCTGCCACAAGGAGATCGCCGAATTCGATCGTCAGGTCAGAAGTGGCGATCAACTCCACGTCACCCCTGCGCACGTGCGAGATCATGACAGGGAAGTCGGGAAGGGCGATGTCCCGAAGAGGCTTGCCGACAAAGGAAGCTTTCGAGACATAGACGCGCACGACGTCATAGTTCGCACGATCCCGGCTCAGACGTCCGGGGTCCTCCCGCCCCATAAAGGTTTTCGCCTGTTCAATGCCGGCTGGATTTCCGACGAGCAGCAGCCCATCGCCCTCATGCAATCGTGTCCCGGCGGCAGGGGGAGCGTTCACGTGATGCTGGCGCACTGCAACGATCTTGACG
>JAFAAP010000310.1 GCA_023426505.1 Pseudomonadota bacterium
TCCTGTTCGGGAACGGGCCGCGCACGGCGCGGCCCGTTTGCTTTTGGAAGCCCTGCGGCTTCAGGCGTTCTCCGCCCGCCCCAGGCAATCGTCTCGCTGCCTCCGCGCACGGAACGGACTTCGATGGCCTCCGGGCCGAAGCGGATCGCCGTCGCGCCGCGGGCGAGAAGCGCCTCCCGATCAAGGACGAGAGTGGCGCTGCAGCCGGGCGGCGCCTTCAGCCGCGCGATGACGACCGATGCCCGCCGGCAATCCTCCTCGAAGGCAGCGATGTCCTGAACGTAGGCCACGTGGCGCCCTCCCGGCATCTCCACCACGCAACCCTGCGGATCGCAGCGCGCGTCACGCCTCAGCGCGACATCGTCGGCCGCTCTCGCATCGCCGTCCGCCCGCAGCCATTGCTCGACGACGAAGGGCGAAGGCCGTCCGACGAGGCTCAGCTGACCGCCGGCATGGCGGATGGCCGCCCCTGCCCCCTCGCGGTCGATATAGACGTCGAACCGGCCTGGATCGGCCGCGAGCGCAACGCCGATCCCGGCCGGAAGCAAAGCCAGCCATCGGAGCGAAGAGATCGAAAGCGCCACGATCAGGAGCGCGAGGCTGAGCAGGCCCAGCGCCCCACGCCGAGTGCGGGAACGACGAGTGTCGAGCCTCCGACCCCATCGACCCAGCCGGATACCTCGAGCACCCGGGCCACGGCCCAGCCCATCAGCCGCCAGACCGGGCCGTCCAGGCCGAAAGGATAGGTCAGCACACCCAGCACCGCGGCGGGCATCACCACCAGAGAGACGAGCGGCAGGGCAAGCGCATTGCCGACGAGGCCATAGGGGTTCAGGGTCTGGAAGTGATAGGCCGCGAACGGTGCCGTGGCGAGGCTTGCCACCAGGGTGGTCGCGATGAGCCCCGTCACCGCATGAAAGATCCAGCGCAAGCCCTGGTCGAGAAGGGTCTCCGGCCGGTCCTCCGCCCGCTTCCATTGCAGGAGCGGCACGAGCCCCATCATGCCCGCCACTGCGCCAAACGACATCTGGAAGCTCGGACCGAGCAGCGCCTCCGGCTCGCGAGCGAGGACGATGAGAGCCGCGATCGAGAGATTGCGGATGCTGAGCGCCGGCCGGTCCACCAGCACGGCGCCGAACATGACCAGGGTCATCACGAGGGAGCGCACGGTCGCGACGTCCGAGCCCGAGAAGACGCAGTAGATCGTCGCACCGATCATAGCCACGCCGGCCGCGATCTTCTTCACCGGCCAGAGCAGCGCCGCCGCGGGCGCGAGCGCCAGGAGCGCGCGCACGAGCCAGAAGAACGTGCCTGCCGCCAGCACCATGTGGAGGCCCGAGATGGACACGATGTGATAAATCCCCGCCCCGCGCAGGACATCGTTGGTCTCCTCAGGGATGAGGCCGCGCTTGCCCGTCACGAGCGCCGCTCCGACGCCGCCGGCTGCTCCGCCGATGGCCGTCGCGATCCGCTGCGTCAGGGCATTGCGCGCCTCGTCGATCCCGGCGGCGACCCGCAGCGACAGCGGGGCTGCCACGGAGGGGTCGAGCCGCTTCACGGCCCCGGTGAAGGATCCGACCGCACCGATGCCCTTGAAATAGGCATCCCGTGCGAAATCATAGCCACCCGGCCAAGCAGGCTCCGGCGGTGAAAGCAGGCGAGCGGTGCCGGCGACGAATTGCCCGGCGGACAGCCCCTCCCCCTTGCGAACGGACAAGCGCACCAGACGGGGCCTTTCCGTTTCGGCAAGTCCCTTGATGTCCGTCACGCGCACCAGCACCCGCTTCCCTTCCTCGCGATCCTCCACCGTTTCGATGAAGCCGGTGATCGGCGCGATGGTGACCTTGGAGAGAACCGGGGCCGCCACGCTCCGGGCGCGGATCACGCCCGCCGTGAAGCCCGCGAACAGTGCCGAAAGCGCGACCATCACGGCTAGAATGAACGGTTTCCCGCGCAGGGCGACGGCACCGGCGAGGCAGATCGCCAGAGCCCCCGCCGGAGCCCAGAGAGCCGGCCGCCCCTCTGCCTGGAAGAACAGCAGGATGCCGAAGCCGAAGAAGACCGCGATCCAGGGAAAGAGCCGCCTTTGCTCGATCTCGGCTGCGAGGTTGCGCGACAGCCAGCGCCGGCCGTCGACAAGGCCCAGGTCGAGCGCGGCCGGCCAGGGTCCAGGCAGCGCCACGGCCCGCGCGACCGCGCGCACGGTTGTCCGCCCCTGTCCCCTGGTGTCCTCAGCCATTGGTTTTTGCTTATCGGCTTAACGCTGGGTGGGTTGCATGTTAGACGAGCACACGCCGCGGCCCAATCCCGCCTGTGGATGAGTTGCCGTCATGGGCGATAAGGCCCATGCGTGATCCTTACACCTTAGGTTTCCAAGCCCATGATCGTTGTCACCCGCTTTGCCCCCTCGCCCACCGGCTTCCTGCATATCGGTGGTGGACGCACGGCCCTGTTCAACTGGCTCTACGCCAAGCGACACGGCGGCAAGATGCTTCTGCGCATCGAGGACACGGATCGGGAACGGTCGACGGAAGCCGCCATCGCGGCCATCCTGGACGGGCTGACATGGCTCGGCCTCGATTGGGACGGGGACGTGGTCTACCAGTTCTCGCGCGCGGCTCGTCATAAGGAAGTGGCCGAGTCCCTGCTGGCCTCGGGCCGTGCCTATTACTGCTACGCGTCCCAGCAGGAGCTGGAGGAGATGCGCGAGACCGCCCGCCGCGAGGGCCGGCCGATGCGCTACGACGGCCGCTGGCGCGATCGCGACCCGTCCGAGGCCCCGGCGGGCGTGAAGCCCGTCATTCGCCTCAAGGCGCCCACGGAGGGCGAGACGGTGGTCCAGGACGAGGTGCAGGGCCGCGTGGTCTGGCAGAACAAGGACCTGGACGACCTCGTGCTGCTGCGCTCGGACGGCACGCCGACCTACATGCTGGCCGTCGTAGTGGATGACCACGACATGGGCATCACCCACGTCATCCGCGGCGACGACCACCTCACCAACGGCGCGCGCCAGACGCAGATCTATCAGGCGCTCGGCTGGGACGTGCCGAAAATGGCCCATATCCCTCTGATCCATGGACCGGACGGCGCCAAGCTGTCGAAGCGCCACGGCGCCCTCGGGGTCGAGGCCTACCGCAGCATGGGCTACCTGCCGGAGGCCTTGCGCAACTATCTCGTGCGCCTCGGCTGGAGCCACGGCGACCAGGAGATCTTCTCGACCCAGGAGATGATCGACGCGTTCGACCTGTCGAGCATCGGCCGCTCGCCGGCCCGCTTCGACTTCGCCAAGCTCGAGAACCTGAATGGCCACTACATGCGTCAGGCGGACGACGAGCGGCTGGTCAGCGCGCTTGAGGACCTGCTGCCGGAGCTCGACAACGACGAGCACCATCTCGGCCGCACCTTCACGCCGGCCTTGCGGGAGAAGCTGATCGCCGCCATGCCGGGCCTGAAGGAGCGCGCCAAGACACTCGTGGAGCTCCTCGACAGCGCCTATTATCTCTATGCCAAGCGGCCGCTGCACCTCGACGAGAAGGCGGCGAGCCTTCTGGCGGACGGGAAGGCGCGCCTCGTCGGCATCGACGTGACGCTGGAAGCCGTCTCCGAATGGACGGCCGCGAATGTCGAGGCGGTGGTCCGCCAGCATGCGGAGGCCATCGGCGCGAAGCTCGGTCAGGTGGCGCAGCCCCTTCGCGCGGCGCTGACCGGGCGAGCGACCTCGCCGGGCCTGTTCGACGTGATGGCGGTTCTCGGCAAGGATGAAACCTTGCTGCGCCTTCGCGATCAGCTCAAGGATGCGCCCGCTGCATAGCGGGTGCATCTCGCCTTTAGACGTGCTTGCCCGCTCCATACGGATAAGCTACCGAGACCCATCACACCTACCGACCGGCATAAATCGGTTGGGCCGTCCGGAGGCCTTCTCCGAACCCAAGGCTGCCCTAGGTTATGCCCGGCCTCCTTTTTGAAAGGGCGAAGACGCATGAGTTCTACCTCCACGCTCAACGTTGACGATAAGTCGGTGGAACTGGCTGTCAAAGAAGGCACCATCGGTCCGAGTGTCGTCGACATCTCGAAGCTCTACGCGCAGACCGGGATGTTCACCTACGACCCCGGCTTCACCTCCACGGCGGCCTGCGAGTCGAAGATCACCTACATCGACGGCGACAAGGGCATCCTTCTCTATCGCGGCTACCCGATCGAGCAGCTCGCCGAGCACGGTGACTTCCTCGAGACCTGCTACCTACTTCTGTACGGAGAGCTGCCGACCGCGGCCCAGAAGGCCGACTTCGACTATCGCGTCACGCGCCACACCATGGGGCACGACCAGATGAACCGGTTCTGCACCGGCTTCCGCCGCGACGCCCACCCGATGGCCGTCATGGTCGGCTGCGTCGGCGCCCTTTCGGCCTTCTACCACGACTCGACCGACATCTCGGATCCGCACCAGCGCATGGTCGCCTCCATGCGCATGATCGCCAAGATGCCGACGCTCGCGGCGATGGCCTACAAGTACTCGATCGGCCAGCCGTTCGTGTACCCGCAGAACGACCTCGACTACACGTCCAACTTCCTGCGCATGTGCTTTGCGGTCCCGGCCGAGGAGTACAAGGTCAACCCTGTGCTCGCGCGGGCGCTGGACCGCATCTTCATCCTGCACGCCGACCACGAGCAGAACGCCTCGACCTCGACGGTGCGACTCGCGGGCTCCTCGGGCGCCAACCCGTTCGCCTGTATCGCGGCCGGCATCGCCTGCCTCTGGGGTCCCGCCCATGGTGGCGCCAACGAGGCGGCCCTGAAGATGCTGGAGGAAATCGGGACGCCTGAGCGCATTCCGGAGTACATCGCCAAGGCGAAGGACAAGAACGATCCTTTCCGCCTCATGGGCTTCGGCCACCGGGTCTACAAGAACTACGACCCGCGCGCCCGCATCATGCAGAAGACCACCCACGAGGTGCTCAACGAGCTCGGCATCAAGGACGACCCGCTCCTCGACGTCGCCGTGGAGCTCGAGCAGATCGCCCTCAAGGACGAGTACTTCATCGAGAAGAAGCTGTACCCGAACATCGACTTCTATTCGGGCATCACCCTCAAGGCGATGGGCTTCCCCACCTCGATGTTCACGGTGCTCTTCGCGCTGGCCCGCACGGTCGGCTGGATTGCGCAGTGGAGCGAGATGATCGAGGATCCGTCTCAGCGCATCGGCCGCCCGCGCCAGCTCTATACCGGCGAGCCGCAGCGCGAATACGTGACGGTCGCCCAGCGCGGCTGAGCCGGCAGCACGACACTCCCGAAAGGGGCCCGAGAGGGCCCCTTTTTCTATGTCAGCGCGTCAGGCGTTTCATCACGGAGACAGGAGGCCCGAAATGACGCGCCCCTGCTGCCCGAATGCGCCGAGCACGTGATGGCAGAAATCCTTGATCGCCGTCGCATCGGCCTCGACCGCCATTTCGGCCCCTCGCCGGTCCCGGTCGACATAATCGTCCGCCTCGCGCTCGTAGGTCCAGCCCTGCGCCAGCCTGAGCTTCTTGTCCTGGGCGCGCCGGAGCCATCCTCGCCGTCCGGCGTCGACGATCGCCTCGGCCGCTTCGCGCTGGAGCCTCAGTTCAGGGCAATACTTCGGCACCGCGACGGCGTATTGCGCGGAGAAGACGGCGTTGGAGGATTTCACCTCCGCCTTGAACGACGCGAAGGCTTCATTCATCGCATTGAAGGAGCCGGGCGGGAAACCGGGATCGATGCCGATTCCGGCGACCATGTCCTCGTCACGGCAGCGCGACAGGGTTTCCGCCTCCTCCCCATCGTCGAGACGGCTCTGGTAGACACCCGGACGCAGGCGCTTGATCCGCATCGACCAGCCCTCCGGATTGCCGGGACTGACGAACTTCAGGACGAAGCCCTGCGGCGTACGCCGGGTACTCACGACCTTGGCCTCGCAGCCGCTGCCGCTGCACCAGGAATAGAAGTCCTTGGAGAATCGGTGGATGTCATCCGACTTGCGGTGGAAGGCCAGGCATTGCTTCCGGCTGCTGCCGAAGGCGCCGAGCAATTCGTCCGGCGCGCCCTTCTGCGCCTGAGGAGCGGCGATTGCCGGAGCCGCACTCGTCGCGAGCAGAATCGTCAGCAGAATTCGGGCGTTCATGTCGCCAGGGTCCAAGCGCTTGATCGGACCTCGATAGCACCGCTTCGTTAAGATCGATGTGCGGCTAGGCACCCGCCCGGCGGGAATCGAGCACCCCGGCGACGATTCTTGCGGCCCGCTCGCTCGGCGCCTCGTCGCCGATCCGCATCAGCTCGTCGAGCTTTGCGAAGGCCGCAAGCTGCCGGCGCCGCTCCGGCGTGTCGTCGAAGAGCGGGAGGAGCGCATCAGCCAGCTTTTCGGGCGTGCAGTCCCACTGGATCAGCTCCGGGATGACATTCTCGCCCAGGACCAAGTTGGTCAGAACGATCGATGGTGCCTTGATGAGGTATTTTAAGACTTCCTCGATCTTCGACACCCGATAGGCCACGACCATGGGTACGCCGGAGAGGCCGAGCTCGAGCGTCACGGTGCCGGACGCCGCAAGCGCCGCATCCGCCTGCCGGAACGCAGCCCATTTGGCGGCCTCGCCCTCGACGATCCGGGGCGTCACGCTCCAGGCTTTCGCATGCTCCTTGATCTCACCAGCCAGGTGCGACACGGCCGGGATGGTCACATCGAAGGGGCGCGTCGAACGCTCCATGAGCAGCGCCAGCGCCTCGCCGAACGGTGCCATGAGCCGGCTCACCTCCGAGCGGCGGCTGCCAGGGAGGACGAGAAGCTTTAGGGGCGCGTCGCCGGCCAGCTCTCTTTCGCCGGCTCTGGGGCGGATCTCGTCCAGGCGCTCGATCAGCGGATGCCCGACGTAAGTTGTCGGCGGCCCGCCGAGGCGCTCGTGGGCCGCAGGCTCGAAGGGAAGCAGGGCGAGGAGATGATCCACATAGGCGCGCATCTTCGGCGCACGGCCCGGCCTCCAGGCCCAGACGGAGGGGCTGACGTAATCGACGATCGGAATCTGGGGCGCACGGACGCGGACAGCCTTGGCGACGCGGTGAGTGAAGTCCGGGCTGTCGATGATGACGAGAAGATCGGGCTTTGCGGCGACGACCGCATCGGCCGTGAACCGAATGCGCTTCAGGATCGTCGGCAGCCGCGCGATGACGGCCGAGAATCCCATGACGGAGATCTCCTCGAGCGGAAACAGGCTCTTCAGCCCCTCGCGCTCCATGGCGTGTCCGCCCACGCCGCCGAAGCGCAGGTGCTCCGCCCCAAGCCGCGCCTTCAGCCCGCGCATCAGCTTGGCGCCAAGCTGGTCGCCCGATTCCTCGCCCGAGACGATCCAGATCGACAGCGGCTTGGTCTCAGTCACCATGCGGCTCCATCCAGGGCAGGTCCACAGCGACGAGGAAGAGGCCGAGGCGGTCCGCCGTGGCGAGGCTCTTCTCCTGATCGAGGACGAGGGTCGAGCCAACTCCGACCGCAATCCCCGAGAGGCCGGCCTGAGCAGCTTCGACGACGGTCCTGGGGCCGATGGTCGGCATGTCGACGCGCAGGTCCTGCCCCCGCTTAGCAGCCTTGATCAGCACCCCGCCCTCCTTCCGGCGCTGGAGGCCGAACCAGCTCTGGCGCAAGCCTTTCACGCGGCGCAGCATCCCGTCCGTGCCTTCCGGCCCTTCCACGGCCAGCACGTGCTCGCGCGAGACAATGGCTGCCTGGCCGATGTCGAAGGCCGAAAGAGCGCCCAGCAGATCGAGACCGACGGCAATCGCCTGCCGATCGTCCTGCTGGGGCGCAAGCTGTCCTGTCAGGGTCGGCGGGGCGACGAGCCCCGGTGCGAGCTCGTGCGCCCCGACCACCCGGTGGCCGCGCTCTTCCAGCAGCATCACGGCGCCGCGCAGCACTTGATCATCGCCGCGGGCGATGACCTCCTTCACCTCCTGCATGTTGCGCAGGAGCGAATAGGCTCCGAGAAGCGCCGAGAAGCCGGGACGGCGCACCGCCCCCACGAGGGACACGGCCCGGGGCCGCCAGCCTTCGAGGACGCTCATGATCGTCTTGAGATCGAGGAGATCCGCGGTCGCATGCGCGTGCCGGCGCAGCTCCGGAGCCGCGAAGCCGCGGAAGGCGAGGACGCGGTAATTCTGCCCGGTCTCCTCCAGGTGCTTCACGAGCTGGATGGGAAGCTGCCCGGACCCGGCGATGATCGCGATCGGGCCGTCCGCGGTCATCAGGCCGTCCCGACGGGGTCCCGCGGCGTGCAGATCGACCGATCCTTGCCGTCCCGAATGAAGTCGAGGATCTCGTGCACGAAGGGATGGTTCGAGAATTCCTCGGCCACGTCCTCGACGCGCTCCGACAGCGTGCCCTCATCGGCGAAGAGCAGCCGGTAGGCGCGGCGGATGTCATGGATCTGCTCGCGGGTGAAACCGCGGCGGCGCAGGCCGATGATGTTGAGCCCGGCGAGGTGCGCGCGGTTGCCCATGGCCATGCCGTAGGGGATGAGGTCGTTCTCGAGACCCGACATGCCGCCGACGAAAGCATGGGAGCCGACGCGCGCGAACTGGATGACGGCCGATCCGCCGCCGAAGATCACGAAATCGCCTACGGTTACGTGGCCGGCGAGCATGACGTTGTTCGACAGGATGCAGTCGTTCCCGACCTTCGTGTCGTGCCCGACATGGGAATTCGCCAGGAAGGCGCAGCGGTCGCCGATGACGGTCTTGAGGCCGCCCCCTTCGGTGCCGGGATTCATGGTCACGCCCTCACGGATCATGCAATCCGCGCCGATCGTCAGGATCGAGGCCTCGCCCTTATACTTCAGGTCCTGCGGGATATGGCCGATGGACGCGAACGGGAAGATGCGCGTGCGCGGGCCGATCATCGTGTGCCCGGCAACAGCCACGTGGCTCATGAGCTGGCAGCCCTCGCCCAGCTCCACCTCCGGGCCGACGGTGCAGAACGGACCGATCTTCACGCCGGCGCCGATCTTGGCGCCATCCTCGATCACGGCGGTGGGATGGATCACGGTTTCCATCAGTCGGTCACCAGCATGGCGCTGACTTCGGCCTCGCAGACGAGCGCGCCGTCCACCTTGGCCTCGCCCTTGTACCACCACATGTTGCGGCGATTGTTGAGCTTACGCATATGGAACTCGACCCGGTCGCCCGGCTCGACGGGCTTGCGGAACTTCACCTTGTCGATCGTCATGAAGAAGACCTGCTTTGGCTTTTCCTGCTGGGCCATCTTCGCCTTCACGCAAATGGCGCCGGCGGTCTGCGCCATGGCCTCGATCAGGAAGACGCCAGGAAAGATCGGGCGCGACGGGAAATGGCCCGTGAACTGCGGCTCATTGAACGTCACGTTCTTGATGCCGATGCAGGAGTTGTCGCCATCGATCTCGATGATCTTGTCCACGAGCAGGAAGGGATAGCGATGGGGCAGCAGATCCAGGATCTGCATGATATCGGCGGTTTGCAGCGTAGCGGTCGCTTCTGACATGACGTTCACTCCGGATGCTGCGCGAGCGTCTTCTCAGGAAGACGCGCCATCGTCCTTGGCGGAATCGCTGGAATCGCCGTGCGATGCAAGTTTTTTCAGGGCGGTGATCTCACGGAACCACTCGCGGACGGGTCGGGCCGGGATGCCGCCCCAGCGCGCGCCGGCCGGGACATCGCCATTGACGGCGCTCGTGGCCGCAATCTGAGCCCCCATGCCGACCCGGACATGGCCCTTGACGGCCACCTGCCCTCCCAAGGCCACGTAGTCCTCGATGGTGGTCGAGCCGGCAATGCCGACCTGGGCCACGATCACGCAATGGCGGCCGATCACCACGTTGTGGGCGATCTGCACCAGATTGTCGATCTTGGTGCCTTCGCCGATGACGGTGTCACGGCTCGCACCCCGGTCGACGGTCGAGTTGGCGCCGATCTCCACGTCGTCCTGGATGATCACGCGGCCGACCTGCGGCACCTTGAGATGGCCCTGCGGCCCCATGGCGAAGCCGAAGCCGTCCTGCCCCACCCGTACGCCGGGGTGCAGAATGACCCGGTTGCCGATGAAGGCGTAGGAGACGCTCACATGGGGTGCGATCGTGCAGTCCCGTCCGATCCGCACATGGGCTCCGATGACCGAATGCGCTCCGACAAGGGTGCCCGCCCCGATCTCCGCATAGGGACCGATCACGGCGCCGGGATCGACCTTGACCCCATGCTCGAGTCGTGCGGACGGATGAACGAAGGAACCGGGTGAGATTCCGGTCGCTGCGAAGGACGATTCCGGCCGCATCGCCGACGGAAAGAGCCGTGCCAGAACCTGCGCGAAGACGCGATAGGCCTGAGGCGTGACAAGAGCCACCGTCGTGGCCGGCACCTTGGCGGCAAAGCGCGGCGTGACGAGGCAGGCGGCAGCCTTCGTGGAGCCCAGCGCCCCGACATAGGCGGCGTTGTCCATATAGGCCAGGTCCTGCGGACCGGCCGTTTCCAGGGGCGCAACCCCATGAAGCAAAAACTCCCCGTCGACGCCGTCGGGGAGTGCCGCATTCGCCATCTCCGCTACCTGACGCAAGGTAAGCGCCTGGCTCTGCGGAAAGAAAGTCGTGTCTGTCATGAACCAAAAGCGAGGGCGCCTTCGCGGCGCCCTCTCCAATCCTTAGAAGCGTGTGCCGCCCGAGAAGCGGAAGGCCTGGGTCCGGTCGCCGCCGATGCGGACGCCATCCGGTCCAAGGATGCCCTCTTCCTTCGAGAGCGCGAAGGCGTAGTCGAAGCGGATCGGGCCGAGCGGCGAGCTCCACAGGAGCGATGCGCCGACCGAGGAGCGGATCTTCTTGCTGTCGAGCACCCGGATGCAGTTCTGTGGAACGTTCGGGTCCTGCACGCAGGGAGCGATCGGATCCAGGATGCTGCCGCTGCCCGTGGTGTCGAACCGGGTCGGTCCTTCGTAGCCATAGAGCGTACCGGCATCGGCGAACACGGCGCCCTTCAGTCCGAGATCCCGCGGCAGGCCGAAGATCGGGAACTGGACCTCGAGGGTACCGCCGAAATAGGTGGAGCCGCCGATGGCGTTAGCGCGCGAATCCAGGCTCGAGATGTCACGCGGGCCGATGCCGTTGGTGGCGAAGCCGCGGACCAGCGACGGGCCCATGAAGAACTGATCCACGATGCGCAGGTTGCCGCCGGAGCTCGTGCCGTTGCCATTGTCGCCGAAGCCCATGATGTGGCCAGCCTGGACACGGGCGATACCGACGACGTCCTCGAACAGCTCGCGGTAGTAGCGGGCATCTCCGGTGGCGCGGAAGTAATGGGAGTCGCCGCCGAGGCCGGCAAAGTCGGTCTTAGCTTCGGCATAGAAGCCGTTGCGCGGATCCTTCACGTTGTCGAGGGTGTTGTAGTTGAAGGTCAGACCGGCGAGCGAGGTCAGGGTCTTGCCCTGCGATTCCTTGATCGCCAGCGACGCCTCGCCGTTGCCTTCGCAGAAGAAGCGGTTCGGCAGGCCCGCACCGGGGGTGCCGGCCGGGTTGATCTGCGTATAGCCGGGCAACGGAACCGAGCAGTCGTTGTACGGCTGCTTGTAGTCGTTCGGGATCTGCACGTCCTGCTGGAACAGCGAGTACCGTAGGGTCAGCGTAAACTCTTCCGTGAACGGCAGGCCGAGGCGGAGCTGGCCGCCCGTGACGCGGTTCTCGTAGCGCGAGTACTTGGTCTGGTCGCTGAACTTCGAGAACAGGTCGATGCCCGCCGACATCCGGTAGCCGAGGAAGTACGGTTCGGTGAAGGAGAAGTCGATGCCGTTCGTACGCTCGCCGAGCTGACCCGCCACGCGAACGAACTGGCCGCGACCGAGGAAGTTCGACTCGCTGACCGCAACCTCACCGATGAAGCCGTCGGCCGTGGAGTAGCCGCCGGAGATCGAGAAGGCGCCGGTGGACTGATCCTCCACATCCACGTTCACGACGACGCGGTCGGGCGCGGAACCGGGCTCGTTCGAGATCCGGACACGCTTGAAGTAGCCGAGGTTGTTGAGGCGACGCTCCGCGCGATCGAGCAGAACCTTGTTGTAGGCGTCGCCCTCGCCGAGATCGAACTCGCGGCGGATGACGTAGTCGCGGGTGCGGGAGTTGCCGCGCACGTTGATGCGCTCGATGTAGACCCGCGGCCCCTCTTCGATCACGTAGCCGATGTTGATCGTCTGGCTCGCCGGGTCACGGGTACCGACCGGACGCACCTGCGCGAAGGAATATCCGCGACGGTTGACGCTCGTGGTGATGTTCTGGAGCGAACGCTCGACCGTGTCCGCATTGTAGACGGACCCCGCCGAGGTCGCGACGCTGCCCGCAACCGAATCGGACGTAATCTCGGGAATGCGCGAATCGACGTTGACGCTTCCGACGCGATACTGAGGACCTTCCTCGACCGCGATGGTCACGATGTAGCCGCCCGCATTCGGGTCGAATGTCACGTCGCTCGAGACGACGCGGAAATCCGCATAGCCATTCTTGAGGTAGTAGCGGCGGATCAGCTCGAGATCGTTCGCGATGCGGTCCGGATCGTAAACGTCCGAGCTCTTGAGGAAGCTCAGGAGGTTCGACTCGGTCGTCGTCATGATTCCGCGCAGGCGGCTTGCCGAGATCTGACTGTTGCCGACGAAGCGGATTTCCTTCACGCCCGTCTTGTCACCCTCGTTGATCGTATAGACCACGTCGACGGTGCCATTCGGAAGATCGACGATGCGCGGCGTCACCTGGGCCAGGCCGCGGCCGGAGCGCTGGTAGACCTGGAGAATGCGCTGAACGTCGGCATCGACGGTCGCCTGGTTGTAGGGAGCACGGGCGCGGACCTGGAGGTCCCCCTCGATCATGCCCTTCTCGACCCGCTTGTTGCCCTCGATCACAACACGGTTGACGATCGGCCCCTGAGCGGCGGCAGCGCGGCGCCCCTGCTGAGCGAAGGCCGTATCGGCCGCGGTGATCCCAGCCATCAGCGCGCTCATTGCGATCACTGCGGTGGCAGCCGGTTTCCTCCGGCGTGGCGTGGTCGTCGACATCATCAACTGGCCCGTTCTTTATATCTGTCGATCGCGGGTTCCCCCGCCGGTTGGGAATACGTGCCCCAACCTTATCGGTGCGGTACCGCTTGTACAAACTTTCGCCGTCATTGCAAACGGCGCTTTCCCCAACACAGTAGCATTTTTAACGGGCGTGGCGTTCGTGTCACGTACCCTTGGCCATGAAACTTGTCCCAAGGTGAACAAGATCATTCCAAGTGGCAAAAAGCATAAGCATTCCAACGATCGCGAAGCCGATCCTGAAGCCGATTTCCTGGGCTTTCTCGCTCAACGGGCGACCGCGAACGGCCTCGATGGCGTAGAACAAAAGGTGCCCACCATCCAGCAACGGAATGGGAAAAAGGTTAATGAGGCCTATCGAGACGGACATGAAGCCGATCAGGCTGACCAGGCTGTAGACGCCGCCGACATCGAATGCCGTACCGGAAGCCCGTGCGATCCCGATCGGTCCCGAGAGCTGGTCGGCCGATTCCCACCCCATCACGAGGCGGCGCAGGAAGTTCAGGGTGCGGTCGACCAGATTCCAGGTCTCGACCGCGCCGGCCTTGATCGCTCCCCAGGGTGAATAGGAGATGCGCTTGATGGCCGAGGGGTCCTTGGACGCCTCGACCCCGAGGAGGCCGATCCGCTGCTTGCCGAAAGGCGTCGTGCGCTCGACAAAGTTGGGGACAGCGTTCAGCGCGACCGTCTGGCCTCCGCGATCGACCGTGAAGGACAGGCTCTCTCCGGCGCTGGAGCTGACGAGGAGCTGCATATCGGCGAAGGTCTCGATTCGCTTCCCGTCGATGGCGACGATCAGGTCCTTGGGCTGGAAGCCTGCCTTCTCGGCGGCGCTGCCAGCCTGGACAGCCTCGATGCGAGGCTCGAGGACCTGACGGCCGCTGAAGTAGTTGAAGCCCGCGAAGATCGCGATCGCCAGAATGAAGTTCGCGATCGGCCCGGCCGCCACGATGGCGGCGCGTTTGGCCACATTCTGATGCGGGAAGCTGACGGCCTGCTCCTCCGGCGACATCTCCTGCATCTGATCGGCATTCGGAACGCTGGCGGCATTGAGGTCGCCCACGAATTTCACGTAGCCGCCGAGGGGAATCGCAGAAAGCTTCCAGCGGGTGCCGTGCCGGTCGGTCCATCCGAAAAGTTCCGGGCCGAAGCCGACCGAGAAGGCGGTCACGCCGACGCCGCAGCGGCGGCCGACCCAGAAATGGCCGAGCTCATGGAAGAACACCACGACGGTGAGAACCACCAGGAAGGACACCAGGGTCAGGAACAGGGACCCCGTCGCGCCCGTGATCGTTGCAAGCAAGTCCATTATCGTCTCTTTCCTGCTCCGAGGAGCGGCTTCGCCTCGACCGGGCCGGAAAGCACCTGCCGGGCCATGTCCCGGGCCTCCTCATCGATCGCCAAAGCGCCAATGACTGTCGTCAGAACAGTATTATTGTTTCTTTTCAAAAAGGTCGAGCAGACAGTCTCAACGCATTCAGAGATCCCGTAGAAGCCGATGCGTCCAGCCATGAAGGCCGCGACGGCGATCTCGTTCGCCGCATTCAGCACCACCGGCATCGCTCCGCCGGAACGAAGCGCGGCTCTGGCCAGGGCGAGACACGGGAAACGGGTCTCGTCCGGATGCTCGAAGGTTAATCGCCCAATCGCGGCAAGATCGAGACGCGGCAGGTCCATGGGGAGCCGCTCATGATGCCGCAGGGCGTTGGCGATCGGCACCTTCATGTCCGGAAGGGCGAGCCCAGCCGTGACCGCCCCGTCGTTCCATTGAACGAGTCCGTGGACGATCGATTCCGGATGGACGAGCACGTCGAGCCGGTCGGGTTCGAGCCCGAACAGGTGGTGGGCCTCGATCAGCTCCAGCCCCTTGTTCATCAGGGTCGCCGAGTCGATATTGATCTTGTTGCCCATGGACCAGACTGGATGGGCCGAGGCCTCCTTGGGGCTCGCTTGGGCGATCCGCTCCCGCGTCCAGGTGCGGAACGGTCCCCCCGAAGCGGTGATGACCGCCTTCTCCACATCGCCGTTCCGGCCTGCCGCGAGGGCTTGGTCGAGGGCATTGTGCTCGGAATCGACCGGCATGATCGTGACGCCCAGGCGGTTCGCGTCCGCCATGAAGGCCGCACCGGCGCACACGAGGCTTTCCTTGTTGGCCAGCGCCAGCCGCCTTCCCGGCTTCAGGGCCGCATGGGTCGGGCGTAAGCCTGCGGTGCCGCTGATGGCCGCGAGAACGAGTTCCGCATCCCGTTCGGCCGCCTCGATCACGGCGCTGGACCCGGCCCCGCCTGCAATCCCGGTGCCCGAGAGCGCTTCCTTCAGGTCGGAGCCGGCCTTCTCGTCCGCCAGGGCCGCGAACCTGGCGCCCAGCTTGCGGGCGACCTTGGCGAGCGCCTCGGCATCGCGGCCGCCGACGACCGCCTCGACCCGGAACTCGTCGCGGTGAGCCAGCACCACGTCGGCGGTTGAGCGCCCGATGGATCCCGTCGCGCCGAGGATGGTCAGGGATCGTGTCATACGCTCAGGCTGCCAGTTGGATGATGAGGAGAACGAGGCCCATGATGAGGGCAACGGCCCAGAAACCGTCGAGGCGATCCATGACGCCGCCGTGCCCAGGAATAAGATGGCTCGAATCCTTCACATCGCAATGGCGCTTGAGCGCGGATTCGCCGAGATCGCCCAGCTGGCTCGCGACCGAGGCGATCGCGGACAGGATGATGGTGTTGCGCAGGCTGAACGGGTGCACGAGACCGAGCGCCTGGGCGCCCCAGGCGACCAGGAAGCCGGCCAGGGTGCCGGCGATCAGCCCTCCACCGAAGCCCGACCAGGTCTTCTTGGGGCTGACGGCCGGCCAGAGCTTCGGCCCGCCAAGAGACCGGCCCGTGAAATAGGCCGCGATATCGGTCGTCCAGACCACCGCGAACATCCAGAGCAAGCCGAGAAGTCCAAGATTGGGATGCTCGCGGACGATGGGCGGCACAACCACGATCACGACCGCATAGAGAAAGCCTGTCGCCGCCCAGAGCCGGCCCTCGCCTCCCTGCGCCAGGAGGGTTCCGACGACCAGGAATACCATGCCGGCAAGGGCGGACGCATTGAAGCCCATACCGGTCATGAAGAGTCCGGTCAGGACCGCAAAACCGATGCCGAACACCGCCTGCACGGGACGAAGGGGCTCGACCTTGGTTATGTTGGTCCACTCGACCATCATGGCGATGCCGGCGGCGAGCCAGAACAAGGCGAAGGCCCACCCGCCCAGGTAGGCGGCAACCAGCGCGAGGGGAATGAGAACGATGGCGGAAGCCACCCGGGTGAGCAGTTCCTTAGATGGAGACCGTCTGGCGGAATCGGGCAGAGAGGAGCCTTCCTGGGCCGCCATGGTCACCCCGTCCGGGCGCTGAGGCCGCCGAAGCGGCGGTCGCGCCTGCGATACTCGGCCAGGGCGGCCCGGAAGGTCGCCTCGTCGAAATCCGGCCAGAAGTCAGGAATGAAGACGAACTCCGAATAGGCCGTCTGCCAAGTCAGGAAGTTGGAAATCCGCTGCTCGCCGGAGGTCCGGATGACCAGATCCGGATCGGGAATGCCCTGCGTGTCGAGGGCGCGCTCCACCATCTCCATGCCGATGGCTTCCGGGTCGAGGGTCCCGGCCTTCACCTGCCGCGCGAGTTCACGCATGGCATGGACGATCTCCTGCCGACCGCCGTAGTTGAAGGCGATCACCAGGGTCAGGCCGGTATTCGCGCGTGTGAGCTGCTCGGCCTCGTCGAGGAGCATGCGGATGTCGGGCGAAAGGCCCTCCCGCTCGCCGATGATCCGCACGCGGATGTTGTTGCGGTGGAGATCGGCGAGATCGTGCCGCACGAACCGCTTCAGCAAGCCCATGAGGTCCGAGACCTCCTGGGCTGGCCGGCGCCAGTTCTCGGCCGAGAAGCTGTAAACCGTCAGGTACTGGATGCCAAGGTCGCCGGCGGCGCGCACGGCGCGCCGGATCGCTTCGACACCCCGACGATGGCCCTCGAGCCGGGGCAGCCCACGCTGAGCCGCCCAACGACCGTTGCCGTCCATGATGATGGCCACGTGCGCAGGCAGGCCCTCGCCTTCGGGCTGACAGGCGAGGACGGAGGCCGACCGCTTGGCTTCACCACTCATGATTTCTTTCCAGATGCAGGGCCGAACCGGTCAGACCTGCATGATTTCCTTTTCCTTGGCCGTGACGAGGTGCTCGACCTCGGCCACGAACTGGTCGGTGGCCTTCTGGACCTGGTCGGCATGACGCTTGCCGTCGTCCTCGCTGATCGCGTGGTCCTTCTCCAGCTTCTTCAGCAGGTCGAGACCGTCGCGGCGGACGTGGCGGATGGCGATACGGGCCTCCTCGGCGTATTTGTGGGAGACCTTGACCATCTCCTTGCGCCGCTGCTCGTTCATCTCAGGAATGCGCAGGCGGATGACCTGCCCCTCGGTCTGAGGGTTCAGGCCGAGGTCCGACTCGCGGATCGCCTTCTCGACGGCGTTGACCATGCCGCGATCCCACACCTGCACACTCAGAAGGCGCGGCTCGGGGACGCTGACGGTCGCAACCTGGGAGATCGGCAGAAGGGAGCCGTAGGCGTCGACCTGGATCGGGTCGAGCAGGTTGGGCGACGCGCGACCCGTGCGCAGGCTGCCCAGGTCGTTCTTGAATGCGTTGATCGCGCCCTGCATGCGGCGCTTGATATCCTCAAGGTCGAAAGAAGTGGCCATCGGGTCCTGTCCTTACGCGAACGATTCTAAAGGGCTTACGCTGAGCGCGCCTTGGCATCAAGGGGCGACGACGGTGGAAGGAACTTTGCCCTGGAGAATTGCCGTTACGGAGCTCGGAGCATGGACCGAGCCGACGATGATCGGCAGACGGCTCTCCCGGGCGAGTGCGAAGGCCGCCGTGTCCATCACCTTCAGGTCGCGGGCGATCGCCTCGTCGTGGGTGATGCGGTCGTAGCGGATCGCGCTCGGATCCTTCTTGGGGTCCGCCGAGTAGACGCCGTCCACCTGGGTCGCCTTCAAGACAGCATCGCAGCGCAGCTCCGCCGCACGCAGAACGGCGGCCGTGTCGGTGGTGAAGAAGGGATTGCCGGTTCCGCCCGCGAGCACCACTACCTGCCCCTTGTCGAGATGGTGCAGCGCCGGCTGCCGGGCATAGGTCTCGCAGATCGTCGGCATTGACACCGCCGACATGGTGCGGGCATCGACGCCGGCCGCATTCAGGGCCGTCTCGATGGCGAGCGAGTTCATGACCGTGCCGAGCATGCCCATGGAATCCGCCGTCGGACGGTCGATCCAGCCGGCGGCGCTCATGCGAGCCCCGCGGATGATGT
>JAFAAP010000015.1 GCA_023426505.1 Pseudomonadota bacterium
GAGCCATTGAGCTCCACATCCTGGTTCGTGAACGGCACCCAGCCCAGCGAGCGCCGAGCACCCCGGCTGACCCGCCAGCGCAACCGTGGGCGCCCGACTTTCTTCCGCTTGTGGATGAACTCGTCGACGACCTCCTGGATCACCTGGGACGGCAGGCCGCGCTCCTTGCTGGCACCCTTGGCGAGATCGCGCAGCTGCTGCTTCGCGGCCCATTTCGGGCCCCGACGGGCCGACCTTTGGCTGATCTCGTTGACGTCGTTCCACACCGAATTAGTGGCATTGCTGAGTGCAACAAGATGCTTTCCGCTCGTCGCGTCCTTCACGCGGAAGCTGAACGTCAGGTCAGCAGGTTCTTGCTCTGTTCCGGCCATTGCTGCCGATATACGGTCACAATGGCCAAGGTTCAAGAGAGTTGATTGCGGCCTTCGCTGCAGCGCCTGTCCAACCTCTCCCGAAGGAAGAGGGCTTCCGGCGCATATTTGCTAATGTAAGAAGGTCAGACGAAACGATTGCAACTATATCCGAACTGACGCTTTCAACGTCGATTCAGTATACACGGCCGAGAGTTAGCGAAAGGCGGCAGGTCCTCTCTATTGAGCTGACGTCAAATCAGAAGCACTATCTTCTAGGCTGGACGCCAGACGCAATCGGTTGGAGGAACCAAGAAGTGAAATTCAAATCGACACTGCTATCTATGCTCTTGACAGGTTTGGCCATTAGCGCAGCCGAGGCACAGATATCCGTCAAACTTGGCGTTCTGACGGATCGGTCAGGCGCTTATTCCGACATTGGCGGTGAAGGTTCTGCCATTGCGGCGCGCATGGCGGTCGAGGACTTCATGGCGAAGACCTCCAACAAGAGCATCAAGGCCGAAGTTGTGACGGCTGATCACCAGAACAAGCCGGATGTCGGCTCAAGCATCGCGCGGCAATGGTACGATCAGGACGGGGTCGATGTCATTCTCGACGTGCCGACGTCGTCCGTGGCGCTCGCGGTCAGCCAAATCACCCGCGACAAGAACAAGATCTTCATCAACTCAGGAGCTGCCGCCTCGGACCTTACGGGTGCGCAGTGCTCGCCCAATACGGTGCACTGGACCTACGATACCGTGCAACTGGCGAACGTGACCGGCGGCGCGATGGTCAAGCAGGGGGGCGACAGCTGGTTCTTTATCACAGCCGACTATGCGTTCGGCCACGCACTCGAGCGCGATACCTCGGCCGTTATCCAGAAGAACGGCGGAAAGGTGATCGGCTCCGTTCGAGCTCCATTCCCGACGGCGGATTTCTCGTCGTTCCTCCTGCAGGCGCAATCCTCAGGAGCCAAGGTGGTTGGCCTCGCTAATGCAGGCACCGACACGGTCAACTCCATCAAGCAAGCCGGTGAGTTCGGTCTGACCCAGCAGGGCCAAGCCCTTGCTGGCCTGCTCGTCTTCGCTTCCGACGTGAAAGCCCTCGGCCTCCAGACGGCGCAGGGACTTGTCCTGAGCGAAACCTTCTATTGGGATCTGAACGATCAGACTCGCGCCTTCTCCAAGCGGTTCAGCGAGCGCCACGGCGGCAAGATGCCGACCATGGTTCATGCGGGTGTTTATGCCGGTGTCCTGCACTACCTCAAAGCCGTCGAGGCCCTGAATGGAAAGGAGCCGCAGCAGGTCATGGCCAAGATGAAGGAGATGCCGACGGATGATCCGCTGTTCGGCAAGGGGCGGATCCGTGCCGACGGCCGCAAGATCCACGACGCCTATCTGTTCCGGGTCAAGAAGCCCCAGGAATCGAAGGGTGATTGGGATCTCTACCAGCTTCTGGCCACGGTTCCGGGCGATCAGGCGTTTCGTCCCGAAGCCGAGGGCGGCTGTCCGCTCGTGACGAAAGGGTAACGTGTGTAGCCAAGTGGGCGCCATCCGAGCCCACTTGGCTATCCCGCATCATTCGAGGATGCAGGGTACAGTCGGGTGACACTTGCGACTGCACGACCGTTCCTGCCGCTGAGGCAGCGGTCACCGATGGCTGTCCAGGACATTGACAGCGTGCTGGGCGAAGCTTGCAGCCAGAGGCCCAACTGCGGCGGCACTCGCGTCGGCGGCGTTGCCCGCCTTCGCCCGCGCCGCGATGCCCTCGAAGATCACGGCGAAGCGAAACAGCGCGAAGGCCATGTGAAAGCGAGTCATGCGAAGCCCGTGATGGGCCGCCTCATAGTAGGCTTGCGTGAACTCCGCCTCACTCGGAATGCCAAGCGCGGCGAGGTCCAGCCCCATCAGTCCGCCATATTCGTGCGGCCCGGAGTGCCATCCCATGCAGGCATGAGCCAGGTCTGCCAGCGGGTGCCCGAGGGTGGATAACTCCCAATCGAGGATAGCGATGACACGAGGCTCATGCTCGTGGAACATGACGTTTCCGACCCGGAAGTCGCCGTGTGTCACGACGGTGACGTCACCGTCGGGGATGTTTTCGGGAAGCCATGCAATCAGCCGCTCGATGTTGGCGTCGTCCCGCGTGCGGGAGAGCTCCCACTGCCTGGTCCATCGTGCGATCTGACGGGTGAAGTAGTTTCCGCTTTTCCCATAATCCGCCAGGCCGACACTGGCTGGATCGACGTTGTGGAGGGCCGCCAGCGCCTGAGCGAGCGATCGGTACATGAGGCGACGCTCGTCACCGGACACACCGGGAAGCGCGCCATCGTGGAAGACACGCCCCTCCAAACGATCCATGATGTAGAAGGGTGTCCCGATCACGTCTCTGTCGTCGCAGTAGAGGACCACGGTCGGAACCAGGACGCCAGCCTCCGTCAGGGCTCCCATGACACGGTACTCCCGGTCGATTGCATGCGCGGACGGGAGCAATTCGCCGGGAGGCTGCTTGCGGAGAACGAGCCGCCGGGTGTCATAGGTAACAAAGAAAGTTGGGTTGGACTGTCCGCCGGCGATCCGCTCAAGGGACATCGGACCTTCGAGGCCGGCGATTGAGGTCCGCAAGAACTGATCCAGCTTGTCGGCATCGAATTCCGGCGGATGAACCGGTGTGGTTGAAGGAGCGGCGGTCATGGACAATCTCCTGATCTGCAGACGAAGGAGGTGTCAGGATCTATTCGAAGCCCGCAACTCCGCACGCAGCTGGAACTTTTGAACTTTTCCGGTTGCGGTCTTCGGAATGGGCTCAAACACGAACCTGCGCGGGACCTTGAAGCCGGCGAGCCTGGCGCGGCAGAAGGCCGACAACTCCTCGGGTGTCGCGGTCATGCCATCCTTCAGCTCGATGACGGCGCAGGGTGTTTCACCCCATTTCTCATCCGGCACCGCCACGACCGCAGCCAGCAGAACGGCCGGATGCTGGTGCAGGACGCTCTCGATCTCCAGGCTCGAGATGTTCTCGCCGCCAGAGATGATGATGTCCTTCGACCGATCCTTGATCTCGATGTAGCCGTCGGGATGGCAAACGGCGAGGTCGCCCGTGTGGAACCGGCCACTGGAGAAGGCAGCATCGGTAGCGGCTTCGTCGCCGTAATAGCCCGCCATCAGTGTATTGCCCTGCAGAACAATCTCGCCAACGGCGGCTCCGTCACGTGGAACCTCGTCGCCTTGTTGGTCGACGACGCGGACACGGTTGGCCGTGATGTGGCGGACGCCCTGCCGTGCCAGTGCACGGGCCTTGTCCTCATCAGTTGTCAGCTCCCAGTCGTCGCGCAGCGCACAGAGGGTCGCAGGACCGAACGACTCTGTCAGGCCATAGAGGTGAACGAGATCAAAGCCGAGCATGTCCAGCTGCCGGATCAATGCGCTGGTCGGAGATGCTCCTCCCGTCGCCAGCAGCACCCGTTGCGACGGATCTCTCAAGCTCCGGTCCGGGTGGTTGAGCAGCATGTACAGCACGACGGGCGCACAGCTGAGATGCGTCACCCCGTGAGCCTCGATGGCCCGGAAGATCGGGGAGGGCTCGACCCGGTCAAGGCAGACATGCGTGCCGCCCGCTGCCGTCACGGCCCAAGTGTGGCACCACCCGTTGCAGTGGAACATCGGCAAGGTCCAGAGATAGACGGAAGCGGTGGTCAGGCCCAGCGACAGGACGTTGCCCAAAGCATTCAGATAGGCGCCACGGTGGTGGTAGACCACGCCCTTGGGACGTCCGGTCGTCCCCGAGGTATAGTTGAGACAGATCGGTTGCCATTCGTCGGCGACGGCGGAAGAGGTGATAGGGTCGGGGGCTTCATGCCCGGTGAGGGCGCCGAAGCTTTCTGCGCTTTCCGATCCGGCAACGTCATCAAGGTGGACGAGAATGACGTCCAGGCCGGCAGCCGCCTGCCGTGCCACATCGGCGCAACTCGGGTCAACGATGAGGATTTTGCTCTCGGAATGCTTGAGGATGTAAGCGACCGTATCGGCATCCAGCCGAGTGTTGATGGTGTTCAGCACCGCTCCGATCATCGGAACGGAATAATGAGAGGCCAGCATCTCCGGACGGTTCGGCGCCATGATGGCGACAGTGTCTCCAACAGCGATGTTCTTGCGCCGGAGCATAGCTGAGAACCGGCCGATGAGGTCGCCGAACTCGCGGTAGCTGTAGCGCCGGTTGTGCCAGATCACGGCAGGCCTGTCGGGATAGACAGAGACCGAGCGCTCGAGAAAATCCAGCGGCGTCAGAGGCCGGAAATTGGCCTCGCGCGGGGCCAAGTGCTTCTCCTGTCTCATGTCACCGCCTCCCAAGATCCACGTTTATCCCCAAGGTGAACCGACCAGGCCCTGGCCTCAAGGGGACGTCGCGAGGCTCCCGGCGTCGGCCGCCGGCCAGCTCCAGAAGTCCGAGCCCTCCGATGTGAGGAAGCGGTTGAGCACCATGCGATGCACCTCGTCCGCTCCGTCCACCAGCCGGGCTTGGCGCGCATAGCGGTAGATCCACTCCAGCACGGTGTCCTTGGAATAGCCGCGCGCCCCGTTGATCTGGATGCCGGTGTCGGCCGCCTGGTGCAGGAGGTTGGCGACATGCACCTTTGCCATGGACACTTCCTTGCGGGCAAAGCTGCCCTGATCGAGCGCCCAGGCAGCCTTCATGACCAGCAGGCGCCCGATCTCGATCTTGAGGGCGAGGTCACCGAGCATCAGCTGAATGCTCTCCCGATCGGCGAGACGCTGGCCGAAGCCGGTGCGCTCGGCCGCATAGGCTTGGGCGATCTCAACGCAGCGCTTCGACAAGCCCAGCCAACGCATGCAATGGGTCAGCCGCGCTGGCCCCAGGCGGATCTGTGTCACCTTCAACCCTTGGCCCTCGCCGAGGAGCACGTTCTCCTGCGGGATCTCCAGGCCGTCGAATTCGATCTCACAGTGGCCGCCGTGCTCCTCCGGCCCCATGATCGGGATCCGGCGCACGATCCGCCAGCCCGGCTGGTCCTTGTGGAACAGGAAGGCCGTAAGACCGTGGCGGGGATCATCTGATGTGCGGGCGACGAGAATGAAATGGCTGGCCTCTTCCGCGCCCGTGATGAACCACTTGCGTCCATGCACGACATAGGTGTTCCCGCGCTTTTCAGCCCGGGTCTGAATCATGCTGGGATCCGAGCCCCCGCCGGGATGTGGTTCGGTCATGGCGAAGGCGGAGCGCACGTCGCCACGGACGATGGGCTGGAGCCAGCGCTCCTTCTGCTTGGGGGTCCCCGTGGCCTCCAGGACCATCATGTTGCCGTCGTCGGGGGCGGCGGAGTTGAACACGACAGGCCCGAAAATCGAGCGGTTCATGGCCTCGTAGCACACGGCCATCCCGACTTTGCCGAGACCTGCGCCGCCCGTCTCCGGCTTGAGCTGAAGACACCAGAGCCCTCCGGACTTCGCCTTGACCCGCAACGACCGGAGCGGGCCGGGAGCGATGTTCTCGTGCTCGTCATAGGAGCGGGGATCGGACTCGAGAGGAAGGATCTCGCGCTCGACGAAGGTGGCGATGCGCGCGCGGTAATCTTCGATCTTCGGCGTGATCTGAAAGTCCATGAGAGGATCCTAGAGGCTGGAGACGAGGTGCCCGCCGTCGACGGCGAGCGTCGCGCCCGTGATGTACGAGCCTGCATCGGAGCACAGAAGCAGGAGTGCGCCGTCCAGGTCTGATGGCTGGCCGAGGCGGCGCTGCGGAATGCGCTGGATGAGCGCCTGTCCGGCTTCGCTTTGGAAAAAGTCCTGGTTGAGCTCCGTTTCGATGTAGCCCGGGCAGAGAGCGTTGACGCGAATGCTGTAGCGGGCCAGTTCGAGTGCCATCGATTTTGTGAGCTGCACAACCCCAGCCTTCGAGGCGGAATAAGCCGAAACCTGGCCTGCGGTGCGCAGGCCGAGGATCGAGGCGATGTTGACGATCGCGCCGCCGCGGCCCTGCGTCTTCATGAGGCGGGCGGCCGCTTGGGCAACGAGGAAGCTGCCCTTGAGATTAGTGTCGACGACGTGATCCCATTCCTCCTCGGACAGGTCGAGCGCCGGCTTGGTTGCGGTGACCCCGGCGTTGTTGATGAGGATATCGAGGCCGCCACCCGCAGCGATGTCCGAGAACGCCTCTTCCACACCGGCTCTGTCGGTCACGTCCAGTCGCAGGGCGCGGGCCTGTCCGCCACCGTCGGCGATTTTGCCGCAGAGATCGTTGAGGGCATTGATGCGGCGGGCCCCGACGATCACGGTCGCACCTGCCCAAGCCAGGACTTGTGCAAAGTGCCGGCCGAGCCCGCTGGACGCTCCGGTTACAAGAGCGACACGCCCTTCGAGACCGATTCCGAATGCCATCGGCGTTTCTCCCTCGGCGCCCCGATGCTCGGATTAAATTGTGAGCGAGCGCTCGATTTTTTATGATGGTGGCGCTATCGTGGTTCCGCTGTCAAGAATTACAGTGCTTGTAGCTCTCTCGGGCGGACAAAAACGTGACTGCGAGAATGTGCGAACTCTGTAAGGCGAGGGAGGCCGACTCGGATGGTCGTTAACGTTGCAACGGCTCAAAATCCCACCTCATGGAGCAAGCCGCTGCAGCCTCGAACACTCAAGGCCTTCCAGACAGAGTTCGACTTTTCTCCGGAGTCAATCTGCAGCCGGATGCTTGAGCGGCATCGGGACACGATCCGCACGCAGAAGCCCCGTGTGGCCGTCGCAAGGCTCGTGCGGATCATCCAGACAACGCTCGCCTTGAGCAACCGCCAAGGGTTCCATTCCATGAGCCTGCGGGAACTCGCGACCGCATCGGGGCTGAGCATGGGGGCGCTTTACACCTACTTCGACAGCAAGGACACCCTTCTGATGATGATCCTCGGCGAGGTCTGGTCGGCGGTGTCCGCCACGCTCGGGAGCCCGCCAGCGTCCCTCGCCGAGGACCCGGTCACGCGTCTACGCTGGCTGCTGGAAACCCATGTCTACCTGACGGAGTCGATGCAGCCTTGGTTCCTGTTCGCCTACATGGAGGCCAAGGCCTTTCCGAGAGAAGGGCGTGAAAAGGCGCGGCGCAGCGAGTTGGCAACCGAGGCCCTGATCGCCGAAGCACTGACGGACGGCGTCCAACGCGGGCGTTTTTCCGTTGCCGACATTGAACTGACCGCGTCGCTCATTAAGCCACTTCTGCAGGATTGGTACGTCAAGCGCGGGAAGTACCGCCGCCGTGGTGTGTCGCCCGAGCAATACGTTCAGACCGTCATCGGCTTCGTGGAGAGCGCCATATCGCTTCGCACCGGGCGATAGGATCGCATAGGGGACTGCAGGCACCCCGGTCTTTCGACTCCGCGAGCGACGAGGGTCTGACTCCACTCAGGTGAAGTCGGCTCTCGTCTGCGAAAGTCTGCCCACTTGAAAAGGCACCGTCGCTCAAAGAGGCCCGTTTCGGGTCAAGCATTCTCGCCTCGGGCAACCATACTGTGCCTGATACGTTGCGGAGCGTGAAGAAGTGGCTGCGTACCGCGAGGCGTATCCTATTCGAAAAGAGAACAGCGCCGCCAACTTGGCTGTCACTACCAAGAGGAAAACTGAGCTTGTCCCGACGATCGCTTGCTTGACAGTCGAGCGATCCTACGTGCATCATCGTTTTTCAATTCGCGCGTATCGGAGAGCGATACAATCTTTGCAGTCGCACCTGAAAAAGGGTTGGCCTATCCGCATCGGACACTCCCCGCGAGGTGCGCCATCTGAAGCGGAATTCAAGGGCAACAGACCGCGATATCTCGGGACGCGGTTGTCCCCGGTAAGATGTAAGGTGGCCCGTTTACTTTGATCTAAGAGGAAATCATGAGCCGTCATGCCGTGTGCCTAACGTTCGACTTTGACGCGATGTCCGTTATGGTTGCTCGCGGGCTCAAGAGCCCGACACCGGTTTCTCGCGGAGAGTTCGGGGCCGCTGCCGTTCCGCGGATTCTCGCGCTCCTGGATAAGTATCGGATCAAGGCCTCTTGGTTCGTCCCCGGAACCGTCGTCAAGACCTACCCGGATCACTGCCGCCGGATCATTGAAGCCGGACATGAGATTGCCCATCACGGCTGGACCCATGCAACTCCGGCTAGCCTCTCCCCAGAGAGAGAGGAGGCGGACCTCGTGCGTGCCAGCGAGGCCATCGCCGAGGTAACCGGCCGCAGCCCGCGCGGCTACCGCTCTCCGGCCTGGGATCTTAGCCCTGTGACGATCGACTTGCTGCTCAAACATGGCTTCCTCTACGACAGCAGCATGATGGGGCATGACCATCATCCGTACTTCGCCCGCCGCAACGATGTTGTGCCGGATGAGGAACCTATCCAATTCGGGGATACAACGACCTTGGTCGAAATGCCCGTCAGCTGGTCGCTCGACGACTTTCCGCATTTCGAGTTCATGCGGTTCAAGGACGTGGTCTTCCCTGGGCTGGCGAATGCGGGATTGGTTCTCGAGAACTGGGTCAATGATTTCGAGTACATGGCACGCACGGAAGAGTGGGGGTATCTCACTTACACGTTCCATCCTTTCGTGATCGGTCGTGGGCACCGCATGATCATCCTTGAGCGTCTGATTTGCTCGCTTCTTGAGCGCGGCGCACATTTCCTCACGATGGAAGAGGCTGCCGAGGGGTTCCGGTCCCGCGCGGCGGCTGAAACGGTGCGGGCATAAAGCTTCGTGGGCCAGACGCATCATCGTCCTTAGCCCACCGATGAAAATTCAAGCTCGCCGGCGCTTCAGGCCTATCGCATCCCGTTCCCTTCGGAAGGATTTCGAAGCTGTCGGCGGCAACATCTCTAACGATAAGCAACAGAGCTCTCCAAGCCATGACGAGCACCATCCAGATTGAGTCGATCGAAGGCTTGAGTGCGCCTGCGGAGATCCTCATTGACCCATGGGGCGTTCCCCACATCAGGGCGGATTCGCTAGACGATCTGTTCTTTGCACAGGGCTTCAATGCAGCGCGCGACCGTCTCTGGCAGCTCGATCTTTGGCGCAAGAGGGGGCTCGGCCTGCTCGCTGCTGATTTCGGGCCAGGATATCTGGCGCAGGATTACGCATCCCGGCTTTTCCTCTACCGCGGAGACATGGACGCCGAATGGCGATCCTATGCACCCGATGCAAAAAACATCTGCACGGCCTTTGTCGCCGGCATCAACGCGTACATTGCGTTGACCGAGCGCGAGCCCGGAAGGCTTCCACCTGAATTCACGCAGATGGGAACGAAGCCCGCCCGATGGGCGCCTGAGGATGTTGTCCGGATCCGAAGCCATGCGATGACCCGCAATATCCTTTCCGAGGTGCTTCGTACTCATGTTCTTACAGGTGCGGATCAAGCAACAGACGATCTTCGGAAGGTGCTGGAGCCAACGATCGTTCCGACGGCTCCCGAAGGGCTTGATCCGTCGCCCGTGCCGCTGGAGGTTCTGGCCGCCTACAAGCTCGGAACGGCAGCAGTGATGTTCTCGCCCGAGCGCCTTGCGGCGCCTCTCGAGGAGGCCTGGAAGTGGACAAAGGTGACTGATCTCGGCGATGTTGTCGCTGAAGTCGGCATGCAGGGCTCGAACAACTGGGTGGTCGATGCGGCCCATACGGCTACGGGAAGGCCGCTCATGGCAAGCGATCCTCACCGGAACCATGCTGTTCCGGCCCTGCGCTACTTGGTGCACCTGAGTGCCCCTGGACTGGATGTGATCGGGGCCGGAGAGCCGGTCGCTCCGGGCGTGTCGATCGGGCACAATGGACAGATCGCCTTCAGCCTAACGATCTTCTATGCCGACCAGGAGGACCTCTACGTCTATGAGTCGAAAGTGGGCGAGCCGACACGCTACCGCTACAAGGACTCCTGGGAGGAAATGCAGGTTGTCGAGGAGGTGTTCGCCGTCAAGGGCGCACCCGACCAAGTGATGTCCCTTAAATTCACCCGGCACGGCCCGGTGCTGTTCGAGCAACCCGAGCGGCGAAAGGCTTACGCGGTCAGGTCGGTGTGGTCCGCGCCAGGGTCTGCGCCCTACCTGAGGAGCCTCACATCCATGCGCACCAAGAACATTGCAGAATTCCGCAATGCGATGCGTGGTTGGGGCGTCCCCTCGTCGAACCACGTCTTTGCCGACACGCAGGGCACGATTGCCTGGGTGCCATCTGGCTGGACGCCAGTGCGCCCCAACTGGGACGGCCTCATGCCGGTTCCCGGAGACGGTCGGTATGAGTGGGATGGTTTCCTCGATAACGAGAAGCTTCCCAGGGTCGTGAACCCGGAGAAAGGCTTTTTCGCAACGGCGAACGAGATGAACCTACCGCCGGACTATCCTCATGCAGTCGGCTATGAATGGATCGAGAATTCGCGCACCACCCGGATTCACGAGGTCCTTAGCCAATCGCCCCGGCATTCCGTTGAGGATGCATGCCGGTTGCAAACCGACGTCGTGTCTATCCCGGCGCGGCGGGTCTGTAGTCTGTTGAACGGCCTCGAAGCGGAGGGAGATGCGGCGGCTGCGCTGGCTTATCTCAAGGGCTGGGATCATGCGTTAGAAGTCGATAGTGGACCTGCTGCGCTGTTTGAAGTGTGGTGGGCTAAGCACCTGAGGACGGGACTCCTTGAGGGGCTGGTCGCCGACGACAAACTGCGCGGACTTCTGGCTCCGGGAGACATTGAGGGCATTCTCCGTGCGCTTGAGACCCCGGATGAGCGTTTCGGCGCAAGCCCGGCGGCTGGGCGAGATGCCTTGCTGCGCACGACGGTCGCGGCGGCTTGGCGGGATTGCGCCGATCGGCTCGGCAAGGACTCCTCCACATGGGCATGGGGCAGGCTCCATCACGCGTTGTTTGAGCATTCGCTGGCGTCCATCGAGCACGGCAACGATGGTTTCAACATCGGTCCGTTCCCGCACGGTGGCAGTTCGGTGACGCCGATGCACACTGGCTATCGCCCATCGGACTTCCGCACTGTCGCAGGCGCCTCGGTTCGAATGGTCGTCGACGTCGGAGCTTGGGACGAGAGCCGCTGGATCAATGCTCCGGGGCAATCGGGCGATCCGCGCTCGCCGCACTACAGGGATCTCGCGCCCATCTGGGCAGTGGGCCAGTATGTCCCAATGTTGTACTCGCGCGAAGCGGTGGACGCTGCGGCGACCCGCAGGATTAGGCTAGAACCGCGGGACACTTCAACTTCACATCTGCACCCCGCTAATGATCCTCACGAAGACGGTGTAACATAGGGTGGAGTCGGTCATCGTGAGGAGGAGCGGGATGGACGGCAACGTGTGGCGGAAGGCTCATTTGACGCACGAGCAGAGGGAGGTGTGCCGCTTGACGGCCGCGACGGTGGTGCGCCAGGGACGGCTTTCCGAGGCCGAGGTTGTCTGGCGATCGGCGGGCGTTCGTGTCAGCGTATCGCGTTGGGCCAATCCCTTGCCTTGCAGGCCGGGGCGGGCTCTGCCAGCGCCAGCGGAGACCGTCTGATGGCTAGAACTCCAGCCTTTGCCAAGGCTTTCGCAGGCCGCTGGCGCATCGTCGAAATGGATGTCTGGGACAACGACTTTCTCGATCTCGTCGAAGAGGCGCATCTCACCTTCACGGGTGCGTCTGACGGGGAGATCGCGTTTGGTGCGCTCAAAGGCTTCCTGGATGTCCGCTACGGCTCGCGCGACGGAGCGGCCTGCGCCGAGTTCTCGTGGGAGGGCTACGACGACAATGACCCGGCATGCGGGCGTGGATGGGTCGTCCTCGGGACTGCAGGCCGTCTCGTCGGCCACTTGTATATCCACAACGGCGACGATTCGGGCTTCGTGTGCGAGCCCAACTGACGCGCATGGGGCAGTTGCAGCTCAGCTGGCTGAGGTGTACGCCAAGGCTCAAGAGATTGGGCCTCAGGGTAGAGTTGCCAGTTACAAGAGCAATGGGAGTAAGGGCCCGAAATGATAGTGCCCACCGCACTCTGATAACGGCTCGTTAACGATTCGGGCGCAGCCTTCCCGTTGTGCCGAGTTGGCAAGGTCATCGTTCTTCCTGGAAGTGGTCGTGAAAGGCGGCCTACCTTGTGCGCCAAGCGCTATGGCGCTCTTTCTTTGACGACCTGTCGCTCCAGGCCAAATGGCCTCTTTTCGGTGATATGGAGCGGCGCTGTCAGCTGTCAGGAGTCAGGGAGATCCCCGAAACCTGCTCTCGTGCGCGTCACCTGTGTCAACGGTACAGAGAGGGACCAATCATGATTGTCCGAGCCATAGCCGTTACAAGTCTCCTAGTTGCTGCGAGTGTTGCCTTGGCGGCACCGGACAGGTCGAAGCCTGCCTCATCACTTGTTATCGCCAACGCTCGCGATGTGCCTGCCGTCGACGTTGCCATCGGGGCCAATGGGCAGACGGTAAGAGTCTCGAAGCCGCTCGCCTCCAAAGCCAAGACCACGCTCAAACTGCCGAAGATGCAGGGTTGCATGGTAGCCGTGGCGGCAAATTTCGCGGATGAATCAACAGTTCAGATGGATGAATTTGACGTGTGCAAGGACAGCACCGTTCGCTTCACCGACTGAGTGAGCCTACGCTTTAGCCAAGGAGGGTGCGCGTCTCCCTCCTTTCTCGCCCATGAGAAGGCATGAGCCGGCAGCAGCATAGCGAGGCGCCGGCTATAACCGGGAGTTTTCCTGACAATCCGCAAGATGCACGATAGGTGTGCTCATAATGCTATCGCGGCAATCAAAGTGTCCGAACGTTCGATGCAGGTGAGCCTTTTTCTTTAGGCCACGCTGAAACCTTTAGCCGACAACTGGCTTAAGCCTCTGACCAGAAGTTCTACATCTTTTGTTGGACCGTCTCTAAAGCAGACCAGCACGACCGTTTGAGCGGGTTCCTAACAGCGGCTGGTTATGTTGCAACTTGGACCGAGCACCCGCCCCGGCCCTGACAATATGGAGGCTGGAATAGCGATATCGGCTGGGCAGAAGCACACCTCCCCGCTGTCAGGTTGAGCGCCGGAGGTATCCTTCAGCTCGACAATTCAGAATGATGCAACCGGATCTCTCCGGATTAATGCCAATGGCAAGTGACTGCGAGTCACCGCGGGCCCTTCCGAAAGGAATGGGCCCGCTTGTTCAGCTTGGTATCAAGCCCCGCAACGACTAACTGGGAACTGCTACCCTGGGCTAGAACTCTTAGGCCGTTGCGAACCCGTCTCGGCTCATCCAGGCGAGTACCACCGATGCCGGCGGAGGACATACGTTGGACAGCCTGAATGCGGTGGCGAGGCTGCAGCATGGTGCCTGTGAAATTGCTTGACGCTCAGTTGTTATGGAAACAGCCCGGCTGATGAAGCGATCATAGGAAACGGATTTGGCTTTGGGGCCGCTCAAGGTGCGGAATAGCCGAGCTTGCACACCCTCAGTAATAGATCGTTTACCTTTCGAGCGCAGCCTGTGTTTGTGCCTCCTCGGCACGGTTGTTCTCCCCCAGAAGGTCACCCGGCGACCTACTTGGAGCGCCAATCGAGTAGGCGCTCTTCTTTTGAAGTGTCCCGAAGGCGTTCATGTATGCCTCGCTCTCTCAGTCAGTAGCGTGTGTAAGCCTGCTCTTCCTGCCCAATCTGCACAGGAGAATGGAATGGACCCGCAACGCATTGACAAGGTCATTGCTATCCAAAGCTCGAATATCGACTTGGGCGAAACATTTCGCGAGCTTGCCAAGCAAAGCATCCTCCGCACGGTCATCAAGTACTTTGGTCAGCTGAATACGGCGTCGGTGCACCTCAGCCATGAAGGGCTATGTTTCGGTGCATCGTCAATATCCATATGGGTGCGCTCAAGATGATGAGTGCCGAGTTCCAGCACGATGATTGCTATCTCGCGTTTAAGAAGGCTCTGGACAAGCTCGAAAGCCAACTTCGTCGCACCAAACAAGTGGTTTGTGAGAACAAGGCGAGCCGCCTCGATAAAGAAATGCTCCTTCATGACGGATTGCACTCGCCGTCGATGATGTGACCTCTTGCTGACGCAGGTCAGGGTTTTAGGGAGATGCTTTGATGCACGTCGTCTCTTTCGTCACCCAAAAGGGCGGCACTGGAAAGAGTAGCCTGGCTGTTTCACTGGCGGTGGCTGCAGCCGACAGCGGGTTGAGGGTAGCTGTTCTCGACATCGACCCACAGGGCACTGCTGGAGAATGGTACAAGCGACGGGCAGCGGAATCACCCGAGGTGGTTTCGCTCTCGTGGACCTATTTATCGTCCCGCCTCTACAGCCTGGACCGGCAGGGCTACGACTTGGCCATTGTCGATACACCCGGAGCAGACAGCCATGCTGCGTCGGGAGCAATGCGAGAGGCCCACTTCTGTCTGCTGCCAGTCCGACCTAGTGTCGCCGACATTGAGGCCAGCAAGCCTACCGTCCGCTACCTGAACGAGCGCGACAAGCCCTTTGCTTTTGTTCTCAATCAGTGTCCGGCCGGCGGGCGGACGAACCGGACCTCCAATGCCCGAATGGCTCTTCAACTGCTCGGGGGCTTATGTGATCCGACCCTCGCGCATCGATCCGACCATGTGGACGCTCTTGCGTCAGGACTGGGCGTGACTGAGTTTGCGCCCAGCGGAAAAGCGGCTGATGAAGTCCGTGCGGTTTTGCAATGGCTGACAGCGAGGCTGAGACGGATGAATACGACTGAGGCTGCTGATGAGGTGAGTGAAGTAATCCCTCTAAGAGTGCTCTCATAGATCTTTTTGATTATGTGGTTCCGGTAAGTGTTTGATGGAAAGTATCATCGCAGCATCAGGGAGGCTGATGAAGCGGCTTTGGTCGCTCATCTCTACGATAGAGTAGACGTTGTCTGCTCGTGGACACCTGTGCTGTTCAGAAATTGGATTGAACTGCGACGTTCCATACGCTGGGTTATGATGCAGGAGGGTGCTTTTGTCGGAGCCGCTCGATCCGATCAGCCTCACCACATTGCCGTCGCGAGCTTCGAGCGAGGTTTCTTTCAGAACTTCCAACTGAACTAAGCTCTTGTGAGGATCGGCGATCTCCACAGCGCATGCGAGATGCGCAGCGCCATCACGTGGAATTCTCATCATCCTCTTCGTGCTCCAGAATACAGAAGGAGTTGGAAGACAGGGGCGCATCAGTCGATGCGGTCTCGTCCAGGTGGCTCGGGCCGGTGCCGAGAAACTCATTCGTCATATTGCTGTGGCCTGCAGCGGTTTTGTCTAGAAGACTATCCATGTCGGGCAAAATATCGTCCAGACCCCGCCTGTCGCACCTCGAGCGCCGGAACCAGCCGGCGTGATGCTGCTCAGTGGCTGAGGGCGCGGGCGGCCTCAATCGCTAGAGGCGCGAAGCGTTTGCGGAAATCGTCCACCGTCCACTCACTGAGCGAGCCGGCGATATGCACCGCCGCAACGGGCTGACGTCGATCATCGAGCACGGCGGCAGACAGAACAACCTCTCCGACCAGACTTTCCTCGACGGCATAGGCATATCCCTCGCGGCGGGCCTCGCGCACTTTGTCCCAGATCTTGTCCAGGGCCGTAATTGTTTTGGGCGTCAGCGGTTTGCGATCCGAGCGGCGAAGGATGTCGTCGATAGCAGCGTCATCCAGATACGCCAGCATCGCGCGTCCGCCTGACGAGCAGAAGGTCGGGATGCGCCGGCCCGCAAGAGTGGCGAAAAAAGTCTCGCGCTTGCTCTGTAGCCTGATGGCGTAAAGGATCGAGAGGTCGTCAAAGAGACTGAAATCGACGCGCTCACCGGAGTTCTTGCGGAGCTCGATCAGGATCGGCATGGCTCGCTCAATCACGGGATTGGACCGGAGATAATCAAAGGCCCGATCGAGAAGGCGTCTGCCAGGCACCAATCTGCCGTCGGGCGAGCGTTCAAGATATCCGAGGCTCAACAGGGTCTGAGCCGCACGCTGAGCGGCGCTTTTTGTGATCTGGGCGCTCGCGGCGATCTCGCTCAAAGACATGGGCTTGGCATCACGCGCAAAGGCTTCGAGAACATAGAGGGCACGCGCAACGGATTGCAGGAAAAGGC
Source organism: Pseudomonadota bacterium (assembly GCA_023426505.1). Classification (GTDB taxonomy): domain Bacteria; phylum Pseudomonadota; class Alphaproteobacteria; order Rhizobiales; family Beijerinckiaceae; genus Microvirga. Next base: position 16,410 of record JAFAAP010000015.1, read on the forward strand.
GATCATCGACATCGAGGAGCTGATCGGCACCAGTCCGAGGGCTTTTGGCCTGCTTGCTGGATTGAGTGTCTCTGGTCATGGATCAATCCTCCAGCCGGATCCCGTTGACGAAACCTATACGAGTAAGTAGGCTCGTAATGCAACACGTTTGTATTGTATTCCGATACGCATCTGAGGGAATCGGATTGCTCGTCCAGACATCAAGCAGGCGGATCCCCAGGGTTCCTGGGTTGCAGAAAGCGGCATCGCCCGTATCGGCCGGCTGGAAACGCATCCGGGTGTCGTGTGACGAGGAGTTGTCTTCATGGATAAGCTGCGCCCGATCGTCAGTCGCCTGCTGAAGTCGATCGCAATCATCGCAACGATCATCATTCTCAACTTCCTGCTTATCAGGCTTGCACCTGGCGATCCGGCCGCAGCCATGGCGGGTGAGGCCGGTGCGGCGGATGAAGCGTTCATGGCTCAGCTGCGAGAGCAGTTCGGCCTGGATCGGCCCGTCTACCAGCAACTCGCCTACTACTTTGCCGACATCGTTCGCTTCGACCTGGGCTACTCCTACCGACAGCGTGAGGCGGTGGTTGACCTGATTCTGGACCGGCTCCCGGCAACCCTGCTGCTGACGATCAGCGGCTTCATCGTCGCGCTGGGTCTCGGCATCCTGTTGGGGGTCGCCTCGGCCATGCGGGTCGGGCGGCTCGCGGATCGGCTGATCTCGCTGTTCGCGCTTCTGTTTTATGCCACTCCACTCTTCTGGGTCGGCCTCATGGCGATCATGTTGTTCTCTGTATGGCTGGGCTGGCTGCCGTCCTTTGGGATGGAGAGTGTTGGTGCCGGATATTCAGGCTGGGCCCGGACGGCTGATATCGCACACCACCTCATCCTTCCTGCGGGAACGCTGGGGCTGTTCTATGTGGCCGTCTATACGCGCCTGACCCGCGCCTCGATGCTGGAAGTCAAGGACATGGACTTCGTGCGGACGGCACGTGCGAAGGGTTTGAGGCACGGCCTGATCGTCCGCCGCCACATCCTGCGCAACGCCATGCTGCCGGTGATCACTTTTGCCGGCATCCAAGCCGGCCAGCTTGTCGGTGGAGCCGTTCTGACCGAGACGGTGTTCGCGTGGCCGGGGATCGGACGCCTCGCGTTCGATGCGTTGCTGCAGAGAGATTATCCCGTATTGCTGGGTGTCTTCTTCGTCACGTCCGTCATGGTGGTGGTGTTCAACATAATCACGGATATTGCCTATCGCATCGCTGACCCGCGGATTGAGGTAGTATCATGAGCTCAAATCTATGGCGGCTTCTCAAGAACCCCGGCGCGGCAATCGGCATTGCGCTCCTGATCACGGTCATCGTCGTGGCTGCGATGGCTCCCGTGCTCTATCCACAGGATCCATGGGCGATGGCAGGCCGCCCGTTTCTTCCGCCATTTACAGATCCCCAGTTCCCGCTTGGCACTGATATGATGGGGAGGGACATCGCGGCGGGTCTTGCGTATGGGGCTCGCGTGTCCCTCATCGTCGGTATCGTGTCGACCGCCTGTGCGATCGTGCTCGGCGTCACCTTGGGTGGCATCGCGGGCTATTACGGCGGACTTGCCGACGACGCGCTTATGAGGGTCACGGAGTTCTTCCAGACTATCCCGACCTTCATCTTCGCGCTGGTCATGGTGGCGATACTCAGCCCCTCGATCCTGTCGATCATCCTTGCGATCGGCATCGTGAGTTGGCCGCCCGTGGCGCGTCTGGTGCGGGCAGAGTTCGCGAGCTTGCGCAGCCGAGAGTTCGTGCAGGCTGCCATCGCGCTGGGCGAGAGCGACCGCCACATTATTCTGCGGCAGATCCTTCCGAATACCCTGTCGCCCGTCCTGGTGATGGGCTCCCTGATGGTGGCGTCGGCCATTCTGACCGAAGCAGCCATCAGCTTCCTGGGATTGGGTGATCCCAATATGATGAGTTGGGGGTACATGATCGGCGCCTCGCGCACGGTTATCCGGCAGGCATGGTGGATGAGCTTCTTTCCGGGGCTGGTCATCGTGCTCGTTGTGCTCATGATCAATCTCGTGGGCGAGGGCCTCAATGACGTGCTCAACCCAAGACTGGCCAGAAAGGGGCGGGCACGATGAGCCAGCGGCTTCTGTCGGTTGAGAACCTTACCATTGCGCTTCCCTCCGCGGGCGACCGGGTGAATGCGGTGGAGGGCATGAGCTTCAACCTCAATCCTGGCGAGATCCTCTGCATCGTCGGCGAGTCCGGCTCCGGTAAGTCCATGACCGCCTCCGCGATCATGGGGCTGTTGCCTGACACGGGTGTGAAGGTGCAATCGGGGCGCATCCTGTTTCGAGGGGACGACCTCCTGCAGATGAGCGACGCGCGCTTCCGCGCCATCCGTGGCTCGCGGATTGGCATGATCTTTCAGGAGCCGATGACTGCTCTCAATCCGGTCATGCGGATCGGCGATCAGATTGAGGAAGTTCTGGAGGCGCACGGAATCCAGAAGGCGGATCGGCCAAATCGCGTGCTGTCGCTCCTCGAGGCTGTCGGCCTGCCGGAGCCCGAGGCACTGGCACGCCGTTATCCCTTCCGCCTGTCGGGTGGTCAGCGACAACGGGTTGTGATCGCCATGGCCCTCGCGCTCGAGCCCGAGATCCTGATCGCGGACGAGCCTACGACAGCGCTCGACGTCACAACCCAAGCCCAGATCCTTGAGCTGATCCGCGAGATTCAAAGGTCTCAAGGAATGGGTGTGATATTCATCACACATGACTTCGGAGTCGTTGCCGACATAGCGGATCGGGTTGCCGTGATGCAGCACGGCCGCATCGTTGAGATCGGCCCAGCTCGGGACGTGCTCGACCGACCGACGAACGCCTATACACAGTCCTTGATCCGGGCCGTGCCGCAGTTTCGGGAAAAGCCGCTGCCGCTCTCACCGGAAGCCGAGCCCGTGGTTCGGGTCCGCGGCCTGAACAAGACATACGTTACCCGAGGTGGTTTCTTTACGCCCGTCAGAGAGTTCAAGGCCCTTGATGATATCAGCTTCGACATTCGTCGCGGCGAGACGTTGGGCCTCGTCGGAGAGAGTGGCTCGGGCAAGTCGACTGCGGGGCGATGCCTTGTGCGCCTCATCGACCCGGATGCCGGGTCCATCGAGTACAAGAACACCGACCTCGCCAAGCTGTCGCGGTCCCAGCTCCGGCCGTTCCGCTCTAAGGTCCAAATCGTCTTTCAGGATCCCTACGCGTCGCTTAACCCCCGCCACACGGTCGGCCAGAGCATCATGGCAGGACCTTTGGCGCATGGAGTCGATGCGAAGACCGCCCGTGGGCGCATGAACCGCCTCCTGATCCGGGTCGGCTTGGAGGAGTCGGCCGCCGATCGCTATCCACACGAGTTCTCGGGCGGACAGCGCCAGCGCATCGGGATTGCGCGGGCGCTCGCGGTTGAACCGGATCTCCTGGTGGCTGACGAAGCCGTGTCCGCGCTCGACGTGTCTGTACAGGCCCAGGTGCTTGAGCTGCTCCGCGACATTCGCGAGGAGTTTCAACTCGCGATGCTGTTTATCACCCATGACCTGCGCATCGCCTCCCAGCTCTGCCACCGCGTCCTGGTGCTGCACAAGGGGCGAGTGGTCGAAAGTGGTGAGACGACATCCGTCTTCCGGAATCCGCGTGACAGTTACACGCGCAGCCTGATCGATGCCGTGCCGGGTCATGAATGGCACCGCTCAGCCGACGGGGACCCCACGACGAGAAGCTTTGCCTGACGAGAAGAAAGAGGGACATATGAAGGATCTAGCACTCACCCGTCGCACGCTGCTGGCAGGAGCGTCCGCCACATCGCTGCTTTCCCTTCTGCCGGGAAGCTCACTGGCCGCAGCGGGATCCGGGGTCTTGAATGTCATCGCATTTCCGGAACCGCCGACGCTCTTCATCGGGCTTGACCAGAACGGCTCGACCCAGACGGTGGCCGGCAAAATCTACGAGAGCCTTCTCACCTACGACTTTGACTTCACTCCGCGGCCGAGCCTCGCGAAATCGTGGGAGATCTCGCCCGATGGCCTGACCTACACGTTCAAGCTGCAGGAGAATGCGAAGTGGCATGACGGAAAGCCCTTCACGGCTGACGATGTGGTCTTCACGACCAAGGAATTCCTGATGGAGGTTCACCCTCGCGCTCGCGTGATCTTCGAGAACTGCGAGACCATCGAGGCTGTCGATCCTCATACGGTCCGATTCGTCCTCAAAAAGCCGTTCGCGCCGTTCATGATGGCGTTTGAGATGTCAACGGCGCCGATGATCCCGGCCCACCTCTACAAAGGCACGAATTACCGGACCAATCCGAACAACGCGAAGCCGATTGGAACGGGTCCCTTCAAGCTCGCCGAATGGCAAAAAGGCTCCTTCATCCGCCTCGTCCGCAACCCGGAGTATCATGGCGAGGGCGAGCCGCACCTCGATGAGATGTACTTCCATATCCTGCCGGACGCAGGCTCCCGCGCTCTGGCCCTGGAGCAGGGGCGTGTGCAGCAGAGCCAGTTCCAGGATCTGGAGCCGTTTGATGTGCAGCGCCTGGCCAGCTTGCCGAACATCCAGCTGATCACGAAAGGCTACGAGTTCTATGCGCCGGTGGCGCGCATCGAATTTAACACGCGGGTCAAGCCGTTCGACGACAAGCGCTTCCGCCAGGCGATCAACTATGCTCTGGACCGCAAGGCGATTCTGGACACGATCTTCTTCTCGCAGGGGCGTGTCGCAACCGGCCCCCTCAGCAGCAAGACCCGCTTTTATGACGCCGATGTGACGCGCTACGCCTATGACCTGGAGAAGGCCAGGGCTCTGCTCGATGATATGGGGCTGAAGCCGGGTGCCAATGGCGTGCGCACGCAGGTGAAGTTCCTGCGCCTGCCCTGGGGCGAGTCCTGGGCCCGGTTCGCGGAATTCGTGAAGCAGTCGCTGGGCAGGGTTGGAATCTCCGTCGAGATTGAATCAGCCGACCCCGCAGGGTGGACCTCGCGCTATGCGAACTGGGACTTCCAGATGACGTCGAACTATCCTTACCAGTTCGGCGACCCGGCGCTGGGCGTCGCGCGTTTCTTCGTGTCCAGCAACATCCGCAAAGGCGTCGCCTACAGCAACAACACGGGTTACACGAACCCTCGCGTCGACGAGCTTTTCGCGGCGGGGGGCTCCAGTCTTTCGGATGCGGAGCGCCAGAAGGCCTACAGCGAGGTCCAAAAGATCCTTACGGATGAGGTCCCGATGGCATGGCTCGTGGAGGTCGACTTCCCGACCCTGCTCGACAAGCGCTTCACGGATGCGGTCGTTTCTGCAATCGGCGTCAACGAGACTTACCGGCGCGCCCGCAAGGCGGGTTAGTGCCCGAAGGCGACGCCTTTGCCCGGGCGTCGCCTATCCAGCCGCTGTCGCCAGATCGAGACCAAACGAGCTGCGCCTCGCAGTAAGGCGCAGGCCTGGAATCGCGCGCGTGCCTTCTCCGTCATCGTAGGACCGATAATGACGCACTTTTTTACCGATCAGCCATTTGCCGGCTCAACGGCGGTCGTCACGGGGGGAGCGTCCGGGATCGGCCTCGCCACGGCGCGCTTGCTGGCGCGGGGGGGCGCCCGTCTTTCCGTGTTGGACCGCGATGCCGGTCGCCTCCAAGCCGCCTGCCACAGTCTGGAACAGGCCGGGAGCGTCGCTCGGGGTCATGTGTGTGACATCAGCAGCGAGCAAGAGGTTTCCGCCGCCTTTGAAGCCATCGCGGAGAGCGGCGGCCTTGATATCCTGGTCAACAGCGCGGGGATCATCGGGCATCTAGGCCCGCTTGAGGACTGCTCTAGCGATGATTTCGATCGCATTACCGCGATCAATGTCAAAGGAACCTTTCTCTGCTGCCGCGCGGCAGTGGCGATCATGGAGCGCGCGGGTCGTGGCTCCATCGTCAATGTCGCATCGACCGCAGGTCTGGTCGGCTCTCGTCGCCTCGGGGCCTATGCCATGTCAAAATCTGCCGTTACCTCAATGACGCGCTCCCTGGCTCTGAGTACCGCAGGGAAAGGCATTCGTGTGAATGCAGTTTGCCCAGGATCCATCGACGGCGACATGCTCGAGAGCACATTCACCGATCAGGATCGGGATGTGCAACGCCAGACGATGGCTGCGCTCCATCCGCTTGGACGTCTCGGCACGGCAGAGGAGGTGGCAATGGCCATTGCATTCCTGGCTTCATCTGCGGCCGGCTACGTCACCGGCGTTGCGTTGCCGGTAGACGGGGGGAGGCTGGCATGACAGGGCGGGTCGCTATCGTCACCGGCGCGGCCCGAGGCATTGGGGCGGCGATCGCAAAGCGCTTCCTGCGGGACGGGTGCCGGGTCCTCCTGGTCGACCAGCAGGAGCAGCCCGAGCCGGAGATGACCGGCTATTTCCAGGAAGCGCAGGCTGCTTATCTGAGCTGCGACCTCGCTCGTCCTGAGGCCGCCGATCATGCCGTCCACGAGGCTCTGGAGCGCTTTGGCCAATTGGATATCCTGGTTAACAACGCGGGTATCGGCGGCGCGCGCAGTGTTGCCGTGACAGACGACGCCAGCTGGCAGCGCATCCTGGATGTGAACCTCGGTGCGGCCTTCCGGCTGTCCCGCGCCTCGCTAAGCCACATGCTGCCTCGGACGTCGGGTGTCGTCCTGCACATCAGCTCGATCTACGGGATCGTCGGCTATAGCGGCATTGCGGCCTATGCTGCCTCGAAGGCGGCGCTGATCGGTCTGACGCGCCAAATGGCGGCCGACTACGGTCCTCAGGGGATCCGTGTGAACGCGATCGCGCCAGGGCTGATCGAGACGCAGATGACCCGGGCCCGACTGGAGGATCCCGTCTACCGCAATCTCATGCTGGGTGGAACGCCCTTGGGACGACCGGGCCAGCCGGACGACATTGCGGGAGCGGCAGCATTCCTGTGTTCGGAGGACGCCTCCTTCATCACGGGTCAGGTGCTGAAGGTGGATGGAGGCTGGAGCGTGACCCGAATTTCGGCAAGCGTAGGACGGGTGTGATACCTCCCCGCCTTAGAGGCGGGGCTTCCTTGTCCCTTCAGACAAGGCGTCTCGTATCCGAGACGGGCGATGTTCAGCGCAGCATTCTGGTCGCGGT
>JAFAAP010000016.1 GCA_023426505.1 Pseudomonadota bacterium
TCCAGAAAGTCTCGGCCGATGAGGTTCCTCAGATCATCACGGATCGGCGGGTTCCCGTTCACGGGCCTCGCCGTAGTTTGGCCGGACACGCCGCACGTTGCTCGGACCTGCAGCCCCTCCACAAGGCTGCATAAATGAGAAGCCCCTGCATTCATGCAGGGGAGTGTCACCGCCCTGCAGGAGCCCCGAACCCGGGGAACTTCCATCGCTTGGCCCCTTGTCAGGGTTACTGACGGGCGCAGTCCCTGGGTTCTCACCACTTCGGCACGATAGCCTTAGCCGATCGTGCCAAGAAGGGCATCGACCTCGATACGGGACGGCATTGAGGACGCCGTGCCAGGCCGCGTGACGGAGAGACCGGCAACGGCGCACCCAAATCTTGCTGCTTCCAGGACTGGCGCGCCTCGGGCAAGCGCGGCCGCGAACCCACCATTGAAGGCATCTCCAGCTCCGGTGGTATCGATAACCGCTTCTGCTGCCAGGGCGGGGATTGGTGTCGATATCTCACGGGAATGGACGAGAACCCCCTTGTCGCCGAGGGTAAGGATGGCGCAGCCCACTCCCAGGGCGAGAAGCCGATCGCCCGCATGCCGGGCGCTGTCGAGATCTGTCACAGCGATGCCGGTGATGGCACTCGCTTCACTTTCGTTGGGCGTGACGTAATCGCACAACGGCCACATGGATTCCGGAATACGGGCAGCGGGCGCTGGGTTGAGCACGGTGAGAACTCCAGACGAGCGCGCGAGTTGGAGCCCTCGCTCGGCGGCTCCAACAGGCTGCTCAAGTTGGGTCATGAACACATCGGCGCCGACGATAGCGTCTTGCGCTTGGTCGAGATCTGGAGGCCCGAGCCGTCCAGCCGCGCCGCTCTCCACGATGATTGCATTGTCACCCGTGCTCTCGTCGACGAAGATAAAGGCAGCTCCGGTGGGAGCATCTTCGTCCACCGTCACGCGTGTGGTGTCGATTCCCTCCGTAGACCAGATCTCGTGGGCCATGGCTCCAAACGTGTCGGCTCCAACCCGTGTGATGAGGCGAACCCGAGCGCCGCTGCGCGCTGCGGCCACGGCCTGGTTGGATCCCTTGCCACCCGGTCCAAGAGCAAACCCTTTGCTGAGCAGGGTTTCGCCAATTTTCGGCAGACGCTCGGCTCGGAATGATAAATCGGCCGCAAAGATGCCCAGGATGGTGACGGTTCCAGTAAAGGCGGGCTTGGACATGGGCAATCCTTCCGGTGAACCTAGAGAGCGAGGGCGCAGCCGTCCTTGCGCGGATCGGAGCCGGCTGAGTAAATGCCGCGCACGTGGTCGACGAGGATCGCCTGACCACCACCCCATGGGGCGTCGCACGGGCGTATTGGGTGGCCACGTCGGGCCAACTCCTCGACGACGCCCGCTGGGATGCCGCGTTCCGGTTCAAAAGCAGCAGCTGTGCGAAAGCCGCGCGGTGCATCGAGCGCCTCTTGCACGTCCATCCCGTAATCAACCAGGTTCTGGAGGACATGGACTTGGCCGACAGGCTGGTAGGCCCCACCCATGACCCCGAACGACAGCCAGGGCTTGCCGTTCTTCATCGCCATGCCCGGGATGATGGTGTGGAGGGGGCGCTTGCGGGGTGCGACGCAGTTGGGATGCCCCTCAGCCACCCGGAAGCCCGCACCCCTGTTCTGGAAGGCAATGCCGGTCTGTGGACAGGCCTTGCCTGTACCAAACGCATGGAAGAGTGAGTTGATGAGTGAGCAGACGTTGCCGTTCTTGTCGGCGACCGTGAGATAAACGGTATCTTGATGGTGCACGCGGGGAACCACTGGCTCCGCCTGCATCGCCCGGTGAGGGTCGATAAGCTCCCGAAGCCGCGTGGCGAACCCCTCCGAGAGGAGTTCCTCCACGGGGACGTCTCCGAAGGCTGGATCTGCGATATAAGCATCCCGCACACCGTAAGCGAGCCGGCTCGCTTCGATCTGAAGATGGAAGCGGTCGGCTCCGACCGGGTCGAGGCGGGGGATGTCAAAGCCGGACAGGATATTCAACATCACGAGGGTCGTTAGCCCTTGGCCACTCGGCGGAATTTGGACGCAGTCCACGCCACGGTATCGGGTTGAGATCGGCGTCACATAGGATGAGCGGAACTCGGCAAAATCCTCCAGGGTGTGATAGCCGCCGAGCCGGTTGAGGCTTGCCACAAGCATCCTGGCGATCTCACCCTCATAGAAGGCATCACGCCCCTCGGCCGCAAGGATACGTAGTGTTTTGGCCAGAGCAGGGAACCGGATGGTGTCGCCAGCCTTGGGAGCTTCGCCCGAAGGGGTAAGAAGGTGGGCGCATGCACCTTCGTCACGGGCGAGCTTTTCGACTTCCCGGGCCCAGTCCGTTGCAGCCCGCTCGGCCAAGACGATGCCGCGTTCCGCATAGTCAATGGTGGGAGCCAGCACGTCTGCAAGGCTGCGCGTGCCGTGGTCCGCGAGAAGGCGCGACCACGCATCAACGGCGCCTGGTATCGTAGCGGCATGAACACTGGTGAGGGCGATTTCGGACTCACCCGCTGCCTTAAGGCGAGCGGCATCCAGGCCGGCGGGAGCCCAGCCGCTTCCGTTGATCGCGTGAAGCTTCTGCTCGTCGGCGCGCCATATCAGCGCGAAGCAGTCGCCTCCAATCCCGGTATTGTGTGGCTCTAAGACTGACTGCAGCGAACAGGCCGTGATCGCCGCGTCGATGGCATTGCCACCGGAACGCAGAACCTCCAAGGCAATATAGGTCGAAAGTGGATGGGATGTCGCCGCGGCGCCGCCGGCACCCTGCGCGACGGAGCGTCCTGGTTGGTGAAGATCACGCATGGTGCGATGTCCTTGATCGATCAGACTAGGAGGGAAGAGCGCAGGTGTGCCATCTCTGCCCGAGTTGGGAAGGATGGCGATGTGCCAAGCCGCGTCACGGAGAGGGAGGCGGCTGCGATGGCGAGGGAGAGTGCATTCGCGATTGGTTCGCCGGCAGCAATGCCCGCCGCGAGCGTTCCGACCGTTACGTCGCCAGCTCCGGCGGTGTCGATGGCCTCAACGGCCGGCGCCGGGATGCTGACAGGACCGCTCCCCGTCGAAAACAGCGCGCCGGCCGCTCCATGGGTGACTACGGCGCAACCGGCGCCAAGTGCGAGGAGTTGGTTGAGCGCGGCCTCGCCGGCTTCACCCGTGAGGCTTCGCGCCTCGGGCTCATTTGACACAACGATGTCGACTGCTCCGAGCAGGGGGCGCATGTCCCATGCGATCGGGGCTGTGTTCAGGATCACGTGGGCACCGCGGTCGCGCCCGCAGCGAGCGGCCGCCATTGTCACAGCGGCCGTCAGGTTCCCCTGGAGGACGAGGACATCGCCAGGTGCGACAGGAGTCAGCATCGCCAACGCATCGTCCTCACGGAGACCACGCGCGCAGGCCGCCGAAGACACGATCATATTCTCGCCGGTATCAGCAATCCAAATGGATGACACATCGGTCGGCGCAGCAACCGTGCGCCAATCGACAATCAGATCATCCTCGGCGGCGAGTGCGGTACGTAGAAAGGCGCCGTCGGGGTCGTCCCCGATCGGCGCGACAAGGCGAACAGAGGCTCCTACGCGGGAGGCGGCGAGGGCTTGGTTCAAGCCCTTTCCACCCGCACAGCGCTCGATGCCTTCCGACAGCAAGGTCTCTCCCGGTCTTGGGAATGCCGAAACCCGCTGGAGGAGGTCGACAGTGGCATTTCCGAGCACGGTGACACGGCTCATGGGCGTAACTTTCGCACGACAGACATGAAGTCTGCGACCCGTTCCGGATCCACCTCGTTCCACCACGATCCGCCGTGCTTGAGCGAACTCGCAACAATCACGGCATCGGCGTATTCGAAGATCTGGCCGACGTTGTCGCGGGTAACGCCACTTCCGACCATGACTGCGAGGTCCGTCGAACGCTGAACCGTTGCAAGATCGTCGATAGCTGCACTGTCGCCGGTGCGTTGCCCGGTCACAATGACGGCATCAGCGTCAAAGAATTCGGCATCACGGGTGAGTTCGGGCAAGGAGCGGTCGGCAACGATCGCATGGGACCCGTGCTTAACGTGGACGTCCGCGAAGATCTTAACCTCACGGGCCCGCAACCAAGCGCGATAACGGCTTGCCGCTCCGGCCTTTCCCTCCATGAAGCCTTCATTGGCGACGTAGGCGTTGGCCCACTGGTTCACACGGACGAAATCTGCGCCACTCGCTTTGGCGCTGGCGAGGGCCGCCACGGCTCCATTTGCGAGAACATTGATGCCGACCGGGACTTTGATCTCCTGGCGCACCCGATCAGTCATGACCGCCATGACGGCTGCTGTTTCCGGACCAAGCTCATCCGGCTTGGCGAAAGGGATATCACCGTGGTTCTCGACAATCAGGCCATCAACGCCGCCTTCGCGGTACCGTCTCGCCTCGGTGACGGCATGGGAGTAGATCCTGTCGATCGGATCTCCGTCATAGCGTGGTGAGCCCGGTAAAGGCAGCGCATGAATAACGCCGATCACCACTTTCGTCCTTCCAAACAGGGCCTCTATTGCGTTGGGCTTCGAACGGAAAATGGAGGAAGGATGAGACACGTAGAGCTCCGGATGGCTAAGGGTGCGAGGCTAATAGCTGGAGTGCCAATGTGACATTGCAGTCTGATGCGGCAGTAAACTTGCCCAAGGGGTGACAGGGTTCCCCTGTGACCGGGTGTGCGCTCAAGGGGTTCCGTGCCATACCCGCGCAGGGAGAGGTGAGGACACGCGCGGTTTGTGACAGGCGGTCATCGAGGGTTCGAATGCCCACCTCGACCCGTGCGCGCGTCCTATCCGAAAACGCGATGGGTGTGCTCAGCCCGTGTGAGACGGTGCCCTCAAACACTTCCAGAAGCCGAGCGGCATCTCCAATCATGGCCGAAGCTTTACCCCCCTTTGCCTCATCTCACCCGCCTCCCAGCGCGCACCTGCCGTAGCAAAGCAAGCCGCCGCCGGTATGCCTCGGACATGCGGCTTTCATCGTCGGAGAGAAGCGTCAGGTGCTCGAGTTCGTGTGCACGCAAGCATGCGGCGCTATGATCTCCCTCGCGCCAGGTATCGAGTGGTGGCTGGCGTTCAGTGCATGGCTCGATCCGGTGCGGGCAACGCGAGGAAAACCGACACCCGGCTGGCCGATCGAAGGGACTGGGTGGCTCACCCGCGACAATGCGGCGTTCGACCCCGGAGCCCGGGACAGGGCTCGGCGAAGCCGCGAGCAACATGCGGGTATAAGGATGGCGGGGATTGCCGAAGATCTGGGCGGCTGGCCCAGTCTCAACCAAGCGGCCCGCATAAAGCACGCCCACTTGGGTTGCCAGATGTCGAACCACCGCCATGTCGTGTGAGATGAACAAGTAGGACACGCCGAGCCGAGAGCGAAGCTCGGTGAGAAGGTTCACAACCTGAGCCTGGATCGACAGATCGAGTGCCGAGACCGGCTCGTCGCAAACGATCAGATCGGGCTCGACGGCAAGGGCCCGTGCGATCGCGACGCGCTGGCGCTGTCCCCCGGAAAACTCATGCGGGAAGCGCTCTGCCTGGTGAGCGCCCAGGCCAACAAGCTCCAGGAGTTCCACCACGCGGTCGTGGACGGCACCCGGAGGCCGCAGCCGGTGTAGGCGAATGGGGGCCGCAATGGCCTCGCCGATACGAACGCGCGGGTCGAGGGAGCTGAATGGATCCTGAAAGATAATCTGCATGCGCCGCCTCAGGGCCCTAAGCTCAGGCGCACTCTGGGCGCGCAGATCAAGTCCGTCAAAGGTAATCCGTCCTGCATCGGCCTCGATAAGGCGAAGGACGAGACGCCCGATTGTGGACTTGCCCGAGCCACTCTCCCCCACCAGCCCAAAGGTTTCGCCCCGGCCGATGGTGAAGCTGACATCATCAACGACGGTCGCGATGCGACCGGGGCGGAAGAGGCCGTTGCCGGACACATAGGTCTTCGTCAGTCCTTCGACCGAGAGCAGCGGTTTGCTCATGCGACAGCATCCTCAACCGGCGCACGCCAGCATGCCACCTGGTGTCCGGGCGTGACTTCGCGCAGCGGGGGGTAGCTCACGCGACAGCGCTCGACCGCAAACGGGCAGCGTGGCGCGAAGCGGCAGCCCGGCGGCATTGCGGCCGCTGCAGGCACTTGTCCGTCAATCGACGCGAGCGGACGCCCGACGTCGCCACTCCGCGGCATCGCTGCGAACAGCGCAAGGGTATAGGGGTGCTGCGGATCGGCGAAAATGTCCGTTCGCCGTCCGCGCTCGACGATCCGCCCCGCGTACATCACGGCAATTTCGTCGGCGATCTCGGCCACCACGGCAAGGTTATGGGTGATAAAAAGCACGGCAGTGCCAAGTTCTTCCCGGAGTTCATCGATCAGCGCCAGGATCTGGCTTTGGATCGTAACATCAAGCGCTGTTGTCGGCTCGTCAGCGATCAAGAGGGCAGGGCGGCACACGAGTGCAATCGCGATCATCACCCGTTGGCGCATTCCGCCGGAGAGTTGGTGGGGGTAGACCTCCAGGCGCTCTTCCGCCGCGGGAATCTGGACCCGCTTGAGCATGGCCAGCGCAGCAGCGCGCGCTTGTGCCTGAGAGACCTGCTGGTGTTGGAGAAGAGCTTCCATGATCTGCTCGCCAACCGTCATCACCGGGTTGAGAGACGTCATGGGTTCTTGGAAGACCATGGCAAGTCGGTTCCCGCGCAGCCCCTCCATGTGGCGCTCGGAAAGAGCCAACAAATCGAGACCTTCAAAGGTCATGAGGTCCGCTCGGATCTTCGCGTTTGGCTGCAGCAGTCGCATCAGGGAGAGAGCGGTAAGGCTTTTTCCAGAACCAGACTCACCGACCAAGCAAAGGAGTTGTCCAGGACTAAGCGCGAGATCGACCCCATCCACAATGGGCGGTCCGCCGAATGCGATCCGCAGATTCTGCACCGTTAGCAGGGCAGCGTTAGAGGATGGCTCGTTTCCCATGAGGTCCGCGGAGGCTCCGTGAAATCTTCCCTCGAGGCATTGACACCCAAGCTCACCTCAAGTGAGTATCAGGCTATCTGAACCGGTTCAAGCGGTATGGAGGCGGAGTGCAGTGGGAAATTTTCTGCTGTCAAGGATAGCCAGCCTAATTCCGATATTGTTCGGTACCTCGCTTGTTGCTTTCTTCCTCGTGCGTCTCATTCCAGGAGACCCTGCAATTGCATTGCTTGGCCTGGAAGCAGACGAGCAGGCAATCGCTGCGCTGCGCGCAAAGCTCGCCCTCGATCAGCCGCTGGTTCTGCAGTATCTCGCATGGCTCAAGCAGATCCTGACCGGCGACTTTGGGCGCTCCATCCAGGGAGGACGTGAGGTTCTCCCATTGTTGATCGGCGCCCTCGGACCAACGGCGCTTTTGTCGATCGCAGCGCTGCTCATCTCGTTGGCCATCGCAATTCCGGCCGGCATTGTCGCGGCGACACGCCGCAACAGCCTGGCCGATTACGGCGCATCGTTTGCCGCGCTCTGCGGGCTCTCAATGCCGAGCTTCTGGTTGGGCGTGCTTCTCATTCTTGCCTTCTCGATCCATGTGCCGATCCTGCCGGCTTCCGGCTATGTCTCGCCGCTTGTCGATCCTCTGGGGTTTTTGAGATTTCTGATCCTCCCGGCGCTGACGCTTGGGGCGGCCTTGGCAGCCGCGACCATGCGGATGACCCGCGCCACCATGCTTGAGGTCTTGCGCGCTGACTACGTGCGCACGGCCAAGGCCAAAGGCATCCCAGCCCGCAAGGTCATCTGGCGCCATGCCTTCCGCAATGCGCAGATCCCGATCGTGACATTGCTGGGTATCCAGATGGGGCAACTCCTGGGTGGCGTGGTTATCACCGAGACCGTGTTTTCCTGGCCAGGCATTGGCAAACTCACGGTGGACGCGATTTTTGCCCGGGACTACCCGGTGGTTCAAGGAGCTGTCTTGCTTACCGCCACGCTCTTCGTGCTCATCAATCTCCTCACCGATATTATCTACACACTGATCGACCCACGGGTGAGCCTCGCATGAGCGCTGTGGCTACCCCAGGCGTGGCTTTCGCCAAAGGCTTGGTGCGGGACCGGCGTGCGGCCTTCGGCTTTGCGCTCGTGCTGATTGCGGTCTTAGCCGCCATCGCGGCGCCACTGATTGCCCCCTTCGATCCAGATACACCCGATTTTGGCGCCGCCCTGGCGCCACCCTCTGCCATGCACCTCCTCGGGACCGATGATTTGGGGCGCGATGTTCTCTCCCGCGTGATCTTCGGGGCTCGTATCTCCCTGTTCGTAGGATTCTTTAGTGTCGCCGGGGCTCTGTTCCTGGGGACGGGGTTGGGGCTGGTTGCGGGGTACTTCGGGGGGCTTGCGGATAGCATCATTATGCGGGTGATGGACGTTGTCTTCGCTTTCCCGAGCATTTTGCTCGCGCTTGCGATTGCTGCGGTTCTGGGGCCGAGCCTTGTTAATGCTGTCTTGGCTATTGCTATCGTCAACCTGCCCGTGTTCGCGCGCATCGCCCGCGCCCAAACCTTGGTGGTGCGTCAGTTGGATTTCGTCGAGGCCAAACGGGCGCTCGGGTTCGGAACTGCGAATATCCTGTTCCGAACGGTGATGCCCAATACCCTTGCTCCCATCGTGGTTCAGGGATCGCTCTTGTTCGCTGCGGCAATCATCACCGAGTCTTACCTCTCGTTTCTCGGCCTCGGCGCGCAGCCACCGACTCCAACGTGGGGCAACATGCTGCGCAACGCGATTGGTTTCCTTGATTTCGCGCCCTGGCTGGCTTGGTTCTCTGGGGCTGCGATCTTCCTCACCGTTCTCGGCTTCAACCTCTTGGGAGATGCGCTTCGCGATATCTTCGATCCACGGGAGGGCTGAGACGTGACCACAACCAGAACGGGAACCTAACAAGCAGGAGATAGAAGATGTTGAGGAGGACTTTGTTAAAGGGCTTGGTCATGAGCGCCGCGCTTGTGCCGCTCATGAACGGCACGAGTACCTTGGCGCAGGCCGGCAAAACCCTGGACGTCGCGATTGTGTCGGATCCGGTAACGCTGGATCCGGCTCTGATGGCTTCGTTTTTCGAACTGTCGGTGCAGTACAACATTCATGAGCCACTGCTGCACGTCACTCCTGATCTCAAGATCGAGCCTGGCCTCGCGAACGTGACGTCGCCAGACGACAAGACCTACGTTTTGACCCTGAAGCCGAATCTCACGTTTCATGATGGGACTGCCCTCGACGCCGCGGCCGTTAAGGCAAACTTCGACCGCATGCTCGACCCGAGCCTGGCTTCTCCGCGCCGTTCCGAGCTCGGCCCAATCGACTCGGTGGACGCTACCGGCCCTCTGGAGGTGACAGTCAAACTGAAGACGCCGTACGCTCCATTTCTGCAGGTGTTGGCCAACCGCGCTGGGATGATGGTCTCGCCCACCGCGGTCAAGTCCCTCCAGGCGGATTTTGCCACCAAAGCTGTCGGCGCTGGCCCCTATAAGGTTGTGAGCTGGACGAAGAACTCCGAGCTCGTCCTGGAAGCCTTCGACGGCTACTGGCGCGGTGCTCCCGCCATTAAGCGGATCGTCTTTCGACCCATTCCTGACGAAACCGTACGCCTGACGAACCTTCGGTCCGGCACTGTGCAGCTCATCGATAGCGTCCCTCCTCAGGCGGTGGCACAGGTCGGCCGCGAGAGCGGGCTCACCCTCAGCCAAAGTCCCGGTCTGGGGTTTAATGCCTTTTCGTTCAACACGACGCGCCCGCCGTTCAATGATCCAAAGGTCCGTAAGGCCTTTAGCATGGCTGTGAACCCCCAGATCGTGCAGCGGACAGTCTATTTCGGGACGGGAGCCGTGTCCTTTGGGCCGATCCCGCCGTCAATCGCTTGGGCCTATGACAAGAACCTTCAGCCACCGCGCGGCGATGCCGCTGCCGCGAAAAAGCTTTTGGCCGAGGCTGGCAAGAACGAGCCAGTTCCCGTGACCATTACGGTCACGAACTCACCGGTCCAGATCCGGACGGCAGAGATAATCCAAGCTCAGGCCAACCAAGCTGGCTTCAAGGTCGATATTAAGCAGATCGACCCGACCAGCCTTATCACGGTGTTGCGGCAGAAAGACTTTGATCTTTGTATGTCACCCTGGTCGGGGCGGTCAGACCCCGACGGCAATATGTACAACTACTTCACGAAATCGGGACCGAACAACTTTGCGGGATACCAGAGCGACAAGGTGGACGAGCTTCTCCAGAAAGCTCGCACCACTGCCGGGGAGGAGGCGCGTGCGCCACTCTACCGTGAAGCGCAGGCCAAGATCGCTGAAGATGCACCGATGCTGTTTCTTACCTTCCCGGCGACGCTTCAGGCCTCACAGAAAGCTCTGACTTGGTTACAGTATCCCGATGGGGCGTTCCGCCTGCAATTTGCTAAGTTCAATTGACCCCTGGCCGACCCGGAATGAACCCTGGGCCGGCATTCCTCCCCGGAACGAAGCAGCGCGAGGTCTATGCCAGATTTTTAGGTGAAGCCGCTCCACCACAGGAATCGCGAGAACATCCCCGGAGCCAAGCTGACGCCATGTTCCTGCGGCAGCCGAGCCGCTGGTTCGGGCATGATTATATGCGGCTTGGCTTCGACGATTTGGATCAGGAAGGTCTCACAAGCCACCTGCTTGCCGCGTCCCGGCGGGCGGCCTTGACGGGGCGAGGCCAGCGTGCCGAAGCGCCGCTGGCGCTGCATCAGCTTGACGGGACAACTGCCACCAAGGTCAAAATGGTGGGCCGCCGCCCGACAGGAATGTCCCGGCACGAGCCCTTGCTTTTGAGATGAACGCGAGACAGCTCAAGAAGCTGGGGGACGGTGATGCCACGATCTGTCACCGTGCCTGCGCGAGAGCAGGTATGCCGGTCTGAGTGAGCAAAAGGTTACGAGGTGCGTCCGCCGTGGCCGACCGGCGTTACGCGCTGAGAGGATGAGAGCCACATCCACTGGCGTCTGTACGACGGTGCTCTCCACGACATACGCTGAGAGGCAGGCCACGGCTTGGCGGAAGGTAGCGCTCAGATCCTCCACGAGAACTGACGCGCGCGGGGTCTAAATTGACCCGAAGCGCAGTTGCCAATCCGGCTCAGACGAATAAGTTATGCGCCGCTTCGAAAGCAGGGGGCAGTATGCCAGCGAGACGTCGGATCCCAGCGACTGCACTTGCACGTCTGCTCGACCAGACCTCTCGAGCATTGCATTCGCTTGGCTTCTCGGGCGATCTTTTTCCGGCGCAGTGGGCGGCGCTGCGCTACTTTGCCTGGGCCGAGCCAACCCAACGGACAGCGAGTGCTTTGGCGCGGTTCCAAGGTCTTGCAGTAGGCCCAGTGACTCGGACTGTCAGAGCACTAATGGCCAAAGGATACGTGGCCAATGTCGAGGGCCGAGACCGCGGGCGCAACAGACAGGTCGAGCTGACGACGGCGGGGCGCGACCTCCTGGTCCAAGACCCTTTCAATGTGCTGTTGGAGGTCATGGAAGCTCTTGATGGAGAGCAAAGGATTGCTCTCGCAAGTGCGCTCGAGCATATCCTGCGCCGATTGCAGTCGGACCATTCTGAGGGCGGCAAGTGCCACTAGGAGCTGGACGTCTCGATCGCTGCGATTAGGCTTGCTTCGTCGAAGGGCTTTACGAAGACCTTCTCGGCTCCCCATATTTCTGCCAGGGAAGCTGCGGTCTCAATGGTCATGCGCGGCCCGCCTCCGGTCATGGCAAAGACGCGCAGGCCGGGTTGCTCGCCCTTTAGTTTCTTGATGAGGGATATTCCATCGAGGCTGGGCATCCAAATATCAGTCACGACGATATCGAATGATCCGGAAGCTAGTACCTCAAGGGCTTTCAGGCCGTTCTCCGCCACCGTGGTGGCAAAGCCTGCCGCGTTGAGTGCGATGCGAATAGATTCGCGCACACCCGCGACATCATCAATGATCAGAACCCGTTGTAAGCTCTGCATAAGGGTGAATCTCCCCGTCCATTGAGTTGGTCATGCGAGGGAAAGTAATAATGATCTTCGTTCCCCGTCCCGGTTCGGACGATATGTCGATGGATGCTCCCCACCCGGTGACGATACCGTAGATCACTGGCAGGCCCAAACCAGTCCCGCCTATAGATCCCTTGGTCGTGAAGAAAGGCTCAAATGCCCTCTCCCGGACGGTTGGATCCATCCCAATGCCGTTATCTGCTACACAGAGCACGGCCCCGCCGGTCGGCTCCGCGTCCAAAGTGACGTTTATACGACCGGCGCCCTCCAGGGCATGAATGGCATTTCCGACAAGATTGGTGATGACCTGAAGCACTTCACCTACTGGCAGGGACAGTTCGCTGATCCGCTCTGTGCGCAAGTCGATTTCAACTGCATCAGGAACGATAGGCTGCACCGCGTCCATAGCTTGAACCAGTGCATTGTTGAGAGGGACAACCGGACTGCTGTGCGGAGCGGGGCGTACAGAGGCTAGAATGCTGGCAACAATCTCTTGCGCACGGGTTCCAGCATCTTCGACGATGCCCATCTGATAACTGCGTTCGTCGTTAGGGCCCAGGCTGTTCCGGACCCGGCGAGTCAGGTTGATGATCGGGTGAAGGAGATTGTTGATCTCGTGCGCTACGCCGCCGGCGAGCTGTCCGAGTGCCGCCATCTTCCGCTGCTGCCTCTGACGATCGCTCAGAAGTCGTTCTCTCGAGATATCGCTGAAGACCCCCCGATAGCCGCTGAAGCGACCACTCGGATCGAACGAAGGAGCCCCACTGAATGCTAAGTAGCGAGGTGTGTCTGACGAGCTTCTCAGCGCCAGCACAATCGAGCGAAAGGCACTTCTCTCGTGAAAGGCTTTCTCCAACGCCGCCAACGCCTCTAGACTGTCCTCGCGAACAGCCGTTCGTAAGGAGGCGAGAAGACTCGTGCCGGATGGCAATCCCAAGTCGTCCCCAGTAAGCTGCCCAGTAAGATCGATAAGGTGCCCATCAGAGTTCGTTTCCCAGAAACTGTCAGAAGCACTGCCTGCGAAACTCCGGAAACGCGCTTCGCTCGATTGAGCAGCAAGCAGAAGCCGGCGCTCCCGCGCCTGAATATCCAGGGAGACGACGATCCCAAAGAGCAGGAGTGAGAAGCCTGCACCCCAGTAGACGGCGTTCACGATCAGCGGGTTTGCGTTGATTGTCGTTGAGGTGTCGAGGGAGAGCCGTGCGACACCACTACCGATCGCGGGGAGCCAGCATAGCAGGAAGGCTAGGGCGCGATGCCATTCATAGCGCATCATCCCGAGCGCCATGACAACACCTGATGCCAACGCAAATAGTCCGATATAAGCTGAATACACTCGAACGAGGCGTATGCCCATCAAGAGTTCGAGAACCGCTTGAATGGCACAAATCGCAACGAGCAGGACAGCCGCCCGATTTATGGCGGCGAGGCGCGGAAGATAGGTTTGTACCTTTAGGTAACAGCCCTCGAAGGCCAACCACGCCGCAAAGATGAGGAGCGAGCTCCCAAGGGATGCTATTCGCGAAAGTTCAAAGGCGCCTGGGAGAAGCACCGTCTCCAGAATAGCCTTGTCCGCGGCTATATAGATGACAAAAGCCATGACCAAGGCAGCCAGGCGCAGGAGTGCGCCGTCCTTCAGTGCCCAGCCTATGGCAACAAGATACGCGAACAATGCAATCTGAGCGCCAATGAGGGCACCAAAGGCAAATGTTTGCTCCCCATAACTCGCCGTATAGGCATGGTCTGCCTCCAGCCAGACAAGAGCTCGCATCGAGGATGTCGTCTCTATCCTGATGTAGACTGTCCGCTCGGATGTACCCGCACTCGTTACGTGAAAGGCAGGATACCGGGCGAGCTTGCGACCTGCCGCGTAATCGTATCGAGAACTCCATTCGACGGAGCGCCACCCGTTGGTGGCGGGAAGAAAAAGTGTGGCGCGAGAGACGCGAGATTCATGAATAGACAGCACCCAGTCCGAATGCGAGTCCAATTCAGGAAGCGCTATGCGGAGCCAAAAAGCCGCGTTTGATGACGCGCTTACGCCGCGATTTGCCGGCCGTCCATTGGCTGGAGTGAAAAGAGAGGGGGTTGTTGAGATGTCCCCGATCGTCAATTGACCGGTGTCATCCACGAAGTGATCGGCAGAGGGGCCAAGAAAGTGCTGCTCCGACAGGAATGATGAATTGCGACGCTCAGAACCGGCAGACACCGGGGATGAGCCAATCACGGCAAGAAGTATGATGATCCAGCACCAGGCGCCGATCGATGCCTGCTCAGGATTGCTGAGTACTCTCATTTGACGGTCCGAAGGTGATCGTCTCTAGGACAGGAGCCGCACAATGTGGTGTCAAGACTGAACAGCCCGTCCAGCGCAGTAGGTACAGCACCTCGTTTGAAATTCTTTGGGGTGCGCCGCCGAGCCATCGAGAGAAACATTATCTGCAACTTAGTTTCGCTTCTGCTCTGACTGATGATGCTCTAGAAGTGCTGATTGTCCAGGTCGTTGCGTACTGGTTGTCAAAGTGGTCGTTGTCCATCAGCGCTTAGGCTAAATCGTAGGTAAAATCTGATGGTTACCCAAGGGCATAAGCTCTGATGGGGTTCGTCCGAAGGTCAGCAGCGTGCGGATCAGACCCGCTCCGGGAACGGCAATGCGGGAGAGCAGGGAGGATCCTCATTGCCCGAAACCGAAGTGTGGGGCCAAGAATGTCGATGCCATGATTCGTCTCGGTATCAATCGAAGCGGAGCTTGGCCGTTCTCGGTCGCATTAGGGGCATGCAAGGCCTAAGGCCGTCGCAGGACTTCAAGATCCTCAATCCGCACCAAGTACGTGTGGCTGGACTCAAGAGGGACCAGAAAGGCTTGCGATCCGTCTACTTTCTCGATGCGGCACCGAAGGGCCCTGCGGTCGCCTGGGGGGCGGTAAACTAACGTGGCACCCGGGCGGATGTCCTGACGGGACATGATGGCTACCCCATCTGCGGTTGTCCGATGATCGTCTCCCGAGTTGTCATTCATTATCTGTGCGCTGCGAGCACGAAAGCGATCCACTGCCGCAATCGCAGCGCGCGCGCGGTCTCGGAATCGGTCAGCGACGGCCTTTTGAATTGGGGACGGATTACTAGCCTCAGGCCATTTGACTCCGCTGCTCTCGGCGAGTTCCCGAGCAACAAATTCGATTTCTTTATCGGTCATCGGCTGCCCTGATTATTGTCATCCAGTCAGATAATAAGCTCACTGAGCCAGTTTCGTCTAGGCTGCCTTCATGGCGCAATCCGGCCGTGGGGCGGTGGTCAGAGCGGCTACTTGCGCCTCGCGCCAACTCGTTCACTCCCATGGTCGCAATTCCCTGACGGATTGGATAGGTTCCGATCCTTTCAGGCTTGGTGAGCATGCCGGGCAAGGCGGTCGGCGACGGTCAGCCTCGAACCGAGAGAGTGGGAGAACGTAGATGCAGATCGGAATGGTTGGGCTTGGCCGAATGGGCAGCAATATTGTTCGTCGCCTCATGCGCAACGGACACAGTGCGGTGGCCTATGACCAGAGCAGCGCAGCGGTTCATGCGTTGGTCGCCGAAGGAGCCACCGGGGCATCGAGCCTCGAAGAACTCGTGAGCAAGCTTGAATCGCCTCGCACGGTCTGGGTCATGCTCCCCGCAGGCGATGTGACCGAGAAGACCATCGAAACCCTTTCCGGTCTACTCGACACGGACGACACCATCATCGACGGAGGCAACACCTTCTGGAAGGATGACATTCGGCGCGCCCGAGTTCTTCGCGAGAGGGGGCTGCATTACCTTGATGTCGGCACGAGTGGCGGCGTCTGGGGCTTGGAGCGGGGCTATTGCCTCATGGTTGGCGGTGAAAAGGCGGCCGTGGAGCGTCTCGAGCCCATCTTTGCAGTGCTTGCCCCCGGAGTTGGTGAGATCCCCCGCACGCCAAGTCGGGAAGGAGCGCCGTCGCGGGCCGAACAAGGCTACGTCCATGCCGGACCGAATGGGGCCGGGCATTTCGTCAAGATGATCCATAATGGGATCGAATATGGCATGATGCAGGCCATCGCCGAGGGCTTTGACATCATGCGCCATGCCGCCTCGCCCGCATTGCCTGTCGAGGAGCGCCTCGAACTCGATCTTGCCGAGGTCGCTGAGGTGTGGCGGCGTGGGAGCGTCATCACGTCTTGGCTTCTCGACCTCACAGCTGGAGCCTTGGCAGAGGATCCCGCCCTTGAAGCATATTCGGGCTATGTGGAGGATTCAGGGGAGGGGCGCTGGACGATCCAGGCTGCAATTGCAGAAGCCGTGCCGGCTGAGGTGCTCACCGCTGCTCTCTACGCTCGGTTCCGATCACGTCAGGAACACACCTTTGCCGAAAAGGTGCTCTCGGCGATGCGCAAAGGCTTCGGCGGGCATGTCGAGCCCGGGAAGGCAGGTCAGAAATGATCGTGTCGGCCGAGCGAGCCCGGGACCTGTGGTTCCCTGTTACTCCGTGGTGTTCGGCATCATTGAGGACATCATTCTACGCACTGCCGTATGCGGCTATCTCGAGAGCCACACCATGAAAGAACTGATCGATCGCGCTCAGTGTCGATCGGATAGCCTGCCGGCCGTGGTCATCATGATGGGCGTTGCCGGCTCAGGTAAGACGACAGTCGGGTCCATGCTTGCGCAGCACTTGCGGTGGGAGTTCCAGGACGCGGATTGGTTTCACCCCAATGCTAACGTTGAGAAGATGCGAGCCGGTGTTCCACTCACCGACGAGGACCGTCGGCCCTGGCTTGAGGCGATCGCGGCTTGGATTGACCAAATACGCAGCACAGGCCGCCATGGTGTGGTAGCCTGCTCGGCTCTGAAACGTACGTACCGCGATATGCTCATCCGAGGTCGACAGGATGTGCAGCTCGTCTATCTCAGAGGCGAACGCAATCTCATTGCGCAACGGATGGCCGCGAGAAAAGACCATTTCATGCCGACGACGCTACTGGACAGTCAGCTCGCCACACTCGAAGAACCCGGGGCAGATGAGCATCCGATCGTCGTGTCCATCGATGCCGCTCTTCAGGTCACCGTCGACGTTATTGCGAGCGCACTAGCAACAGCGACTTCAGGTAGCTCGCACCCCAATATTCCTCGACCGGGGTGACGCTGCTCTCTAAACCTTGGCCACAGGCCCACACCGGCGATCTCTGCTGATGCCGCCCAGTGCTGGCGGCCGAGCGCGAGATCGGTCATCGCGGCATCGGTGCGGGTATGTCGAGCATACCCGCACCGCGGCCAGAGCGGGCCACGCGAGCATGATCCAGATGCTCGGTGGTCTCGTCGTGCTTCGGCAAAGCCAGGGTGTATCTCGAAGAGGCTCCCGAATGCCGTGTCGAGATCCTTCAGAGCCTGCTGCCGGCATGGGCTCGGCACCTCGGCAACGACGGATGTGCCTGTTTCAGCGCCGGCGGATCGGGCGCCGGTGCCGTCGCTCAGGCTGCGGCCCTTGCGGCTGAAGGCTCGCCGCTGCTCCAGAGCGGGGTTGTCGGCCCGGCGGCAGCAGCCCAGGATCTGCTCTGGCGTCGGATCGATCCGGAAGCGACAGGCCTTTCTGACCGTCACCGGGTCGCAAGGGGATGAGAACAGCCAAGCTGTTCAAGAGCCGCCAGGTCACTCTACATCCTCTCCCTGAACGAAACGGTCTGTCACTGAGGGTTGGTAATCCTTGGATTTATACTGTGGAAATAATGTTGTGGCACATTGAGCCGCAGGCCTGGCGCACTATGGAGATGACTCAGGCTACGTGTTGATGAGCGAGAGGAGTTGCCAGTGGCGAAGACTGCGACCAAGACCAAGACGGCATCGGACCGCAAGACCACCCCCTCCAAGGCGGCTGGTAAGACTGCAACAAAGACCGCAAAAGCCACCAAAGCTCCCGCCAAAGCGGCTGCTGCCAAGGGGGCTGCATCCAAGGCTCCTATCAAGGCGGCTCCCAAAACTGCGGTGAAGAGCACTAAGACTGCCGCGGCGGCAAGCCCGATTTTGACGTTGCGTCACATTGCTGAGCGGCTGTCCGAGACGCACGAGTTGCCAAAGCGCCAAGCCAACGAGATGCTAACCCAAGTGGTCGAGATGATCGCCAGGAGCCTGAAGAAGGGCGAAAAGATCCGTCTGACCGGCCTTGGCATCCTGCAAGTGCGTAAACGCGCCGCTCGCACCGGCCGCAATCCGCAGACAGGTGAACCTATCAAGATCAAGGCTTCTAAGAAGATCGCCTTCCGGCCTGCCAAGGAACTCAAAGAAGCGGTCTGACGTGGTCGTGGGCATCTGCCCTGGCAGACGCCCAGCTGCAAGGATGCACTTCATCCGTGAAGGCTGTTGGATCACTCCAACGGGTCCTGGCTATTGCCAAGGACGGTCAGCATACTCGGCCCCTTCACCGATTTTGAGGACTGGGGCATGAGCACTGCGCGCGTTATCATTCTATTGGGCGGGGTCACTCTGGTCCTGCCGCTATTCCTGTTTATGGTCGCGGTGGGGACAAATCCCAACGCTGGAGGCAACATCATCTCGACCATCTTCGGTGGCATCGTGTTTACGATCTTCGTGATCGGGGTTGTCTTCGAGATCAAGGACATGGTTGATAGAACCTGATTGGCACATCCTGTGCCGAGCCTTGGCTGGCCGAGGTGCCTGATAGGTGTCTCAGTCGTCTCAGCGCGCGCTGGCCGTCTATGACGCCATGCTACGGCACACTTAGCTTGACACGGGGACACCAGACGCAAGGCGGAGAGAAAAGCGGCATCCCTTCAAAAGCCTTTGACCTAGACCCAAAGCTTGAAGCAACCTTGGACCGACTGTTGCAGGGCGTTCGGCAGAGCCGAGGCGGGCGAGGGAAGGGCAGAGCGAGATTCCGATGGCCGACAGATTCCGAGACAAGGAGATCGAGGCAGAGGCGCGCGCGATCCTTCGCGAGATGATTGAGCGGTCAGGATGGTATCCCGCCTTGCGCAAGGCGGAGCGGGAGAAGCTGATCGAGCGGGACATCGAGTACCACTGGCACCTCATGAGAACCGAGGCCGTGAAGCGCCTCGAGCAACGCTGGGATCGCAGTTCGGATGCGTGATGCCTCCTCGGCCGTAAGCCGGTCCGGTTCGTCTTTGGCTCTGAGTATGGCTCTCTTTATTGTGGTGAATGACCGGGCCGCAGCGGTCCGTGGCAGCCGTCCTGGCGAGCGGCGACGATTGCAGCAGAAAGTGCTCGAGAGGCCTCTGCGGCTAAATCTTCGGCCCCTCCGCTAAAGTGTCCCAAATCGCATAGCGTAGTATTTCCTACGCCGAATCTGGCCGCAACTGGAGAGGCTCGAAACCCGCTGCGCCCCGCAGAGGCAGGGGTGCGTGCCCCCGTCGCGTCGACTCCGTGTCCCCGGCTGCGTGGGAAGTGTGGGTGCCGTGCCACCCTCCTATTTGCGCGGGGCACGGTCCGCCAGCGGTGCCGCTCGGCCCACGGACGCATTCTCCCGGGAGCATCAAGGGCAGTGCCGCCTGTAGCCACGAGGCGTTCGGGTCCTGCGCCCCGTAGCGGAGGGGCGTATCATGCTAGGTGGCCCGGCACAAGCGACGCACGATCACGGAGGTCCGTCGCGATTGCTCTTCAATCAGTCTCGCGCACTTCATCCTGCGCCGCACGCAATAGGGATTCTCAGCAGTACCACCCTTATTGCCCGTTTGAACAATCCTAAAGATTAATTGATCGGAGCAAAGCATAGCGATATGGCCAAGCCTAGTGACGACCCCACGGATTGGTCATGAATGCGGTACACAGCAGGCTAACCAAGAGCTAGCTCTCTAAGGCTCGAGACACTGCACGAATGTCGATCCGGGCATTGCCAAAGAAAGAATAAACAGGATGGCGACCGATACCCTCATGGGATCCAGCCTGCTGCGAGGAATAATAGCGATATGGAAATCGGGGATTTCGTCACGCCGGACCGAGTAATCCCGCGTCTTCTCGGATTGAGCAAACATTTTGTCCTGAGAGAACTGGCCCGGATCGGAGCCGCAGCTGCGGATCTGGATCCTAGCGAAGTGTTCGAAGCTCTTCTTGAGCGGCAGGACAGCACGACGATCGGCCTCGGCCGTGGGACAGCAATTCCCCACGCGATGATCAAGGGCATTGATGCGCCCGTCGGTGTCCTCGCGCGGCTCCGGCCCTCCGTTGATTTCGGTGCAGTGGACGGCGTACCCGCTGATCTTGCCATTCTGATCCTCGCACCCGAGAACGATAACAGGACGCTATTGCGGGCGCTGTCGTGCACGGCACGGCGTCTGCGTGAGGGCGATGTCGCGACACGACTTCGGGCAGCGAGCGAGGCCGAGGCGCTCTATACTGTGCTTGTCAGCGATGTTCGGAACGGTACGGAAGTTGCCAAAAGCGTGATGAGATCCTCCGGCACATGACATGCCGGATTTCAGCTTGAGCGGGCACGCAGGCATTGTCACAGCGAGCCAACCTTCTCTCGTTGTCTCGTAGCGGGTTACAATGAGCAGCGGCCTCAGCAGGGCCGGTGGTGCTTTGTTGAGATCGTCCTATCCCTGACGAGAGGGACTCCTCCCGTGGCGAGGCTGCAAGGCCTGACCTCACGTCGGTGGGTTCCCGGGCCGACGCTCTGACAAGCGAAGTCGCTCCGCAGGCGAACCGGACATGTCCCCCGTCAGATCTTTCGTGCCGCCCGCCGATTGGCATGATCCTCAAAGCCGCACGAAGCGCACGCGAACGTCGCCTGCGTCTTGCGGTCCTGCGCATCGCCATGCCCGCAGCCCGGGCAAGTCCGGCTAGTGTTCTCCGGATTGACCGCGCTCGCCCCTCCCTCGCGCAAGGCCTGCTTGCCCTCGCGCATTTGTGACCTTCTCACGCCCCTAAGGGAGTGAGTTTCTCGGTCTGTCGGGCAGCTTCGGGTAGCATCTTGCAATGCATTGGTAACCCCCCTCGGCTCGGACCGGCGATATGTCACTGGAGCGGGGAACGTGACCGCCACGCCAAAGGTATTCACGTGCATAGTGGCAGCGCCGACAGTCGGTCGCGATAGCCGCATGGTGGACACCGGGAGAATGACTCGCGCTCATCCGCGATGGAGCACACGATGCCGGCTTTCTCCGCCTTTTAGCGGCGATCATCGATCTCGTTGCCGACCTACGATGCGCTTACGTGGGTAGCGCGGAGGAGGTCCGTCAGAACGAGAGCCTCATCACGCAGAATCGTGGCATCTTCTACGCCCGCTGAAGTTGCTCCACGAGGCTGTTAAGGACTGGAGAGAGCGAGTGTCCCGGTTTCTCAGGCCGCCTCGGGCAGCGTCTTGTGACGCACTGGCAACCCGGTTTCCCGCGGCTGTCCTGAAGCCGCCGCTTGTGGAAGCGGGTCACCAGGCATTTGTGGCGGGCGCGCTTGGCCTCAGGCCCGTATTCAGGCACCGATGACGCTCCACATTCCCCACAGGGCCGGCGATACAGGCAGCCTCGGTTTTTTCCAAGGCTGCCTACTTTTTGATGCCTTAGATCGTGTAGAAGTCCGACGCCGACAGGATGAGGCCGGGCGTGACCTTGGCGAACTGAACCGCCGCGATGCTGCCGGAACCGTCCGCATCGTACGACAGCGTGCCGGTGGCCTGGTCGTAGATGATGTGGTCGTTGTGGTCGAGCGCCTTGGTGCCGACGCGGAACACGTCCGTGCCGAGTTCCTGCACCCAAAGGGACGTGAACACCTTCGAAGAGAACTCGATCTTGTCGACACCAGGCGTGAAGTCCTTGATCGTGTCGACGTTCGAGGAGCCGAGAGCGCTGTTGAACACGAAGGTGTCCTTACCTTCACCCCCAGTCAGCACGTCGCTGCCGGATTTGCTGAAGATGATATCGGCGTCCGAGGTGCCGATGATCGTGTCGCTGCCCGAATTGGTGAGCGGAAGGTTCACACCGTCGAGGATCTGACTACCGCCGACGTCTGGGGCGGTGCTCGGCGCCTCAGACGGCATTGGAGCTGCCGTTGCAGGTGCAGCCTGCGTGGTTCCACTGAACGCTGGCACGCCGTGGTTTGCGGCGGTGGCGGACGAGCCGTAGGAGAGATCCAGGCCCTTGACGTTGTAGGCGATGGTCTCGCCGCCGGCGGGAGAGGAGCGGTAGATGCCCATGTTCCAGTGGGTGGTGCTCTGGT
>JAFAAP010000021.1 GCA_023426505.1 Pseudomonadota bacterium
GGATGGAGGGGGCAATGAGCAGGGGGCGTGTCATGGCGCGCCGGTAGCACGACATTTCCGCGGCGGCAACGGGATTTGATGGCGCGGGCCGGAGCCAACTCCCTGGGGAGAGGGCCTTTCGCGACAGGAAAGCCATGGACGGCCCTGACGGATCGGGAGTAAAGATGCGCCACGCGAGAGGAGTGCAAGGCTCCTCTTCTCCCGGCCCTCCGGGGGATCACAGGAACAGGACTAGATCTCCATGCGTAAGGATGTTGTTGTTCTCGGCGCTGGCATCGTCGGCGTATCGGCCGCCATTCACCTGCAGAAGCGCGGACGCTCCGTTCTCCTGGTCGACAAGCGCACGCCGGGCCTCGAAACCTCATTCGGCAATGCAGGACTGATCCAGCGCGAGGGCGTCTATCCCTACGGCTTCCCGCACGATTTCGGCGCGCTCCTGCGCTATGCGCTCAACAACACCATCGACGCCCACTACCATCTGGCCGCGCTGCCGAAGATCGCGCCCTTCCTGTTCCAGTACTGGATGCATTCGCGCCCGGCGCAGCACAAGGCGATTGCGCGCCTCTACGCGCCGCTGATCGAGAACAGCGTCACCGAGCACATGGCGCTCGCCGACGAGGCCGGATCCGCGGACCTCATCCGCCCGACCGGCTGGATGAAGGTGTTCCGCTCCGACAAGGCCATGGAGGAGCAGCTTCGCGATGCCGAACAGGTCAAGCGCGACTTCGGCGTCAACTTCGTCGGGCTGAACACGAAGGACGTGGCCGAGCGGGAGCCGCACCTGAAGGCGGAGCTGAAGGGCGGCATCCACTGGACCGATCCGGCGGCGATCTTCGATCCCTACAACCTCGTCCTCTCTTACGTGGAGCTGTTCGAGAAGCTCGGCGGCGAGGTCGCGGCGGGCGACGCCAAGACTCTCGAGCAGACCTCCGACGGCTGGCGCCTCCAGACCGAGAAGGGGCTGGTCGAGGCCCGCGACGTGGTGGTGGCCCTCGGCCCCTGGGCTGACGCGGTGACCCGGAAACTCGGCTATCACTTCCCGCTTGCGGTGAAGCGCGGCTACCACATGCATTACAAGCCCGAGGGCAATGCGGTGCTCAACCGCCCGACGCTCGATTTCGAGCGCGGCTACTTTCTCGCCCCGATGGCGAAGGGCATCCGCCTCACCACGGGCGCGGAATTCGCCGACCGCGACGCGCCGAAGACCCCGGTGCAGCTCCAGCGCGCCGAGCCGATCGCACGGGCCTTCTTCCCGCTGGGCGAGCGGGTCGATCCGGAGCCGTGGATGGGGATGCGTCCCTGCACGCCGGACATGATGCCGATCATCGGCCAGGCGCCCCGGCACAAAAATCTGTGGCTCACCTTCGGCCATGCCCATCACGGCATGACGCTGGGCCCCGTCACCGGCCGCCTCATCTCCGAGATGATCACGGGCCAGCCGACCATCGTCGATCCGAAGCCCTACCGGCCGGAGCGGTTCTCGGTCTGACGCGGCCTCACGGGACGATGCGCTCGCCGTCCCAGTCGTAGCAGTCGCCCGTCTGCTCGGGCGTGAGCTTCGCCGCGACGTCGAGCAGACAGCGGGCCGAGAAGGCGGGGCTGAAGAGTTTTTCAGGCGGGACGCCCGCCTGGAACGGAGCGCTCAAACCCGTATCGACGGTGCCCGGATGCAGACCGACGCAGATCACCTGGGGCCGGGTGCGCGCGACCTCGATCGACCAGGTGCGGATCAGCATGTTCAGGGCCGCCTTCGAGGCGCGATAGCCGTACCAGCCGCCGAGCCGGTTGTCCCCGATGCTGCCCACCCGCGCCGACAAGCAGGCGAAGACCGCGCGCCGGTCGCGGGGGAGCAGGGGCAGGAAATGCTTGGCGACGAGCGCAGGCCCGATGGCGTTGACGGCGAAGTACTCCGCAAGCGCGTCGGCCGAGAGGCCACGATAGGTCTTTTCCGGGCTGACACGGTCATCGTGCAGCAGTCCGGTCGCGACGAGGACGAGATCGACAGGGCCGCTCTCCCTGACCCGCTCCGCGGCGGCTGCGACGCTCTCCTCGTGGCGGATGTCGATGCGGCCGCTGCGTTCGCCCGCTGCCGCAGTGCCGGATCTGGAGAGGCCATGGACCGTCTCGGTACCGTCCGCCACGAGGGCCTCGACCAGGGCGCGCCCGATGCCACCGGAGGAGCCGATCACGACGGCGTTCGAGAAGGTCGCTTGGCTCATCCGAACCGGTCCCGCCAGGCAGGCTGGGCCGACGCGAAGGGCAGGGCGGTCGCCTCGTAGACACCGCGGGCGATGGCGCGGGTGATGCAGTCGGCAGCGGCGGCGGTGATGTGGGTGAAATCCTCCAGGCTGTCGAGGGCCTTGCGGCCCGTGGCGGCCGCGAAGATCGTGTCGCCGTCGTAGAGGGCATGGGAGAAGCGAAGCCCCCGCGCGATGCCCGCATGGGACGAGATCGCGAGGCGTTTCGCCTGGCCCTTGGTGAGCACGGCGTCGGTCGCTACGAGCGCGATGGTGGTGGCGGGCTGCGGACCGCCTTTCCAGATCAGCTCGCGCTTGTCGGGATGCACCTTCTCCGGGTGTCCATGGCCGCCGAACTCCTCGCCCTCCTCGAAGGCGCCGGCCCAGAAGTGCGGCCCTTCGCCGATGACGGCCGATGCGATGCTGTTCACGATGACGATCGCCCCGACCACATGGCCCGAGGCGGTGGTGGTGCTGACCGAGCCGAGCCCGCCCTTCAGGTTCGCGGTTGTCGCCCCGTAGCCGCCGCCGGCCGTACCGAGCGCGAAGTCAAGGCCGGCGGCCCGCGCCGCCTCGTAGCCCAGCTCGCGATAGGGCGGGTATCGGTCCCAATCCTTGTCGCCGCCGTTGAGCATGTCGAAGATGACCGCCTGCGACACCAGTGGGATCCGGGCATTGCCGACCGGGAAGCCGATGCCCTGCTCGCGGAGGTAGGCCTGGACACCGCTCGCCGCGTCGAGCCCGAAGGCGGAGCCGCCGGAGAGCACGATCCCGTGGATGCCCGGCACCATCTTGTCCGGCTCGAGCAGGTCCGTCTCCCGTGTGCCGGGCGCGCCGCCGAGCACCGCGCAGGAGGCGACCGCCGGCTCGTCGAACAGGGCGACGGTGACGCCGGACGCGAGAACGGCATCGTGCGCGTTGCCGATCCGCAGGCCGGCCACGTCGGTGATGAGGTTGCGAAGGTCGGTCATCGGGGCAGGCAACCGCAAAACGGTCACGATCACAAGCCGGAGACTGCGACATCCCCCGGCTTTCTTGTGCCGCTCCGGCAGGATAGAAGACCGCATGCTCAGCGTCTCCCTTCCCGCCGCGATGGCCGGCGGCCTCATCAGCTTCTTGAGCCCCTGCGTCCTGCCGCTGGTGCCACCCTACCTGTCGTTCCTGGCGGGCACGACCTTCGACCGCCTGAACGCGGGTGACGGCGCGGTGCGCCGTCGGGCGGTGCTGGCCGCGCTTCTGTTCGTGGCCGGCTTCTCCACGGTCTTCGTGCTCCTCGGCGCCACCGCCTCGGCGCTGGGGCAGGCGATCCGTCAATATCTCGATGTCTTGAGCACCATTGCGGGCATCGCCATCATCGTGATGGGCCTTCACTTCCTCGGCATCTTCCGGATCGGCTTCCTCTACCGGGAGGCCCGGTTCAACGTGAACAAGCCGGTGGGGCTCTGGGGCGCTTACGTGATGGGCCTCGCCTTCGCGTTCGGCTGGACCCCCTGCATCGGCCCGGTTCTCGCCGCCATCCTGACGGTGGCGGGATCGGAGGACAGCGTCTCGCAGGGCGCCATCCTGCTGGCGGCCTATTCGGCCGGTCTCGGCATTCCGTTCCTGCTCGCCGCTTTCGCCATGAAACCCTTCGTGGCGATCCTCAAGCGCATGCGCTCTCGCTTCTCCCTGATCGAGAAGACCATGGGGGTGCTGCTGGTCCTGACCGGCATCGCCTTCCTGACCGGCTGGATCACGAGCATGTCGTTCTGGCTGCTCGAGACGTTCCCGGGGCTGGCGACGCTGGGCTGACGCGCGCAGGAATCGGGTCGTTTCCGCCTCTCCCGGCTGCCATCGTGACGGTCTCAACTCAGGAGACCTCATCCCATGTCGTTCCAGATCCGGGGCATCGACCCGCAGCCGTTCCAGCCGCTCTTCGACCTTTCCGACGAGGACCTTGCCGCCAAGGGAATCATCCGGGTCGTGGCCGACGAGCCCGACGCCTATCCGTGCCGCGTGGCGCTGGAGCGGGTGAGGGTGGGGGAGGAACTGCTTCTCGTGCACTACATGCACCAGCCGAACCCGGCCTCGCCCTATCGGGCCGCCGGGCCGATCTTCGTCAGCCGCGGCGCGGCCGAGTCGGCCCATTACCGGGGCGAGCTGCCGCCGTCCTTCCGCGACCGCCTGCTGTCGCTGCGGGCCTACAATTCCAAGGCCCTCATCGTGGATGCGGAGGTCGCCGATGGTGACCGCGAGGTCCTGTCCGTGATCGAGCGGTTCCTGGGCCGGCCGGACGTGGCCCACGTGGACGCCCATTTTGCCCGCCGCGGCTGCTTCGCGGGGCGGGTCGAGCGGGCCTGAGCCCCGCTCAGGCCGGGACGGCGTGCCCTGCCGCCCGGAGGGCCTCCACGGCCCGGTCGAGATCCACGGCCTTCACGAGCACGTAGTCGGTGCTGAAGGTGGAGGTGGCGAAGATCCCGACGCCCGCAGCGGCCAACGGTGCGAGGACCGAGGCCAGGATCCCCGGCACGCCGAAATCGAAGCTCTGGTCGATGCGCAGGCAGCGCCAGCCCGCGTCGATCTCGGCGCCCTGCGGGGCATGACAGAGCGGGCAGACGAGGGTGGTTTCCTCAAGGGCCGATACCAGGAGCGCGAAGGCGCCCTTCGGCACGGGCTCTACCGATGCGCCCGGCGGAAGCCGGCAGACCGCGTAGGCATCGCTCAGGAGCGAAAGGGAAAGAGAGGGCATCGGAAGGTGCGGGGGCATGCTGGCATTCAAGAAAAACCCGCCCTGTCGCCAGGGCGGGCTCAATAAGCTCGGCTTCAGGCCGTCGATTACATCGACAGCTCGTTGCCCGAGTAGGTGATGTTGCCGTCGGCGCCCTTCTTCCAGACGTACATGATGTAGTCCGGACGGGTGATGTCACCCTTCTTGTCGTAGGAGATGTCGCCGATGACGGTCTTGAACGGCTTGCCGGACTTCATCGTGTCCGCAACCTTCTTGCCGTCGGTGGAGCCGGCCTGCTTGGCAGCCTCGGCCAGGATCTGGGTCGCGGCGTAGCTGTAGAGCGTGTAGGCTTCAGGGTCGTAGTTCTTGGCCTTGAACTTGGCCACCACGTCCTTCGCGTTCGGGTTCTTGCGCGGATCCGGCGAGAAGGTCATCAGGGTGCCGTCGGCGCCGGGGCCGGCGATCGAGACGAACTCGGCCGACACGATGCCGTCACCCGACATGAGCGGGGCGTTGAGGCCCTGGTCGCGCATCTGGCGGATGATGAGGCCAGCTTCCGTGTGGAGGCCGCCGAAATAGACCACGTCGACGCCGGCCTGCTTCAGCTTCGACACGAGCGCGGAGTAGTCCTTCTCGCCCGGGTTGATGCCTTCGTAGACGACTTCCTTGAGGCCCTTGGCGTTCATGGCCTTCTTGGTCTCGTCGGCCAGACCCTTGCCGTACGGGGTCTTGTCGTGGACGACCGCGACCTTCTTGTCCTTGAACTTGTCGGCGAGGTATCCGCCCGCCACGAGGCCCTGCTGGTCGTCGCGGCCGCAGGTGCGGAAGGTGTTCCACATGCCGCGCTCGGTGAACTGCGGGTTCGTGGAGGCCGGGGTCACCTGGACGATGCCGGCTTCCTCGTAGACCTGCGAGGCCGGGATCGACACGCCGGAGTTGAAGTGGCCGACCACGAACTTCACGCCCTCGGCCGCGAACTTGTTCGCCACCGACACGCCCTGCTTCGGATCGGACACGTCGTCGCCGATGACGACCTGGAGCTTCTGGCCGTTAATGCCGCCTGCGGCATTGATGTCTTCGACAGCCTGCTCGACGCCGTTCTTCAGCTGCGCGCCGAAAGCGGCGTTCGGGCCCGTGATGGGACCGGCCACGCCGATCTTGATCTGCGCGTTGGCCGCACCGGAAAAGGCAAGGCCGAGGCCGAGCGCTACGCCGGTCAACAGCAACTTTTTCATGAGGTCACTCCTCTGGGTGGTTTTATAGGCCCCCTCTTCCTCGGGGGCCGGCTTCAGCAGGTTATATCCCGCCGTCCGGGTGACATCATGACTCTTTTTGAGCGGAAGTCACCCCGGAATTTTTCCAGCATCGGACCCAAAAGTGGACCTGCACTTTCGGGGTCGATCCGATGCTAACTCTTTGATGGAGCATCGTTTAGCGGAAAGCCGGATCCGGTTTCCCGCACGATGCACCGAGGCTTAGCCGTTGGTATGAGATGCCTTCTCGCGCCAGCTGAACGGGCCCGTGCGCTCGTAGAGCCAGCGGTACTGGGAGGTCATGAGCCTGGCCTTGTAATACTGGTAGCCCAGCGACCCGATGATCAGGATCACGATGGTGTCGACCGCGTAGTAATGGATCGACAGCAGGGTCCCGCCGAACAGGGCGAAGTGGATGAACCGCACCGCGGCCCCCAGGATGAACAGGTAGAGGATGAGGTTCCAGTAGGGCCGCCAGGTGATGGCGATGGCCCGGCCGGTCATCCAGGCGGCCCAGCCGCCCATGATCACGGTCACCAGGAGGAAGAGCCAGATCGACGGTTCTTCGTAGATGATGCCCTGCATCAGTGGCCTCCTTCCAGATACGCCGCGCGGACTTGAGGATTCTCCAGAAGCTCCTGTCCCGTTCCGCTCATGGTGATATTGCCCGTGACCATCACGTAGCCGCGATGGGCGAGCTTGAGGGCGTGGTAGGCGTTCTGCTCCACGAGGAAGACCGTCATGCCGTCTTTCTCGTTCAGCTCCTTGATGATGTTGAAGATCTGCTTGACGATCAGAGGCGCGAGGCCGAGGGACGGCTCGTCCAGGAGGAGGAGCTTCGGCCGGCTCATGAGGGCCCTGGCGATGGCCAGCATCTGCTGCTCGCCGCCCGAGAGCGTGCCGCCGCGCTGCTGGAGGCGCTCCTTCAGGCGGGGGAACAGGGTGCAGACCCGCTCCAGGTCTTGATTGAAATGGGCCATCCCGTTCATGGAAGCGCCCATCTGAAGGTTTTCGAAGACCGTCATGCGCGGGAAGATGCGCCGTCCCTCCGGGGATTGGGCGATCGACAGGCGGGCGATCTCGTGGGTCGGCATCTTGGTGATGTCCCGGCCCGCATAGGTGATCGTGCCCTCCCGCGCCCGCGGGTTGCCGAAGATGGTCATCATGAGGGTGGACTTGCCGGCGCCGTTGGCGCCGATCAGCGTCACGATCTCGCCCTCGTGGACGTCCATGTCGACGCCCTTCAGGGCGATGATGTTGCCGTAATAGGTCTTGACCCCGCGCACGCTCAGCAGCGGCTGGCGGGCCGTTGCGGCCGCGACCCGGTTGGACTGCATGGTGTTGGCTCCAGCGGTGCTCATGCGCCGATCTCCGCTTCGACTTTCTCGACCTCGTCGTCGGCGACGCCCAGATAGGCGGCGATGACCTTCGGGTCGTTCCTCACCTCGGACGGGGTGCCGTCGGAGATCTTGGTGCCGTAGTCGAGCACCACGACGTGATCCGAGATCTCCATCACGACCGACATGTCGTGCTCGATCAGGAGGATCGAGGTCCCGTGATCCTTGCGGATCGACAGCAGGAGCTCGTTGAGCTCGAGGGATTCGCGCGGGTTGAGGCCCGCCGCCGGCTCGTCGAGGCAGAGCAGGAGCGGGTCCGTGCACATGGCGCGGGCGATCTCCAGGCGGCGCTGGTCGCCGTAGGGCAGGTCGCCGGCCGGATCGTCCGCCCGGTGGATGAGGCGGGTCTTTTCGAGCCAGAACTTGGCCCGCTCGATCGCCTCCTTCTCGGCCTTGCGGTAGCCGCCGATCCCGAGCACGCCCAGGAACGTGAAGCCGGAGGAGATCATCAGCGGGTTGTGCTGGGCCACCAGCAGGTTCTCCAGCACGGTCATGCCGGAGAACAGGCGGATGTTCTGGAAGGTGCGGGCGACCTTGGCCTTCCAGTTGATGTTATGGCCGGGCAGCCGCTCCAGCAGGAGGTGCGAGCCGTCGGGCTTGCGCAGGGCGAGCATGCCCTCTGTCGGCTTGTAGAAGCCCGTGATGCAGTTGAAGACCGTGGTCTTGCCGGCACCGTTGGGGCCGATGAGGGCCGTGATGTCGCCGCGACCGGCCCGGAAGGACAGGTCGTTGATGGCGACGAGGCCGCCGAACCGCATCGTCAGATGCTGAACGTCGAGAATGGGGTCCTGAAGCCAGCGCATCAGCCGTGTCCTTCCTTCACCAGCGAGCCGGAGATTGCCTTGCGCTCTTTCAAGATCACCGAGGGTTCACGTTCCGAGATCAGGCCGCGCGGACGCCACACCATCATGGCGACCATGCCCATGCCGAAGATCAGGAGACGGTATTCGTTCGGGTCGAAGCCCGATCCGAACACGGCTTGCAGGAAGGTCAGGTTGCGCAGGATCTCGGGGCCGCCGACGAGCACGATGGCGGCGATCGCCACTCCGATCTGCGAGCCCATGCCGCCCATGACCACGATGGCCAGGATGATCGCCGATTCCAGGAAGTTGAAGCTTTCTGGGGAGACGAAGCCCTGGCGCACGGCGAAGAACGAGCCCGCGAAGCCGCCGAACATGGCCCCGATGGCGAAGGCCGTCAGCTTCGTGTTCGTGGTGTTGATGCCGAGCGACCGGCAGGCGATCTCGTCCTCACGCAGGGCCTCCCAGGCGCGGCCGACGGGCAGCTTGCGCAGACGCATGGTCACGAAATTGGTCAGCAGCGCGAGCGCGAGGATGAGGTAGTACAGGAAGATCATCCTGTGCATACCGTTGAACTCGAGCCCGAAGGTTGCCGCGAAACCGCCTTCGCCGGCCGTGAAAGGCAGGCCGAAGAAGGTCGCGCGCGGGATCGACGAGATGCCGGCGCCACCGTTCGTGAGGTCCACCCAGTTGATGAGCACGAGGCGGATGATCTCGCCGAAGGCCAGGGTCACGATGGCGAGGTAGTCGCCGCGCAGGCGCAGGACCGGGAAGCCCAGGATCATGCCCCAGAACGCCGCCAGGATGCCGGCGAGCGGCAGGCAGATCCAGAACGACAGCCCGAAGGTGGTCGAGAGCAGGGCGTAGGAATAGGCGCCGACCGCGTAGAACGCCACGTAGCCCAGGTCGAGAAGACCCGCGAGGCCCACCACGATGTTCAGGCCCCAGCCGAGCATCACGTAGGTGAGGATCAGGATGCCCAGATCGACCCAGTAGCGGGATTCGTTGAGGCCGCCCTGGATCAGGTAGATCAGGATCGGGAAGGTGAGGGCGATCCCGAGGAAGAACGGGATGCCGAATTTGGAGACCTTCTGGTAGGCGCTGGGTTCCGCATGGACGGCTTCCGTCGCCTGATGCGGATCGGGA
This sequence comes from Pseudomonadota bacterium, assembly GCA_023426505.1. Taxonomy (GTDB): domain Bacteria; phylum Pseudomonadota; class Alphaproteobacteria; order Rhizobiales; family Beijerinckiaceae; genus Microvirga. The sequence continues at coordinate 9,541 of JAFAAP010000021.1, forward strand.
AGCGCCTTGCGGTACGACCGCGACGCCGTGAAGGCGTGAAGGGCCAGCCGCAGGCCGAACACGATGGCGCAGATGATCGCCACGAGGCCCCAGCGGGGCGTCAGGAACAGGTCGGCGCCGCTCTGGTCGGTCTTGTAGGCCAGGATCGGGATCGACAATCCCAGGGTGATCAGGGCGGCCCTCGCCGAGTCCTTGACGGCCGCCGCGAGGTCGAAGCGGGTCGTCCCGGCTGGGCTCTGGGCCGAGCTGGTGGTGATGGAAGGAGCGTTCATGGTCTTTAGGCCCCTTAAACCTTCTCGACCTCAGGCCGACCGAGGATGCCGGAGGGCATGAAGATCAGGACGATGGCGAGGATCGAGAAGGCCGCCACGTCCTTGTACTCGATCGAAAAGTAAGCCGACCAGAAGGTCTCGATCAGACCGATGATCAGCCCGCCGAGCACGGCGCCGGGCAGGGAGCCGATGCCGCCCAGAACGGCCGCCGTGAAGGCCTTCACGCCCGGCACGAAGCCGTCGCTGAAGCTCACAACGCCATAGTACAGCAGATACATGGTGCCCGCGACGGCTGCGAGCGCCGCGCCGATCACGAAGGTGAGGGAGATGGTCCGGTCCACGTTGATGCCGAGCAGGGCGGCCATCTTGCGGTCCTGCTCGCAGGCGCGCTGGGCGCGGCCGAGCGAGGTCTTCTGCACGAGGTACCAGAAGATGGTCAGCAGCACCGCCGTGGTGACCATGATGATGATCTGCTTGTACGAGAGGGCCACGTTGTAGCCGCTTGCGCCCTGGAACAGCACGATCACGTCGCCGACCATCGGAGGGGTCGGCTTGTTGCGCGCGCCCTGGGCCACCTGCACGAAGTTCGACAGGAAGATCGACACGCCGATCGCCGAGATCAGCGGCGCCAGGCGGAACGAGCCGCGCAAGGGCCGGTAGGCGATCCGCTCGATGGCCCAGCCCCACAGGGAGGTCAGCACCATGGCGATGATGAGCACGAAGAACAGCGCGAGCACCACCGAGGAGATCCCGAGCCAGGTGGTCAGGATCAGAAAGAAGATGAGCGCGATGAACGCGGAGAGCATGAAGACGTCGCCATGGGCGAAGTTCACCATGCCGATGATGCCGAACACCATCGTGTAACCGATAGCGATGAGGCCGTAGATCGACCCCAGCGTCAGCCCGTTGATGAGCTGCTGCACAAAAATTTCCATGTCCTACCCTTGCCCCTCTGGATTGGGGTCGTTCTTGGGAAAGACCAGCAAAGCACGATGCGGGATCGACGCCAAGCCGGACCTAAGGTGAAGCGTCTCTAGCAAACGCGATACCGTTCGACAACGATCTGTTAAGTTTCCTATCACCCGGGCTGATAGGACCGAAGTCCAAACAAACGCCAGGCGCCGCTTTGAAATCGGGCAACGGCAACCATATGCGTCATCATGGTCTTGTGCTCTGCCGAAAAGGGTGGGAGAGGCCTGTTCGGATTTAGATGTTGACGAAGCAGCCTTCCCCCGATTCCGCCGCCTCCGGTGATGCCGTGCTCGATCCGCTCCTGTTCCGGGAGGGCATGAGCCGCGTCGCGGCCGCCGTTCACGTGGTCACCACGGAGGGACCCGCCGGCCGCGCGGGCTTCACGGCGACGGCGGTCACGCCGGTGACCGACAGCCCGGCCTCCCTGCTGGTCTGCGTCAACACGGCGAGCCGCTCAGCCCAGGCGCTCCTCAAGAACGGCGTGTTCTGCGTCAACGCCCTGAACGCCGCCGACGAGGCGGTTGCGGACGCCTTCGCCGGGCGCGCCGCGCTCAAGGGACAGGACCGCTTCACGATCGGCCGCTGGGAGACGCTCCAGACCGGCTCTCCGGTCCTGGCCTCGGGCCTCGTCGCCTTCGATTGCCGCCTCACGGAGGCGCGTATCATCGCCACTCACCACGTCATCATCGGCGAGATCGTCGGCATCCGCCTCGGGGAGAAGCGGCCGGCCCTGGTCTACCAGAACCGCCTCTATCACGCGCTCTAACCATCCTCGAAGCGCGGCCCCTTGGGTGCATAGGGGCTCCAGCCGCTGAGCTGGACGAAGCCGTCGCGGGCCGCGACGATCAGATGTTTGCGGTGCCTGTGCACGAGGCTGCCCGGCGCGTAGCGGTGCGGCTCCGCCCAGCCGCCCGCCTGCCAGACGTAGATGTAGCGGGAGTTCACCTGCGCGAAGGTCTCGATGGACCCGAAGGCCCGCACAGTGCGCAGCACCTCCTCGACGTCTTTCGTCCAGTCCAGGGTGCGCTGGGCCTGAGTCATGCGCGGCCAGTAGCTTCCGGGCCCTTGGGGCCGAGCCCGGGCCCAGAGCGACGGCAGGTCGTCGGCGATCCGGGCAGCGATCCGCCTGGCCGCGATCTGGCACTTCGCCAGGAGGAGGTCGTGGTTCTCGTCATCGGCGAGCGGGAACCGCTCGTCCGCCACGATGGCGCCGGTATCGAAAGCGGGCTCCAGCACGTGCGCCGCCACGCCCCATTCGGGAACGCGATCCAGGATGGCCTGAAATAGGGGATAGGGACCGCGCCCGACCGGGAGCGGGGAAGGGTGGAAGTTCACCGCATAGGGCATATACGGCTCCCACCCCCGGATGAGCCAGGGGTAGCCCGCGACCACGAGAGCTTCGCAGCGCTGCGCCTTAAGGCTGGCGAGGTCCGCCAGCGAGATGCGGCCGAGCTGCACCGGCACCCGCAGGGAGCGGGCGCGGGCGGTCGTGACGTCGTTGAAGTCGTAGATCCCGTCGCAGGGGCGGCTGAAGAGCTTCACCGGCTCCCAGCCCTTGGCCAGCAGGGTCTCGAACACGTCCCCCAGGAAATCGATTCCGGCGAAGGCGAAGCGCATCCGCGCCGATCCTCCCTGACGGTTGCGCTACTCGGTTCGTTGCGGCCCCGAGTCTAGGGAGGCGGTGACCGCCCGTCTCGGACCCTTCCGGATGAACGACCGGAAGACCGCGTTGTTGCGCAGGGCCGTCTCGCCCGCGCTGATGACCGTCTCGAGGGTCTGCGGATCGAGCTTGAACCGGGTCGGCACCTTGTCGAGCTCGGCCTTCAGCTCCGCGCCGGCATCCTCGAAGGAGACGCGTCCCACGGTGAAGTTCAGGTCCGCGCAGTTCCAGCCGCTGAGGGTGCCGCGCAGCTTGACGACCTCGTCGCTCGACAGGGAGCAGCGCCAGCGCCGCAGGTCCGCCTGCCAGTCGCGCATGATGGTGGTGAAGTAGTCGTAGCCTTTGTAGACGCCCGAATCGATCGCCGCGTCCGTGACGACGCCGGCGAGCTCCATGCCGGACGGAGAGGCGAGGGTGCGCGGCCAGTTCCCGGCCGGGTCCCGACCCGCATCGACCACGAGGAACAGGAAGCGGTTCACCCGGACCGCCTGCTCGGCGGTCATGGGCATGTAGGGCCGGTCGCGGTTCGTGCGGGCGACCGCGAGCGAATGGATTCCGAAATTGTCCGTGAGGCCGCCGTCGAGGAGCTTCACGTAGCGGTATTTCTCCGGATCGCCGCGGTAGCGCATCACGGCGGCGGCGCTGGCGCGCAGGGTCGCTGGGGCGTTGGGGTCGGCGACGCCGCGCTGGTACCATTGCGGAACCTTCCCGCCGCAGCTCGCGCCGAAATTCTCGACGTTCATCGGGATGAACAGGCCTGGCACGGCGGCCGAGGCCGCCACCGCCTCCGACAGGCGGACCTTGCTCAGGTCGCTGCACAGGATGCTGAAGGTGATCGGCTCGAACACGAAGGGCACGCGGCTGTAGATGTCAGAGGCGGCGATCCAGACCAGCGGGCGCTTGCGGGCGAAGAGATCGGCGTAGGTCGCGCCCTCGAACAGGTTCTCGTCGAGCCAGCGCGGGAACTTGGAGCGGTCGTTGACGCCGCCGTCCTCCACGATGCGCAGCACGTTGCCGAGGGAGACATCCGTGTCGAAGCCCTGCTCGGCGTTTCGCTCCAAGAAGCGGGTGCGGAAGGTCGGCAGGCCCTCGCGCCCCTTAAGGCCGAAATAGGCGGCCGTGACCGAGCCGCCCGAAACGCCCGTGACGAGGTCGACCATGTCGGTCATCCGGGTCTGGCCCCGGTCCGTCGCGATCTCGTAGCGGTCGAGCTCGCTCAGGACGCCGTACGAGAAGGCCGAGGCCCGCATGCCGCCGCCCGAGAAGGCGACGCCCACGACGGTCGACCCGAACTGGTCCGGGCCCAGCGGCCATCCGTCCTGGTCGGAGACCCGGGCGATGGGCTCGTTGATGGGCGCGTTATCGACGGAGCCCGCGCAGGCGGCAACCGCGAGAACCACGGCGCCCGCAAGCGACCATTGTCTGATGAGCCCCCAGCCTGTCGTCATTCTTGTCCACCCAGCCTCACGTGCAACGCAATACGATGACGTGACGTCCGGCTCAATAGGTCTCAGGAAAGTCTTCAGAGGAGTCTTTACTTGAGGTTGACGGAATTCAGCACCGTCACGTGACGCTGGGAACTGGCCATGAGGGTCGGAATTTAGCCTTAAGCGTGGGCGTTCGGCGCCCGGCCCATTCGAAGGAAGGAGGCTGCATGGCATCGGCATCGAAGGATTTCATCCGTCAGCTCGAAGGCTACGGGCTGACGACCGCCAGCATTCTCTACCGCCTGCCGGATCATCCGGCCCTGCTGCAGACCTACATCTGGCAGGACTACGACCTGGCGCCGCGATTTCCGGTGCTTCTGGATTTTCTGGAGTTCTGGCAGAAGGAACTCGCGGGTCCGCTCCACTCGGTGACCGTGACCCATGCCCGGCTGATCCGCCCCGCGGAGTTCCGCGCCGTCGACGGGGAGATCAACCTCCATTGAGGAGGATCATGCCCCGGCTGCATGACGCCGGACTTGGCCCCGCCTCCCAACTCGGGTAGAGAGGCCTTTCTTCGAGCATCCTTGAACCTGCCGGGGCTCCTTGTTTTCCAACGCGCGTACCTCCCAGATCCTGGCCGCGCTCGCATCCCAGCCGGGCGAGCGTCTGACGGTCCGAGACATCATGGCCGTTCTCCAGGACCGAGCCTTCGCTCTGCTGGTGGTGCTGCTCGGGTTGCCGAACTGCCTGCCGATGCCGCCGCCGATCCCTCTGGTCTGCGGTCTCCTTCTGGCCCTCGTGGCGATCCAGATCGTCTTCGGCCGGCCGACGCCCTGGCTGCCGCGCGCGCTCCTGAACCGCTCCATCGCCCAGACCGACGTGGAGCGGGCGGTGGGGCGCGCGATGCCGGCCTTCCGCCGGCTCGAGCGGGTGTCGCGCCCGCGCATGACCTTTCTGGAGACGCCCATCGCCATGCGCATCATGGGGGCCGTCATCCTCGTGCTAGCGCTGGGACTTCTCTTCGCGCCGCCCTTCGTCGGCCAGATTCCCCTCGGCCTCGCGGTCTGCCTCGTGGGACTGGGGCTCGTGGAACGCGACGGCCTCGTAGTCCTCGGCGGCCTCCTCATCGGCACCGTCGGCCTGACGCTCAGCCTCGGCTTCGTCTACGCGATCCTGTCCGGGATCGAGACGCTGTTCTGATCGTCGCCCGGCCCGGGCTCAGATCAGCTTCAACCCCCTCAGGCTCGCATGGCCCTCGCGTCCGACGATGATGTGGTCGTGGACGGTGATGCCGAGGGGCTTGGCGACCTCAATGATCTCACGGGTGATCTTGATGTCGGCGGGCGAGGGCGTGGGGTCGCCGGACGGGTGGTTGTGCACCAGGATTAGGGCTGAGGCGGAGAGTTCGAGCGCCCGCTTCACCACCTCGCGCGGATAGACCGGCGTGTGGTCGACCGTGCCCGATTGCTGCACTTCGTCGGCGATGAGGCCGTTGCGCTTGTCGAGAAAGAGCAGGCGGAACTGCTCCCTGTCCATGAACGCCATGGCGGCCCGGCAATAGTCGATCACCGAGGTCCAGGAGGACAGGACCTGGCGCTTGGCCACATCGCCCTTCACGAGCCGGCGCGCCGCCGCCTCCACCACTTTCAGGTCGGTCACGACGTTTTCGCCGATCCCGTCCACCTCCATGAGCCGGGCGGGTGGGGCGGCCAGCACCTCCGCGAAGGTGCCGAAGCGCTTGAGGAGTTCCTTGGCGATGGGCTTCACGTCCCGGCGCGGGATGAGCCTGAACAGGACGAGCTCCAGCAGCTCGTAGTCGGGCAGCGCATCGCCCCCGACCTGCAGGAAGCGGGCCCGCAGGCGGTCGCGATGACCGTGATAATGGGGAGCGTCGTGGTTGTCGCTCACATCAGTCCACCGTCAGGCTTGCGTGATCTTATGCAACCTTGAAAGGATGTTGCATCGGAGTGTCAAGCTCCAACGGCCGGAGGTGATATGGGATCTTACAAGTTCAAGCTGGCGTTGATCGTTGCTACCTCGGTCGTGGCGGGTCTTGCTGCGACGGCTGCAGCAGCGGTTCTCAGCTTCACTTTTCTTGTTGCCGTCTCGTTCTCTTCGTCAATGCTTCACGACATTTTCAATTCTGTTCTCGGCCCCATTCTTATCCTGGATGGTCTTGGCTGGACCTTCTGGAAAACCTTTCTCTTGTCCTACCAGTTTTTGGTTCGGCATTTCTGGTAAGAAAAAGGCCGTGACTGCGCACGGCCTTGAGGCTCATTGGGCCACGCCGTAGGGCGGCTTGTCGTAGCCCTTGGGCGAGTAGGTGAAGACCTCGACGCCGGTCTCGGTCACGCCCACCGTGTGCTCGAACTGGGCCGAGAGGGAACGGTCGCGGGTCACGGCGGTCCAGCCGTCCGAGAGCACCTTCACCTGGGGACGGCCGAGATTGATCATCGGCTCGATGGTGAAGAGCATGCCGGGCTTCAGCTCCACGTTGTAGGCCGGCTCCACGTAATGGAGGATCGTCGGCGAATCGTGGAACACGCGGCCGAGGCCGTGGCCGCAGAAGTCGCGGACGACCGAGCAGCGCTCGGCTTCCGCGTAAGACTGGATGGCGGCCCCGATATCGTTCGTGGTCGCGCCCGGCTTCACTGCGGCAATGCCGCGCATCAGGCACTCGTAGGTGATCTCGCACAGGCGCTGGGCCCGGCGAGACACCTCGCCGATGTAGTACATGCGGCTCGAATCCCCGTGCCAGCCGTCGAGGATCAGGGTCACGTCGATATTGACGATGTCCCCGTCCCGCAGGGGCTTGTCGTTGGGAATCCCGTGGCAGACCACATGGTTGATCGAGGTGCAGATCGTCTTGGTGTAACCCCGGTAGTGCAGGCAGGCCGGATAGGCGCCGTGGTCCCGGATGAACTCGAAGGCGATCCTGTCGAGGAAATCGGTGGTCACGCCGGGCTGGGCGTGCTCCGCCAGCAGGTCGAGGCATTCGGCGGTCATGCGGCCGACCTTCCGCATGGCTTCGAACGCTTCCGGCCCGTGAAGCGGGATCTCGGAAACCCGCTTGCGTTCCATAACGTCGGTGTCAGTCATCATGAATCCTTGAGGTTACGGCGAATGTAGGGATTGGCGCGCCCGACGCAAGCGAAGACATGAGGCCTTACCCCGCCCGGCTTGCGAATAGCCCGCAAGGGTGTCATGACCACGCCCGGCGGCCGTCCTGCGCCGTCTGCTTTGGATTCCTTCGATTTTGATAATGAACGATCTTCGTCCCTTTGGCGCCCTGGCGCCGTCAGGCTTCTCCCAGTGGGTGATTGAGCGCACCCGGGCCCTGCCGCAGAGCTGGGCCGGCCGCAGGCTGGCCATGGGCCTGCGCCACCTGGCCCTCGGGTTCATGAAGCGGGGCCCGGTCGATCTGGAGACGTTCGGCATCCGGATGCGGCTCTATCCCTACAACAACATCTGCGAGAAGCGCATCCTCTTCACGCCGCAATATTTCGACCCGGAAGAGCTCGAGCTGCTGGAGAAGCGGGTCTCCGACAACTTCACCTTCGTGGATATCGGGGCGAATGTGGGCTGGTACTCCCTGTGGGTGGCCTCCCGGGCCGGAGCGTCGGCCCGCATCCTCGCCCTGGAGCCGCAGCCGGAGATCTTCGACCGGCTCACCTACAACATCCGGCTGAACCCCTTCGGCACCATCAAGGCGGTGGCCTGCGCGGTGGCCGACAAGACCGGCGAGCTGACCCTGTTCCTCGACCCCAAGAACCGGGGCGAGTCGAGCGTCAAGATCGTGGGATCGAGCCCGTCGGACACCCTGCGTGTCCCGGCCGTGACCCTTCTCGACCTGCTGCGACGGGAGGGCTTCACCCGCGTCGACGCGGTCAAGCTCGACGTGGAGGGCGCCGAGGACCTGATCCTCGACCCGTTCTTCCGTGACGCCCCGGCCTCCCTGCATCCGTCCCTGTTCATCATCGAGGACGGCCGGGACAAGTGGCAGGCCGACCTTCCGAAGCTGCTCGAAGGCCACGGCTACCGGCTGGCGCTCCAGACTCGGCTCAACCTGGTCTACGAGAAGGCGCGGTAGAGGGGCTGCCGAGGGAAGAAACGCCGTGACGCCTTCCTTCACCATCCGTCGTCTCGACCCGGCCGACGCCGAGGACTACCGGGCGATCCGCCTGAAGGCGCTGCTGACCGCCCCGGAGGCGTTCGGGGCCGTCCACGCGGTCGAGTCCGCCCGGCCGCTGGAGGATTTCGCCGAGCGGCTCGCGAGCTCGGCCGTGTTCGGCGCCTACCTCGACGGACGCATCGTCGGAATGGCCGGTTTCAAGCAGGAGACCGGACCAAGGGACAGCCACAAGGGCTTTGTCTGGGGCTTCTTCGTGGAGCCGGAGGCGCGAGGGCAGGGCGTCGGGGCTACCCTTATGGAAGCGCTCGTCGCCCATGCGAGCGATGTTGTCGAGCAACTGACACTGGCGGTCGTCTCGTCCAACGCCGGGGCCATTGCTCTCTATGAGCGCTTCGGGTTCCGGAGCTACGGCGTCGAGCCGCGGGCCCTCAAAGGCCCGGACGGTTATGCCGACGAGGTGCTGATGGTGCGCTTCCTGGCTGAGCCTAGCGTGGCGTGACGATCGGGACCGGCCGGTCGATGACGACCTCCTCGGTCGAGATGCGGCAGACATAGGCGTAGGATTCTACCCCCGCCGCGAGGGCGTGCCGGAAGGCCCTGTCGTAGGCCGGGTCGATGTCGCGGGCGACGTCGAAGCGCTCCGCCTCCATCTGGATCACGTAGACGAGAGCGGCCCTGGCGCCCGCCGCGACCATGTCGGCCAGCTCGTAGAGGTGCTTGGCGCTGCGCGCCGCGACGCAGTCGGGAAATTCCGCGAAGCCCGCCTGCCGCATGAGGTGGCAGTTCTTCACCTCGAGATAGCAGGGCGGCGCGCCGTCCTTCTCCAGCAGGAAGTCGACCCGGCTGTTGCGGCCGTACTTCACCTCCGGCCGGATGCGGTCGTAGCCCGCGAAGGGGGCGAGGCGGTCGTCCCGCAGGGCCTCGGCCACCAGGAGGTTCGGGCGCGAGGTGTTGATGCCGACGAGCTGATGCGGGCCGCCGCCGGCCGGAACCTCGATGAACTCCCAGTCGTACTTGAGCTTGCGGGCCGGATTCGTGGCGCGGGCGAGATACACCCGGCTCCCTGGTTCCTTCAGGCCCATCATGGCGCCCGGATTGGCGCAATGGGCCGTCACCTGCTCTCCGGTCGTGAGAACGATGTCGGCGAGAAAGCGTTTGTAGCGCTCGACGAGCCGTCCTTCGAGGAGGGGTTCTTGAAAACGCATCGGGGTCCATCATGAAAGGAGAACGGCTCCCTAGCAGGGGAGAAGTCACGCCTACAACCCGAAGGCTCGCTTGAGAATTGCCGTTTCTGACGCTAAACGCCCACAAAAGGATCGCAGCGCATGGCCACCTCCGTCACAGCCGCCCTTCTCATCATCGGCGATGAGATCCTCACGGGGCGCACCAAGGACAAGAATATCGGCTACATCGCCGAGTACCTGACCGGGATCGGCATCGACCTGCGCGAGGTGCGCGTCGTTCCGGACGTGGAGGAGGAGATCGTGGCGGCGGTCAATGCGCTGCGCAGCCGCTACACCTACCTCTTCACCACTGGCGGCATCGGCCCCACCCATGACGACATCACGGCGGACTCGGTCGCCAAAGCTTTCGGCGTTGGCATCGGCGTCGATCCGCGGGCGGTCGCCCTGCTGCGGGAGCGTTACCAGCCGCACGAGCTGAACGAGGCGCGCCTGCGCATGGCCCGGATCCCGGAGGGCGCCGATCTCATCGAGAACCCCATCTCCAAGGCGCCCGGCTTCCGGATCGGCAACGTCTTCGTCATGGCGGGCGTGCCTGCCATCATGCAGGCCATGCTCGACATCGTCGCGCCGTCTCTCCAGACGGGCGCCCGCATGGTCATCGAGACCATCGAGGCCGAAGGGCTGCCCGAGGGCATCTATGCCGAGGGTCTGAGCCAGATCGCCTCGTCCAGCGAGGGCGTGTCCATGGGATCCTATCCCTCGTTCTCGGCGAGCGGCTTCCGCAACCAGATCGTCGTGCGGGGCAAGGACCCGGACGCGGTTGCGAAGGCCAGTGCCGCCGTCCGTGAGCTTCTCGGTCGCCTCAAGGGCGACCGGGCGCCCCTGTGAGAGTTATCGTCTCCAACCAGTAGCCTTAGAAGAGCAAAACAATGTCCCCGACCTCTCCCAAAGCCTTCCCCGTCTCCTGGGACCAGTTCCACCGCGATTGCCGGGCGCTCGCCTGGCGCCTGGCCTCGGCCGGCCCGTTCGAGGCGATCGTCTGCATCACCCGTGGCGGCCTCGTGCCGGCGGCCATCGTGGCGCGCGAGCTCGACCTGCGGCTCATTGAGAGCGTCTGCATCGCGAGTTACCACGACTACAAGAGCCAGGGCGAGCTGCAGGTGCTGAAGGATATCGCGCCCTCGATCAAGGCCGTGGGAGACGGCAAGGGCAAGGGCGTCCTCGTGATCGACGACCTCACCGATA
>JAFAAP010000050.1 GCA_023426505.1 Pseudomonadota bacterium
CACCGTGCCGACCCTCGGCGGCGGCGCCGCCCCGGTGTTCGTGCCCGGCCGCGACGAGGGCGACAACGACTTCTTCGTCGCCCGCGCCAAGCTCAACTTCAAGTTCGGCACCTACTAAGCCGAACCGACCCTCCTCAACGACAAAGGCCCGGGAGAAATCCCGGGCCTTTTTGTTAGGGCGAAGCCTGCGGCTTCGGCGTCAGGCCGCCACCCGCGTCTTCGCATAGGCCGGAACGCGGGCCTCGAAATCGGCGAGCCACGCCACGAGCTTCGGATAGCCCTCCCGCCAGCGGCCGCCCATGCGCAGGTCGAGATATCCGAGCGCGCAGGCGAGGGCGATGTGGCCGATATGGAGGGTCTGCGCGGGCGTCGAGAGGTGGGCCTCCGCATAATCGAGGCCGCGCTGGACCTTGCCCAGTTGATGCTCGACCCACTTCGGCTCGTGCCGGTCCGCCGGACGGAAACGTCCCTCATAGACCTGCAGCAGGGCGGCATCCATGATGCCGTCGGCCAAGGCCTGCTGGCGCAGGGCGGCATAGCGTTCCCATCCGGCCGGGATGATGCGCCCACCGCCGGCCAAGTGATCGAGATAATCCACGATGACGCGGGAATCGTAGAGGGTTTCGCCGTTCTCCAGGATCAGGGTCGGGATTTTTCCAAGAGGGTTCTGCTGCCGCAGCGTGTCGGCCGGGTTGGTGGTATCGGCTTCGACGATCTCGATCCGGTCCAGGAGACCGAGGAGGGAGGCGGACAGCTTGACCTTGCGGCCGAAAGGCGATGCGGGAGAGGTGCGGAGCGTGAGCATGCGGGACATCCTAGGACTCGAACGGCACCTTTCTTGAACCTCGCGAAGCCTGACCGCAACGGGATTTATGCCGGAGGCCCGAACGGCTCACAGCGATAGCCACCGTAGCGCCCGCGCGACAGGCGCTCCGCCAGCGCCGGCAGGAGGATTTCCGCTTCCTGCCGCAAGGACCAGGGCGGGTTGATGACGAAGAGGCCGCTGCCGTTCAGGCGCGTGGGATCGGCCGGGTCGTCCACCAGGAGCTCCAGGCGCAGGCCCGGTCGCGGGCATTGATCATGCAGACGGGCCGCGACCGCATCCACCGGCTCCAGCGCCTTGATCGGATACCAGCCGGCATAGACGCCGGTCGGCCATTTCTTTAGGGCCTCGAGAAGCTCCGTGCCGAGGCGCTCCAGCTCGTTCGGCTTCTCGTAGGGCGGATCGATCAGCACGAGACCGCGGCGCTCCTTGGGCGGGATCAGCGCATGCAGCGCCGTCCATCCATCGAGATGCATCACCTTGAGATTGGCGACCTGGTTGAAGGCCTCGCTCAAGACCGCATGGTCGGCCGGGTGCAGCTCGACGAATACACCCCGGTCCTGCCGCCGCAGCAGCTCGCGCAGGATTCCCGGCGAGCCCGGGTAGATCGTCTCGCCGTGACGCGCCCGCACGTCGGCAACGACCTTGCGGTACGGCGCCAGGATCTCCTCGACCTCGGGCGCGAAGGCCTCGTCGAGACGGCCGATCCCGTCGACCCATTCGCCCGTGCGCTCCGCCTCGTCCGCCGTAAGGTCGTAGAGCCCGACCCCCGCATGGGTGTCGATCACCCGAAGGGGCGTCTCCTTGCGCTGGAGATAGACGAGGGTGCGCGCCAGGAGCGCGTGCTTCATGACGTCGGCGAAATTGCCGGCGTGAAATGCATGTCGATAATTCATTCTCGTGCCTTATCGGACCGCCGGTATCGTAACCTCGCCGGCGCGGCATCCGTTGCGATCGACCTCGGGACATTGGTGGAATCCGCGCAGGTCCTTGTCGAGGCAGATCCGGATCTCCTGCAGGATGCGGCGCCCGCAGGACAGGGCGATCATATCAGGGCGCAGGCCCGGATTGGCGGCCATGAAAGCCCGTTCGAGCTCGAGCGGCATCACCTTGGACTCAGTGGTCAGGTTCTTGAACCCGTCCGGGATGCGCACGAGGTCCCGGGCCCGCTGGACGGCGCGGAAGTAGCCGCTGGGACTTTCGCCCGTGCATGTCCCGTGCTTGCGCCACTGATAGCGGGCGAGATTATCGTCGGGGAAGAGATTGCCCGCGTCCTGGAGGGCCGCCCGCGGAACGAAGCGTCCGCCCGGCTCGCAGAAGCTGGGATAGCCCTGCTCGTTTTGGGGCCACAGGCCGTGGACCACGAAGCCGAGGCCGCTCCCGGCCTCGCACTGCGCACGCCGGTCGCGGCTGCCATCCGCTTCGCAGAAGCCCGGCGACCAGGACAGGGCCAGCACGTAGAAGTCGAAGGCGCCGGCCGGAGCCCCCCTCGCCTCCCGCACGGGCTGGGCCCAGGCAGGCAGGGCCGAGAGGCAGAAGGCGCCCGTCAGGATCAGGCGCCGGGCAAGCCTCAAGGCAGGGCCTGCTTGCAGTGCGGCGCGAAGGAATAGTGGCGGTCGAGGCCGTCCACGCACCATTCGGTGCCCCAGCCGATCCCGATGAAGCCCAGCTTCTCACGGATCGAGTAGTTGATGCGCCGCTTGTAGCCGTCCGACACGATCACGGTGCCCGAGCAGTAGCGGCGCGGAATATAGTCGAGCCCCCACGGGCGCCACGCGACCTGCTGCACCCGCTCGAAGCCGACGATCTCCAGGCTCGAGTTCCAGAACCGGCTCTCACGGGTCGAGAAGGTCGAGGTGATGTCCTGGAGCACGGACGGGTCCTCGCAGCCGGGAATGTTGGCATTGTAGGAATGATCCCGCCGCTCGGCTGGGGTGATCTCACGTGCCAGCGCGGGTGCGCTCACCATCACACAGGTGATCAATGCCGCCAGCCACTTCATCGTCATGCTCCAACAGATTGGTTGCCCTCATGTGGGACCATGTGGGCGACCGGCGGCAACGTCAAGGCTCCGCTTGCGCGGCTTTAGTAGATTCCACCGCCGCTCAGGGCCAGCGGCTGGCCGGCGGAGGGCCTTGCATAGCCTGGCGGCGCATAGGTCTGTGCCGGCGCCTGGATCTGGGATGCCCTGCCGTAGCCGGCATTGGACCCCGGAAGGTCGGCCGCATAGCCGCCGCTGGCGACCGGCCGCGAGGCCGGCGGCATCGGCGCCGAAGGCGCGGGGCTCTGATTATGCGGGGCCGAGGCATAATCTTCGGCGGGCGTCCCCTCCTCCTCCATGTCGATCGGGGCGAGATCGGCCGAGGGCGCCGCCGCCTGATAGGCCTGCTGCGCCTGCTCCGGGTCGATCCGGGGCGCGAACTTCAAGATCGGCTTGCAGATCCTGCGCTGCCCGCGCGGATCGTGGCGGGCCAGATCGATATGCAGGTGATCGTAGTGGAAGGCGTCCGAGCCCGGGCCGAGAACGGTGGTGAAGTAGCGGCAGGCGCCGACGAAGACCTCGCGCAGGAATTCCTGCTCGGCCGGGCTTCCCTTCCAGCCCTTCACGACCGAGACGTCGCGCCCGTCCGCGAGGGCGAAGCCCATGACGTCGAGGGCATTCCCGAAGGCATGCTCGGAATATTTCGCGCCCCGCTGGTTGTTCCGTGGCCGGCAGGAATAGGAGCCCGCCTTCAGGTCCGCGAGAGGGACGCCGAAATACAGGAGCGCCGCCGGCTTCACGATCTCGTCGAGCCACGTGTCGATGCGCGGGATGATGGGACAGGCGAGCGTCACCTTGGATTTCAGGCCGACGGCGCCATTGTTGAAGGCCGCGACCTTGAACGGATAGTCCATGCCGCAGACACCCGGCCCATCGATCTTCGGCGACAGGGCCATGTAGGCGGAGGGCTGAACCAGCCGCTGCGATAAACACGCCTCCTCGGCCTGCGCACGCCAGGGCTCGCGCTGCTCGAAACGAAACAGCCCGCACCCCGTAAGCCCAAGCCCGACAAGCGATAGGGCGAAAAACGCAACTAACCCACGACGCATGGGCACAGCCTAGAAGCCGCCAGTAAACATCCCGTCAACAGGCGCCGTCGTGCTGCGGTGGAACACGACCGATGAACCCTCCGCGCGCCGATTCGCCTGCGCGCGAGCCCGCTCGTTCATGTAATCGTTTCCACGGCTCAAGAGCCTCAAGCTCGGCGCGTCCAGGCAATCTCACGGCGAAAAAATTTTACTGAAGAGATCGAGGGCGGACTTCTTCGTCAGTACAAAGGGTTAACACATTGTTAACCATTTCGACCATTTCCGCATGAACCCTCGACTAGCCCGAAAGGCCTTTTCTACCCCCTCTTGTTTTGTTAGCGTCCTCTCTATTCAGACAGGGGATTGCCATGAACCTGACGTCGAGCGTGAACTGGGTATACGGTTTGAACGTTGCGGCGGCGTGCGTTTCGTTGAGCTTCATCTGTGCCGTCGTGGTCGGGGTTTTCTGATCGAGGACGAACGTCGAAAACCCGGTTCAACCGCATCACATTCCCAAGCCGATCCGTCCTCTCGGAAGCGAAAGGGTCATGTCTCAGGGCATGGGGTCTCGGTGATGCGCCATGACATGACGTTGATCTCCATGCCGCACTGGGCGAGGCGCGGCCCGCTCGCGGTCCGCAGGCAGACCTTCTCGCCGGGCGCGAACATCCGCCCTTCCGCGCGGCAATAGCAGTCAAGGGGATTGTGGCCGGGCGCCTGGATGCGATGCATCAAGGGATCATCGAGGGCGCTGGCCGGCGCCGCAAGTCCCAGACCCAGAAGAACGACGACGCTGCGCATGGCGCATCTCCGCTTGTCGCCCCTCGAAAATGGTCCTCCCGACGTCCGCTTCGGTCAAGCGCTCTTCAGAGCCAGCGCTGCACGGCCTCGTCGTCTTGATCCTTCGCCTCGACCCAGGCGCCTGCCGTTCCGTCCTGCAGGTGCTCGCGCTTCCAGAACGGCGCCCGTGTCTTGAGGTAGTCCATCAGGAAATCGGCAGCCTCGAAGGCGGCGCGGCGGTGGCTCGAGGCCGCGAGCACCAGCACGATCTGGTCTCCCGGACGAATTTTGCCGAACCGGTGGATGATCGTAAGGCCGAGGAGAGGCCAGCGCTCCCGCGCCTGCGCAGCGATGCGGGCGATCTCGGCCTCCGCCATGCCGGGATAATGCTCGAGCTCGAGGGCCGTCAGTCTTCCGCCCTCGTCCCGGCATAAACCCGTGAAGGCGACGACGGCGCCGATATCGGCGCGTCCCTCCGTCAAGGACGCCGTCTCGGCCGCGACATCGAAGGGCTCGGCCTGGATCCGGATCGAGACAGTCATCGGCCCAGCTTTGACATGGAGCCTAGCCCCCGGTCATCGGCGGGAAGAAGGCGATCTCGCGCGCTCCCGCGATGGCAGCATCGGGCTTCGCATGCACATGATCGATGGCGGCGCGGACCACAGCCTCGTTCTCGAAGGCGTATTCGTATTCCTCGCCGCGGGACTTCAGCCAGCGGACGAGATCGGCGACCGTCTCGATCCCCTCGGGAAGCTCCACGTCTTCGTCCGTCCGGCCGACCCGCTCGCGCACCCAGGCGAAGTAGACGAGCTTCATCGGCTCAGCCCTCGTCGATCATGTGGTGGATGCCGGTCTTGAGATAGTCCCAGCCGGTGTAGATCGTCAGGATCGCCGAGGCCCACAGGAGCACCGTGCCGATCAGGACGGTACCGGGCAGGACGGTCTCCCCGGCGGGCCCCGCAATCAGGAAGCCGAGCGAGACCAGCTGGAACGTGGTCTTCCACTTGGCGACCCGGCTCACCGGCACGCCGACCTTCAGCTCGGCCAGGAACTCGCGCAGGCCCGAGACCAGGATCTCGCGGCACAGGATCACGATGGCGGCCCACAGCGCCCATCCGCGGATCGTCGCATCAGCTACGAGCATGAGGAGGCAGGCCGCCACGAGCAGCTTGTCGGCGATCGGGTCGAGCATGCGGCCCAGGGCCGATTGCTGGGCATAGGTGCGGGCCACATAGCCGTCGAGATAGTCGGTGATCGCCGCCAAGGCGAAGATGGCGAGCGCAAACCAACGCGACCAGTGGTCCTCTGGCCAGAACAGCAGCGCCACGACGGCCGGCACGGCCGCGAGCCGGCCGTAGGTCAGCAGGTTGGCGAGGTTGAAGGCCTTGGACCGGCGCATGGAGGGAGCAGTGCTCATAGCTTCGGCAGGAAGCACGCCGGAGGTTGGTCCGTCAACCTGACCGCGCAGGCAGGACATCGTTTGGTCGCATGGAACGAGGCCCTCATTCCCTACCCCCGCTCGTGGAAGAAGTCGAACACGGCCCGGGCCGTGGCGGCATTCACGCCCGGAGCCTTCATGAGGTCTTCCAGCGCGGCACGCTGGATGGCCTTCACCGTTCCGAAATGGTGCAGGAGCGCCCGTTTTCGAGTCGGGCCGATGCCCGGAATCTCGTCGAGAGGGTTCTTCACGAGTTCGCGCTTGCGCTTGGCCCGGTGCGCCCCGATGGCGAAGCGGTGGGCCTCGTCCCGCAGACGCTGCACGAAGTAGAGGGCTGGGTCCCGCGGCGGCATCTTGAACGGCGCCTCGCCCGGCTTGAAGAAGGTCTCGCGACCGGCGTCGCGGTCGCGCCCCTTGGCGATGCCGACGAGCGCCACGTCGTCCTCGCTGACGCCGACCTCCGCGAGCGCCTGGCGGGCCGCCTCGAGCTGCCCCTTGCCACCGTCGATCAGCACGAGATCGGGCCAGGCCGGGAAGCTGTCGTCGTCCTCCCTATGGGCTTCGGCATTGGCGGGCTCGGAGGAGCGAGGCTCCTCCTTCACGAGGCGGGCGAAGCGGCGCTGGAGCATCTCGCGCATCATGCCGTAATCGTCGCCGGGCTTCAGGTCCTCCGACTTCATGTTGAAGGTGCGGTAATGCTGCTTCATGAAGCCGTTCGGCCCCGCCACGACCATGGCGCCTACCGCGTTGGTGCCCATGATGTGCGAGTTGTCGTAGACCTCCACGCGGCGCGGGGCCTTCGAGAGCCCGAAGGCCTGTCCGAGGGACACGAGGAGCTTCTGCTGCGAGGCCGTGTCGGCGAGCCGGCGGCCCAAGGCCTCCTTAGCGTTGCGCAGGGCGTATTCGATGAGCTGGCGCCGCTCGCCGCGCTGCGGCGCGTGGATCTCCACCTTGGCCTCGGCCCGGGTCGAGAGCGCGGCCGCCATCAGGTCGGCATCCTCGATCTCGTGGGAGAGCAGGATCGTCCGCGGAGCCGGCTTGTCGTCGTAGAACTGTGCCAGGAACGAGGTCAGGACCTCCTCCGGGCTCATGGACTTGTCGGCCTTGGGGAAGTAGGCGCGGTTGCCCCAGTTCTGCCAGTTGCGGAAGAAGAAGACCTCGACGCAGAACTGCCCGGCCTGCTCGTCGAGGGCGAAGACGTCCGCCTCCTCGATCGACTGGGTGTTGATGCCCTGCACGCCCTGGATGGCCGAGAGCGCCGCGAGCCTGTCGCGGCAGCGCGCGGCACGCTCGAATTCCAGTTCCTCGGCCGCCTGCTGCATCTCCTCGGTGATGCGCGCCTTCACGGCATTGGACTTGCCCGACAGGAAGGCCCGCGCCTCGGCGGCGAGGTTCGCGTATTCCTCGTGCGAGATTTCCTTCGTGCAGGGTCCCGAGCAGCGCTTGATCTGGAACAGCAGACAGGGCCGCGTGCGGTTCTCGTAGTAGCTGTCGTTGCATGAGCGCAGCAGGAAGGCGCGCTGAAGGGCGTTGATGGTGCGGTTCACCGCCCAGACGCTCGCGAAGGGGCCGTAATAATCCCCTTTCCGCTTGCGTGCGCCGCGATGCTTGACGAGCTGCGGCGCCTCATGGTCGGCGGTGAGCAGGATGTAGGGGAGCGACTTGTCGTCCCGCATCAGCACGTTGTAGCGGGGCTTGAGCTGCTTGATGAGGTTGGCCTCGAGCAGCAGGGCCTCGGTCTCCGTCGCCGTGGTGACGAATTCCATCGAGGCGGTCTCGCCGATCATCCGGGCGATGCGGTTGGAATGGGCCTGGCCGCGCGCATAGGAGCCGACGCGGGCCTTCAGGCTCTTGGCCTTGCCCACATAGAGCACGTCCCCCTTGGCATCGAACATGCGGTAGACACCCGGCGCGTTGGGCAGGGTCGTCCAGAACCGCCGGATGACCTCGGTCCCGCGCTGGACGGAGCCGGGATTGGCCTCGAGATCGAACTCGACGTCGGAACCGCTCTCCACGGCAACCGCGTCGTCGTCCTCTTCGTCGGTCAGGATGTCGGGGGGGACGTCGTTATAGGTGTTGCGACTCATAGGCGAGATTTAAGGTCTCGCGATTCCCGGGGGAAGGGCCTGCGCGAACTAGCCTCGGGATGGAGTTCGGTCTAAACCGCCAAGCTCCCGTCCACCGCCGGAGCCTCACGAGATGCGCCTGTCGATCGTCACCTCCGCCGTGGTCGCGGCCCTGGTCGGGTTCGGCAGCACCATCGCGCTGATCATCGCGGCGGCGAATGCCGTCGGAGCCGATGCGGCGCAGACCACCTCGTGGGTGGCGGCCCTGTGCCTGAGCATGGCGGCCACGAGCGGGTTCCTGAGCGTCCGCTACCGCATCCCGGTCGTGACCGCCTGGTCGACCCCGGGCGCGGCGCTGATCGCCGCCTCCAGCGGAATTTCCATCCATGCGGCGGTCGGGGCCTTCCTGCTCACCGGCGGGCTCATCGTCCTCGCGGCCTCGGTGAAGCCATTCGGGCGGCTGATCGAGCGCATCCCCTCCTCCCTCGCGGCCGCGATGCTGGCGGGCGTCCTCATCCGCTTCGTCATGGCGGTGTTCGAGAGCGCCCAGGGAGCGCCCAAGCTGGTGCTGCCGCTCGTGGGGGTGTTCCTGCTGGTCCGGCTCTTCAATCCGGCCCTCGCGGTCCTGGCCGTGCTGTTCGTCGGGCTGGGCATCGCCTTCGGCGGCGGCCTGGCGCGGCCCCTCTCCTCCGACCTCTCCCTGTCGTCCCTCACCTTCATCGCGCCGGCCTTCGAGCCGACGGCCCTGATCGGGTTGGGGCTGCCCCTGTTCCTGGTCACGATGGCGTCCCAGAACCTGCCGGGCTTCGCGGTGCTGCGCGCCTCCGGCTATACGCCTCCGTCCCGTCCGATCCTGGCGGCCACCGGGCTTGCCTCCCTGATCACGGCCTTCTTCGGCGCCCATACCAGCAACCTCGCGGCGATCTCGGCGGCGATCTGCACCGGGCCGGACACGGATCCGGACCCGTCCAAGCGATGGATGGTCGGGCCGTTCTATGCCTTCAGCTACCTGATCTTCGCGGCCTTCAGCGCCGCCCTGATCGGCTTGATCGCAGCCCTGCCGCCGGAGCTGATCAAGACGGTGGCGGGCCTCGCCCTGATGGGCGCCTTCGCGGGCGCGCTGGGCTCCGCCCTCTCCGATCAGGCCAAGGTCTTTCCGGCGGTCCTGACCCTCGCCGTCACGGCGTCGGGGCTGACCCTCTTCGGCATCGGCTCCGCCTTCTGGGGCCTAGCGGCCGGGCTCGTGGCGCTCCTCCTCGACGCGGCCGTTTTGCGCATTCGTCGCCCCTGATCTGGACGAAACCTCCCGTTAAGCTTAAAACTTCGTTACAGAACACGGGGAAACGGGGGCATCATGGGTTCGATACGGCGGAAGGGGTGGCTCGGCGCCGCCTTGATGGCGGTTTCGCTCGGCGCATGCCAGGGCGGCTCGTTCAGCGGATCGCCCGAGGGAGTTCCGATCGCCCTCGAGAGCATCGACGGCGCACCCGCCCCCGTCCGCACGGCCCTGATCGACGAGCTCAGCACCGCAGCCTCCGACCGCAAGGTCGAACTGGTCGGCGCCAGCGCCGAGGCGCGCTATCGGGTGCGGGGCTACTTGTCCACGGAGACGAGCGAGGGCAAGACCAAAGTGTCCTATGTGTGGGACGTGTTCGACTCCCAGAAGCGCAGGGCCAAGCGCCTCGCCGGGACGAGCCCGGTGCCGGTGCCGTCCGCCTCGCTCACGAACCTCGACAAGGAGACCCTGGCCAAGCTCGCCAGCGCCAGCATGGATGAGATCGCCGAATTCCTGAGCGCCGCGAGGGACGAGGCGCCGTTCCAGACGGCGGAGGCTTCCACCGACGAGGCTCCGGTCGCTCAATGACCGCGACGAAAGTCCAAAAAAGCCGCACCTTGACGGCATCGCACGTATTGTGACGGTTTCCCAACGCTGCTAAGACCCAAGCGCCTTGCCGCACTTGAGCGCCGATGTCGCGCGGCGGGCTCCATAGGTCACAGGTAGAGCCAAAGTTGCTTTCATGAAGCTCGTCGCGGGAAATTCCAACCGTCCGCTGGCGGAGGCCATCTCCGCCTACCTCAACGTTCCGCTCGCCAAGGCCCAGGTCAAGCGCTTCGCGGACATGGAGGTCTTCGTCGAAATCCAGGAGAACGTGCGCGGCGAGGACGTGTTCGTCATCCAGTCGACATCGTTCCCGACGAATGACCACCTGATGGAGCTCCTCATTATCACCGACGCCCTACGCCGTGCCTCCGCGCGCCGCATCACGGCGGTGATCCCCTATTTCGGCTATGCCCGCCAGGACCGGAAGCCGGCGGCGCGCACGCCGATCTCGGCCAAGTTGGTCGCCAACATCATCGCCCATGCGGGCGTCGACCGCGTGCTGACGCTCGACCTGCATGCGGGCCAGATCCAGGGCTTCTTCGATATCCCGACCGACAACCTCTTCGCCGCGCCGATCCTCGCACGCGACATCAAGGAACATCTCGACGGCAGCCACCGCATGGTGGTGTCCCCGGACGTGGGCGGCGTGGTGCGCGCCCGCGCCCTCGCCAAGCGCATCGATGCCCCGCTCGCCATCGTGGACAAGCGCCGCGAGCGCCCCGGCGAGTCCGAGGTGATGAACATCATCGGCGACGTCTCGGGCCGGTCCTGCATCCTGGTGGACGACATCGTCGATTCCGGCGGCACCCTGGTGAACGCCGCCGACGCGTTGCTGGCCAACGGCGCCCGCGAGGTCTACGCCTACATCACCCACGGGGTGCTCTCGGGCGGCGCGGTCGCCCGCATCGCCGGGTCCAAGCTCAAGGAACTCGTCATCACCGACTCGATCATGCCGACCGAGGCCGTGAAGGTGGCGCACAACATCCGGGTCATCAGCATCGCGCCCCTGATGGGCGAAGCCATCGGCCGCACGGCGACGGAAAGCTCGGTCTCGAGCCTGTTCGATTAAGGCCGCTTCCCGGGCCGAGCAGCCCTCCGGCGGGATTTGTTGCATTTCCCGCCTTCTTTCTCTATAAGCCGCCTCGCGCCCGCTCGACACCCTTGGAGGCACGGGCGCGGACCTCATGGCCGCCGGTAGGTTTCTCAAGAAACCCGGGCGGCCATCGGTTTTTACAATCCAATCCTAAAGGACCACGACCATGAGCGATATCAAGCAAATCAAGGCCGTGGCGCGCGACCGGGCCGGCAAGGGGGCCGCCCGGGCCGTTCGTCGCCAAGGCCAAGTTCCTGCCGTCATCTACGGCGC
>JAFAAP010000057.1 GCA_023426505.1 Pseudomonadota bacterium
GATCTGCCGATCACCCAGGCCGAGTTCGGTGACGCCCTCGGCATCTCGACCGTTCACGTCAACCGGGTTCTGCAGCAGATGCGGGCCGAAGACCTCGTCCGCACGAAGGGGACGGTTCTGACCATCCTCGATTGGGAGGCGCTGAAGCAGGTCGGCGACTTCGATCCGATCTACCTCCACCTCAGGCAGGAGCTGTTGGCCGCATGAGGCTCCGGGCGCATTCTTCCCTGCCTCACGTTTGTGCCTGACGCGGATGGAGTTTAAGCTGGGTTCAACCGCGAAGACGCAACCCCTCTCACGGCCTTCGGGGCTCTCGGAGCGAAGGGCCCCGGACCCACTCGGTGGTCAGGGTGCGTATCATGTCTCCGAAACAGATCTGGCTCGTCGGCGGTCTTCTGGTCATCGGGATTGGGCCGATCCGGGCACATGACATCTACACGGACCTGCTCACCAGATCGGGTCTGCCATGCTGTCATGATGGCGACTGCCGCCCCGTGCCGTACCGTCTGACCCCCAAAGGGGTGCAGATGTTCGTCGACGAGCAGTGGCTCGATATCCCGAGGGGCAGCATCCAATACCGCGTCCTCGCGGGCGACCGTGGCGAAACGGGGGGAGCGCATTGGTGCGGGCTGCGGGACGCGATCGGCTACTTCACCCGCTGTGCGATCCTGCCGCCGCAATCCGCCGCCATTCACCGGGACGCGGTGTCGACGCCGGGTTTGCGTGCTGTTCCGAATCCATGACCGTGAAGGTCTGTCGGCGGCCCTCCTGAGACGCAAGCGCCCGGCCTGCTTCAGTTCTCGAGAGCGGACGCCTGCCGCGCCTTCGGAGGGTGTCTGTTCCGCGGCAGCCTCGTCTGCTTTCGGGACGGTCCCGGCGCCCGGTTCCAGGAAACCCTTCGGCTGTTCGGGCCGGACTGACGGGCGGAAGGGGAAGCAAAGAAAACCCCGCGCAGCCGGGGGACCGAGCGGGGTTTGGGAGGCCATACGCGAGACGCGGCCCTCGTCCTCCCTATCGACGGTCAAGGTTAACATTCCGTGCATCGCCGCGACCTGGCAGGCAAAAAGAAGCGCCCTTGCCGGGGCAAGAGGGCGCCAGTCGAGGAGGAACGAGCCGATGAGGGCCCACCGCGAGCCTAGACGGCTCCGGAGATCCGCCTATCACCCAGGTTAAACGGAGCGGGAGATTTTACTCCGGTCCCACGAGGCATCTTGTCGAAAATCGAGTCCCCGGGTTTGCGTGGAGATAACGGCCCCGGACCGTCGTGGGGGGAGAGATTGGCTCGTTCCATAAGCCCGTAGGTCTGCATGATCCGCGTGACATCGGCTCTGATCCGGTGCCATTCATCGAGGTTCTGCCGGAGTTCCGCGAGAAACCGCTCGGCCTGTTTCGTGTCGTGGCCATCGGCCCGCAACCGCTCGATCCGGAGCATCTGCTCCGTCACGCGTCCCTCGCCCTCCGTAACGAGCTGCTCGAACCTCGCTTGGTCTTCCTCTTCCCGATGCAGGAACGCCGCATAATCGGACATAGATCCTTCTCCCCCAATCGTAGACGCTCGCCGCTACAACCAAGCCATCTTGGCAGTTGTCTCATCACGGGGACTGCGCGCAATTCGCCGCGTTCATTCCTCCGTCGCGCCGGATTCCTGAACGGACCCGGTTTCACGAGCCCTGCGCTCCTCCTCCTCCGCCAGTGCCTCAAGGTGCCTGGCTGTCTCGAGAAGCTGGCGGTGGGCATCGTTGAGCGAGATCTGACGGGCGAGATCCCTGGCCTCCTGAGCCTGGCGCCGATATTCGGCGGCCTTATCGTAGCGAGGGAAATACAAGGCTGTTCCTGGTGGCAGACAATAAGACTACCAACGTACATCGAGGGCCTTACGTTCGCCTTCTCATGGGGATAAAATGGCCTAATCACCAGTCGATCCGAATCCGTAGGCGCTGGTGGCTGAGAGAGACGTGCGCTCCCGCCTGCATGGCTGAGGCGTGTCGTCATGACCGCAGACCTCGACCAAGAGCGCCAACATCTGATCCTGGCGGATCGGCACCTCGCCGCGGGCGAGCAGCGCATTTCCGAGCAGCTCGCCCTGATCCAGAGGCTGACCGGGCAAGGCTACGAGACCACCAGAGCGAAGGACCTGCTGCGGTTGCTGGAGGAGACCATCGCGACCTGGCAGGACCACCGCCGGCTCATCCTGGAGGCCATCGCCCGGCATGAGCGGGCCGCATCTCCTCCTCATCGAACGGATCCTGGGCCAGCAACGCCCTGACCTGCCTGAGCTCCTCGGGTGGGTGCGGCAGGAGCGGGTCCAATTCGGCCTCGATCCGGGCGAGCCGCTCGGCCTGCTGGTGAACCTTCCTTCGGGACTGTTCGAGGGCTTCGCGGAGCCGTGCGGCTTCAGCCGCCGCCTCCTCGGCACGTTGGATCAGGAGATTGTCCTCGGTGCTCATGACGACACCTATCGGCTGGTTTCCAGCTTAAATGAGGCGCGGTTCGATGCTGTTCCAGATCGGGAGCTTCATCGCCCCCGCTTGCCGATCCTTGGGGAGACAGGCAGGCTGGGCCCGGGAAACGGAGGAGCCCATGGAAACCATGGTGCAGGATCTGGCCAACTGCAGCGTTCTTCTGGTCGAGGACGATTATTACATCGCCGATGACCTGGGCCAGCTCCTGAACGCTCATGGGGCCGTCTTGCTAGGACCCGTGCAGACTCTCGAAACGGCGCTTGCGCTGATACAGGCGTCGGAGCGGATCGACGGCGCCGTGGTCGACATCAACCTCCGGGGCGAGATGAGTTTTCCCGTGGCCGATGCCCTGCAGGAGCGCGGGATCCCGTTCGTGTTTGCAACGGGCTATAGCGCCGCCGCCATCCCGGACCGTTACCGGCACGTTCCACGGTGGGAGAAGCCGTATCGCCTGAGAGATCTCGTGCAGGCCCTTCAGGCTCTCATCCATCGATCCTGACCGCTCACCGAAATGCGCATGATGCGAAAATGCGCGGTAGGTTCGACGTGCGCGCGAGGCCTCACTTGTCGGGTTTGGGAACGGTGCGGGGGTCGTAGGGATAAACCGGCCGATCGAGCAGCTTGCGAGCCTCCTCCAGCATGCGCTTGGTCTCCTCGATGCGCCTCTGGCTCAGCCTGAGCGCCAACTGCGTCGAGCGCCAGCGCTGGCGGGCGCGGTCCTGATTGACCTTGAGCCTGCTCATGGCCCGAAGGCTAGACCGATCGGCCGGGCGGTTCATTAAACCATGTTATGGATTTTTGCGGTTCCATAAGCGTCTTCCGCGATTTTCGCGGGCCAGTGGCTACACCGCTTTGGAGCCTTGCGCCTTCATCCCGGTTGAACGTGCCTGCAGATTTCCCGGTGCAACCCATCTTTTGAGGGCAAAAGTTAACCTGCTTGAAAGCGGGAACCTCGGAACAGGCGCAGACGGACGAGGCTCTTCGGCTTGCCGAAGGATTTGTCGGAGCAGGAGCGCCGCTTCGATCGTTGTCCCTCCGGCTTGCTGAGGGCACCTCTCGTCCTCTGCACGATCAGGAACAGTCTTGGCCTGTACGGAGGCGCCATGCCACGCTACTTCTTTCACCATCGCATCGGCGAGCGCATGATGTGGGACGGGGTTGGGCTCGAACTGCCGGATCTCGGGCTGGCACCGGTTTCCGACGACGCCACGGCGTTGTGGACAGAAGCCCTCACCGGACGAACCCAGCCGGACCGGATCCTGGTCATCACCAATGAGGTCGGCCGGGTGGTGTTCGTGACGGTCAGATGATCTCCGTCACCGGCCAACCATTCTTCTACAAAACGGCCTTGCCCGAAGTTCTCATCGTTAGCCGTTGACGAATTTAGCGCGCAACCGCCCCGCGTCCGGAAGATCGCCTTATGGCGCATCGGCGACGGCGGCTGAACGACGACACCGAGGCGGAAGGTGGACCATCAGGGCGGGCTCGGCCCTGCGGCAGGTTCGAAACGACGGTAGCCCATCGTCCTGACGCGTCGCCACCATGACCCGGCGCCCTGTCCACGTGTTATCTCGACGGTGAAGCCGGGCGCACCCGGCTTTGGGGTCTAGAGCATCCGACGAGTTCTGGATCTCAGCAATCCTGGAGCTATCTCGTAGCTCCTTGTGACGAGTCCACTTAACGGTCCGACACCCTAGCAACAGAAGTAGCACCTTCGCGTGCCGTTCTCATTCAATCTGCCTTCTTTCCTAAGTGCTCTTCGTGTATACTCAGCGATGACTTTGGTCAGCCTGTTGTCGACTGCGTACAACCAGGGAGGCCACCATGGCCGCAAGAAAGCAGACCGCCCGATCTGAACGCAAAGTCACGACTCCCAGATCCCGGCGGGTTAAGGCCCTCCCAAGTGGACCCGGCACCACTATTCACTATGAGGGCGAAAAACTTGCTGTGGTGGTCTTCAACAAGAAGCCAAGCGGCGGCGGGATCGAGCGGCCCACCATCACTATCTGTAAATGCACCGCGACACGATACGAATGCACAACCGGCGAAAGCGGCAATACCATCTGCAAGGAGGTGTGTACCGCGTGGGACTGCCAGGAAATAAAAGCGGCGCAATGAGCCGCGATCCCGGTTAAGCTTCTCTTGCGCCCCGTATCGCGATCATCGCTCAAGGTCTTACTGAGCCCTGCGTTGACAGGGCCGCCCCGAAAGGCGTGAAGAGAATACGGTGAGACACCGTAGCTGCTCCGCGTTTGCCGATCTGCTGAGCAAATTCCACGCCGCGACGCCGGCGACCCAGGCGCTCTGGCTGCTCGTCGGGCCGGCGACGATTCTCGGGGTCGCGTGGCTGGTGACGCGGGCCTTGCGGGACATCGCGGCCATGGGGAGCCTGGCACGGCTCGATCTGCCGACACACCTGCTGGTCTACGGCGTCGCGCAGGACGCGCAGGGCCGCTGCCACGTGATCCGCCACGGGCATCCGCCGTGGCCCCTCGACCGAGCCAACCCGCCGCGCGAGCTGGTGGAGCGCGCAGCGGAGCCCGATCGAGCGGCAAGCCTTCGTCCTTCGGCAAGCGCGGGCGACGTCAGATCCCCGCGCCATGCTCGAAGTGCCAGGCGTGGCGGTCCCACCATTCCGCTTCCTCCCGGTCGATGCGGGCGAGGTGGGCCGCGAGCTCGTCGCGCAGCTCGTGGATGGAGCGCGCGGGCTTCTCGGGTGGGATCTCCTCCTCCGGGGCGGGGCCGGAGCCCGGCTTCGGCGAGAGGGTGCCCAGCGCCCGGGTGAGGCTCGCCAGGGGTTGCAGGGACTGGCGGGTGACCTCGGGATCCTGCTCCTCCAGCGCAGACGCGTGGCGGGCGGCGAGCTTCCACAGCTTCTCGGTGGTCTTGTCCCGGTGGCGGGCGATGCGGGCCGGCAGGGCCGCGCCGGGCGGACGGCGCCACTGGCCGTCGGCCGCGTAGCGCCAGACCGTCGCCGGAGCGACGCCCAGCTCCGCGCCGATGCGCCTGTAGGACCAGGTGGAGCCCTCCACCAGCGCCCGCATCTCGGCGATGCGCGCGGCCGGGAGCCTGGCGCCCGCCTCGGAGCCGGAAGGGGAGGCGATGCCGTCCGGGCCGGACGGTTCCGCCGGCATGGGTTCGATTCCCGTCTGGACGGAAGCCCGCGTGGGCAGCGGCGGCAGCGCGGTATTGGCCGCCGGGGAGCCTTCACGCCGGGATGGGGCCGAGCGATCGGTTAGGCGGTCTCCTTCCGGCAGCCGCGCGGAAGCCGGGCGGCCGCCCGGCAGGGCATTTTGTCCGAGCATTCCGGAGAGGGGCGCCGCCGGTTCGGAGGGGGAGACCTGACGGGCTGGCGGCGGATGTCCCGTTTGCGCGACGGATGCGGGCCGGGAGCCGCCATCCGGCCGGGCGGAGCCCTCATGGGCGACCGGCGGACCTGCCTCGACCGGTCGGGGCGGCGGGGACGCACAGGCAGGTCGTGGAGGCTCGGCCGGTCGAACGGGCGCATGCGGTTTCGGCGGAGCGGCGGGCTCCCGCGATACATCGGAGAGGCTGGGAACGGTCAATCGTACAAGCTCGAACATGGCAGGGGGCAATCATTTGGTGAGTACAAAACGTGAACAAAATAACATAGCGGCTATTATTGTCAAGCTTAGGTTGCGGCTGCCCCGCCCGCTTGGCCCTGGGTTGTGGATAAGTGAATCGCCGAAACGGCGTTTCAGCTTGTTTCAGGATGTTTCAGGGAGTGTTTCACGGGCTGTTTCAGAAACATTTCATCACCGTTTCAGCCAAGTTCGATGACATTTCATCATTTGTGCTGATGAAAGATCCGGCGTACATCGATGGCCTTCACAAGGTCAGCTCCCATGTCCCATGCCACCGCCCTGCCGGGCCAAGCGCCCGCCCGTTTCGACGGCACCACCCTCGGGCTGTACGTCATCACGGTCATCATGTGGGGCGTGAGCTGGATCGGCATGAAGGCGCAGGTCGGAATCGTGGCGCCGGAAATGTCGGTGCTGTGGCGCTTCGTTCTGGCGGCCGCCGTGATGTGGGTCTGGGTGCTCGCCACCGGCAAGCCGATGCGCTTCTCCATCGCCGATCACCTGCGCTTTGCGGTGCTCGGCTGCTGCCTGTTCTCGTTCAACTTCATCTGCTTCTACTACGGGGCGATCCCGATTCCCTCGGGCCTGCTCTCCGTGGTGTTCTCGCTGGCCTCCGTGTTCAACCTCGTGCTCGGGTTCCTGCTCTTCCGCCAGCGGGTGGAACCGCGCCTCGCACTCGGCGGCGTGATCGGCTTCGCGGGCGTGGGCCTGCTGTTCTGGCCCGAGATCACGGGCGCGGGCTTCAATGCGGCCGCCCTGTGGGGCCTGGGGCTGTGCGTGATCGGCACCCTGTTCTTCTGCTCCGGCAACATGATGTCGACGGTGGTGCAGAAGCGCGGCGTGCCGCTGCTCTCGGCCAATGCCTGGGGCATGACCTACGGCACGCTGGTGCTGTTCGTGATCAACCTGGTGCGCGGCAACGCCTTCATCATCGAGCCGACGGCAAAGTACGTGGGCTCGCTGCTCTTCCTCGCCATCGGGGCGTCGGTGATCGCGTTCGCGGCCTATCTCACCCTGCTGCGGCGGCTCGGCGCCGCGCGGGCCGGCTATGCGACGGTGCTGTTCCCGATCGTGGCGCTCGCCGTCTCCACCCTGCTCGAAGGCTATGTGTGGACGCCGCTCGCGGTCGCCGGCGCCGCCTTGGCGCTCGGCGGCAACGTGCTGGTGCTGCGGCGGCCGGCCTCCAAATAGGGCTTACTCGGCAGCCGCCGGGAAGACGGTGCGGGTGGAGCCGAGATTGTCGAGCGACTGCTTGATGTGGAAGCAGAGCGCGTCCGCCAGCGGGCTCTCCTCGCCGCGGGCGCGAATGAGGCCGATCTTGCACGAGGGCAGGGCCGGGAAGCCGTCCGAGGGGCCGAGGATGCGCATGCCGGGCCGCACCGCGCTCTCGGGCAGGACCGAGACCGCCAGCCCCGACAGCACCGCCGCGCCGACCGCGGTCGAGTGCCAGCTCACATAGGCGATGCGGAAGCTGCGGCCCGCGCTCTCCAGCGCCTCCGTGGCCGAGTGGCGCCAGTCGCAGTTGGGACGGCCGAGCGCGAGCGGGACCGGCGTCTCCTCGTGCACCCCGTGGCGCGCGGAGGTGACCCACAAGAGCTGCTCGATGCGCACGATGTCGGATGGGCCGCGCCGGTCCACATGGGTGATGATGGCGAGGTCGAGATCCCCGTGCTGGATGCGCTCGATCAGGTTGTGCGTGGGCTCGCACATCACCGTCACCTCGGCCTTCGGGTTCGAGCGCGAGAAGCGCGCCAGGATCTCGGGCAGGTACCGGTCGGCGTAGTCGTCGGGCAGGCCGAGGCGGACGCGGCCGCTGAGCTCGTTGTCGTTGAAGGAGGCCATGCACTCGGCGTTCAGCCGCACGATGCGGCGCGCGTAGTCGAGCAGGCGCTCGCCTTCCTCGGTGAGCTTGGACAGGCGTCCGTCGCGCTCGAAGATCGGCCGGCCGACCCGGTCCTCCAGGCGCTTCATCTGCATGGAGACGGCGCTCTGCGTCTTGTGCACGATCTCCGCCGCGCGGGTGAACGACCCCGTGTCCGAGATGGCCACGAAGGTCCGCAGCTGGTCGATGTCGAGAAGGTGCATGGCGTCCGGCTCCCTATATCAATTCATGTGATGATACATATCTCAAACAATCGTTTCAAGTGATGAAACATTCGATCTACACTGCTCCTCGGGAAATCGGAAATTAATTATATTTATCAAATACTTATGGGAAATTTCCGCTGAAACTTCACCTGAAACGTTTCAGAAATATCCCATGAAACACCCGTGAAACGGGGCCCTTATCCCCTGAAACGTCCGCTGCCGTTTCAGGGGAGCCGAAGCCGCAGCGCGAGGAGAACGGCCATGGTCGGGTCCATCGGTTCAGCTACATCGTCTTCCGGGCGGGTCCTCGTCCAGTGGATCTCCCGCACCGGCCGCGACTTCGTCAGGAATCTCAGGCACCGCCATGAGATCAAGGCGTTGACGGAACTCGACGACCGCCTGCTGAAGGACATCGGCCTCACGCGCGGGGACGTTCAAGGTGCCCTGTCGGAATCCCTGCTCCACAACCCGTCCGTGGTGTTGGTTCGATCGGCCGAGCGCCATTCCCGAGCCGAGCGGGCCGTTCCTCCGGCACGCCCGGTCCGTCCGGTGGTTCCGGTCGTGACCCGCGCCGCGCGGACGTGCCCTTGAGGCTACTTCTCGGGCGTTTTCGACGCCTCTTCGAAAATTGACTGAAGGGACGCGAGGTATTGCTTCTGCATGTCGCGTCCCGTTTCCATCATCTCGGCCCATGGGGCCGGAGGAGGGGATTGCGGCGACTGCGGCGCGGTCTGCGGCGGCATGAAGGCCGCCATCAGCTCCTCGAAGGGATGGGGCTCCGGCTTCTTCTCCGGGGTCGCGGCCTTCATCCAGATCGTCCAGAGCTGGCCCCAGGGATCGTTCGGGTTGTCGCTGCCCTGCTGAGACGTCGCGGCGCCCTGAGGAACGGCCGCCTGGAAGGCGCGGCCCTGCTGGACCATCCATTGATACAGGCCGCCGGCCAAGATCCCTGTCATGAGCGGCAGGATCTGCTGCATGGTCTCGACGCTCACGCCCACGTAGTCGGCCGCCTGATGCGCCACGCGTCGGGTGACGTCGTCCGAGCCGAAGAGCTGGTCGAGCATGCGCCGGCCCTCCTGCTGCGCCTGGGACGAAAACGCCTGTCCGGCCCCCTGCCAGAAATTCTGGTAGGCGCTGCTCATCATGGACTGCATGAACCGGCCCGGGTCATTGGGCGCCCCGGCCTGCTGGAGGCCCATGGCGAAGGCCGGCAGCAGGGCCGCCATGGCCTTCTGGGTCTGCTCGCTGGACAGCTGGTACTGGTTCGCCAGCATCGAGAAGGCCGCACTCGTTTGAGCTTGGCGCATCAGATCGAACCAATTGAACATCGTCGGCTCCTTCATGCGCGGCCGCCCGGTCCTGTCGGTCACGAAGAGGCGCTAGCTTGCCTCTCCAAACGTCGGATTGTCCAGAACGCAGTGATGATGGCGGCAATTCCGAAGGCGACCGAACCGAGCCCGATTCCGATCAGAGCGCCTTTAGGGCCGCCGATCTCGGCGCCGAAATAGGCGAACGGGATCATGCCCAAGGTTGCCCGGCCCCAGTTGAAGAAGGTCGACAGCAGCGGATAGCCGAGATTGTTGAACGAGGCGTTCGACACGAAGACGAGGCCGACGAAGAACCAGATCGGACCGCTCAGCTGGCAGAAGAACTGGACGAGCTCGGCCGTCAGGCCCTGCGCGTGGAACGCCTCCGTGATCGGGACGCGGACCAGGTAGAGGATCAGCCAGACGCCGGCCACGTAGATGATCGTGAAGTTGAGGGCGTCCTTCAGGATCTGCTTCATGCGGTCGTAGCGCTGGGCTCCCCAGTTCTGCCCGAGGACCGGACCGATGGCGCCGGCCAGGGCGAAAAGGCCTCCGAACGCGACCGGGGTCACACGGTCGATGATGGCCGAAGCGGCGATGGCCGGATCCCCGAAACGGGCCATGATGCTGGTGAAGAACGCGTTCGCGGCCGGGGCCGCGATGTTGGTCAGGATGGCCGGCACGGCGATCGCGAAGAACGGCCGTGCGTCGGCCATGACACCCTTCAGGTTGGGCCTCGTCAGGAGGCCGTGACAGCGGGTGACGAAAAGATAGGCGACCACGAGATAGACGACGCGGGAGATGTTGATCGTGATCGCCGCGCCGTTGGTCCTGAGATCGAGGCCGAAGATCAGCACCGGGTCGAGGATCACCGTCACGGCAGCGACCGACAGAGTGGCGTACATGCTGCGCTTGGCGTCGCCCGCAGCCCGCAGGATCGTCGAGAACGCCATGCCGAGCGCCATCAGCACGTTGGTCGGCAATGCGATCAGAAGAAAGTCGTGAGCGACGGTGAGCGTTTGCCCGTGCGCCCCGAGCATGCGGAGGATCCAGGGCAGCAGCGGCAGGAGCGCGATGCTGACCAGCGTCGCCAGCACGGCCATGAGGATGCTGCACGACGTCGCGAGACGCCGGGCGTCGTCGGGCCGCCGCGCGCCGAGCGCGCGCGAGACGAGCGCCCCGATCGGGATCATCAGTCCGACATTGATCGAGACCGTGAAGAACATGAGCACGGTCGCAAGGCCCACCCCGGCGGTCATGCTCGGGTCTCCGAGCCAGGAGATGTAGAGAAGGGAGACCAGGTCGACGATGAAGATCGCGATGAGGCCGGCCGTCCCCGTGGCCGTCATCACCAGGACGTGGCGCAGGGTCGAGCCGACCACGAAACGGGGCGCCGGGTCCGGCTGCTCCGCCGTTTTTCCCGCAGGTGCTGCGTCCATCAGATGACCCCTTCGCCGAGGATGTCGCGCGTTTCCTCGCTGAGCGCACGCGCTTTGCCGGCAGGTTCCATCAAGGGCTCCGGTGTGATCTTCGCCCCGACGACGAGCTCCGCGCCGCCCATCGCGCCGACCTCCTTCTGCAGCACGAGACGGGCGGTGTCGCGCTTGCGGACGTCGTCAGCCGTCCGGGCCGCGGCGTCCGCCGGCGTGCCGAGCTCCTCGAGCGCCACGCGTCCGAACGTGATGGCGGATTCGAAAGCCTCACGGATCTGGTAGTCGACATCGTGCTTCATGAGCTCGACCGCGTGGATGCGGTCGTAGGCGCGCACGAAACTGCGGGCGTTGCCGAAATTCTCATGGATGATCTCGACGATCTTGAGCGTGATCTCCGGCTCGTCGGTGCAGACGCAAATCATTTCGGCCTTCTCGGCGCCGGCTGCGCGCAGGACGTCCAGCCGCGTGCCGTCGCCGAAATAGACATTGAGCCCGAAGCGGCTTGCATCGCGGATGCGCTCCACGTCCTTGTCGATGACGGTCGCCTCGATGCCCTGAGCGAGGAGGACCTGATTCACGATCTGGCCGAAGCGACCGAAGCCGATCACGAGAACGCGGCTCGTCAGCTCGCCCTCGTGGCCCTGCAGGTCGTCGGGGCCCGCCGTGAGGTCGCCTCCACGATGGCGGGACAGCGCCCGTTCGAGCAGGGTCGAGGCGACCGGGCCGAGCAGCATGGTGATCGCCGCCAATGCGGTGACGAGCTGGGCCTGGCTCGACGGCATCATGCCGAGCCCGGTTGCCACCGGCAGCAGGACGAAGGCGAACTCGCCGGCCGTGCACAGGAGCGCCCCCGACCGTAGCCCTTCCCGCCACGAGGCGCCGAACAGGCGCGACAAGATCGCGATGATGAGCGTCTTCGCGATGATCACGCATGGCGCCGCGATGGCCAGCATGCGCCATTGCTGAGCGACGAGCGAGAGGTCGATGGACATGCCCACGCTCATGAAGAACAGGCCGAGCAGCATGCCGCGGAAGGGTTCGATATCGGCTTCGAGCTGATGCCGGAAATTCGATTCGGCCAGCAGCAGGCCCGCCAGGAAGGCCCCCATGGCCATGGAAAGGCCGACCTCCTGCATCAGCAGGGCCGCGCCGAGGACGACGAGGAGCGCCGAGGCCGTCATCACCTCGCGGGCGCCACTGCGGGCGAGGATCCGGAAGAACGGGTTGAGACCGTAGCGGCCGACCAGGACGACCGCCGCGATTGCGGCGACGGTCTGGCCGAACGTGACGAGTCGGTCCGAGAGCGTCACTTCCTCCATGGCCGTCGCTCCGGACGCCAGGACCGGCAGAATGGCCAGGACCGGCACCACGGAAATGTCCTGAAAGAGCAGGATCGCGAAGGAGCGCTGGCCGTAGGCCGTCTGGAGATCGTTTCGCTCCCCGAGCATCTGGAGCGCGATGGCCGTTGCCGAAAGGGCGACGGCGATCCCGGTCACGAAGGCCGCCTCGGGGCCGAAGCCGATCCAGAACGCCACGCTGCCCAGGCACAGGGCCGTGATCGCCAATTGCGTGAAGCCGAGGCCGAAGATGTCCCGCTTCATCGACCAGAGATGGGACAGCTTGAGTTCCAGCCCGACGATGAAGAGGAGCAGGACGACCCCGAGTTCCGCCACCGTCACGATGGTTTCAGGATCCCCGACCAGGCCGAGGCCCGACGGGCCGATCACGACCCCGGCGGCGAGGTAGCCCAGCACGGCGCTCAGCCCGATGAACCTGAACAGGGGCACGGCCACGGCCGCTGCCCCGCA
The DNA here is from genome assembly GCA_023426505.1 of Pseudomonadota bacterium. Lineage (GTDB taxonomy): Bacteria > Pseudomonadota > Alphaproteobacteria > Rhizobiales > Beijerinckiaceae > Microvirga. The sequence continues at coordinate 12,701 of JAFAAP010000057.1, forward strand.
GAAGGTCAGAATGGGAGGGAGGAAACTGACGTGGGAGGCCGCGCTTGCCATTGGAATTCGGTGATATGCCCTAACGTCCACCTTTCTAGGGAGTCTTTTCCCGAAGAGCGAGCGTTTCTTGAGCATGGGCTAGGCCGCGAATAAGCGTCGCTCCCGCTTGACAGGAAGGGCCCGCTCTCGCCACATCGCCGCATCATGACGAAGCCGCCTCTCGACATCCTCCTTTGCGCCCCGCGCGGCTTCTGCGCCGGGGTGGTCCGTGCCATCGATGCCGTCGAGAAGGCGCTCGCGATTCATGGGGCGCCGGTCTATGTGCGCCACGAGATCGTGCACAACAAATACGTGGTGGAGAACCTCAAGCAGAAGGGGGCGGTGTTCGTGCGGGAACTCGACGAGGTTCCCGACGGCGATGCTCCGGTGATCTTCTCGGCCCACGGCGTTCCCAAGTCCGTTCCCGAAGCGGCGCTCGCCCGCAGGCTCTTCGCCATCGATGCGACCTGTCCGCTCGTCACCAAGGTCCATCGGGAGGCGCAGGTCCACCACAAGCGCGGCCGCCACATCATCCTGATCGGCCATGCGGGCCATCCCGAGGTCGTCGGCACCATGGGCCAGCTCCCGGAAGGGGCCGCGACCCTGGTCGAGACCGTGGACGACATCGCGCGGCTCGCGCCGGCGGAACCGGACAACCTCGCCTTCGTGACCCAGACGACCCTGTCGGTGGACGACACCCAGGAGATGGTGGACGCCCTGAAGGCGCGCTTCCCCTCCATCGTCGGTCCCCACAAGGAAGACATCTGCTACGCGACCACCAACCGCCAGGGGGCGGTGAAGCGGGTCGCGCCGTCGGTGGACGCCATGATCGTGGTGGGATCGCCGAACTCGTCCAATTCGCAGCGCCTGCGCGAGGTGGCCGAGCGCGAGGGCTGTCCCACTGTCCGGCTCATCCTGCGGGCGGACGACATCGACTGGTCCGTCTTCGGGAGCATCCGGCGGCTGGGGATCACGGCGGGGGCCTCGGCCCCCGAAATTCTGGTGGAGGAGATCATCGACGCCTTCGCCGAGCGATATGCGGTGTCGGTGGAAAGCGTTTCGACGGCGGATGAAAGCGTCTTCTTTCCTCTGCCTCGCGAGCTTCGCGAGCACGCGGCGGAGTAAAGAGTGGCAGTCTACACGGAAGTCCCCGACGAGGAGCTCTCAGCATTCCTCGCCACCTACGACATCGGCACGGTCCTATCCTACAAGGGCATCGCCGAGGGCGTGGAGAACACGAACTATTTCCTCCACACGACCGGCGGAACCTACATCCTCACCCTTTACGAGAAGCGGGTGCGGGAGGCTGATCTGCCGTTCTTCCTCGCCCTCATGCAGCACCTCGCCCGGAAGGGGCTGAACTGCCCTCTGCCGGTCGGCAACCGCCAGGGCGAGCCGCTCGGGCGCCTGGCCGGGCGGCCCGCCGCCATCATCACGTTCCTCGACGGCATCGCGATCCGCCGGCCCAGCGCGCAGCATTGCGCCGCCCTCGGTGCGGCTCTCGCCCGATTGCACCTCGCGGGCGAGGACTTCCCGATGACCCGGCCGAATTCCCTGTCCCTCGACGCCTGGGCGCCCCTGTTCGCCCAGGCCGAGGCGCAGGCCGATTCGGTTTCGGACCGCTTGGCCGAGCGGACCCGGCGAGAGCTCGACCATCTGGCCGGCGCCTGGCCCAAAGGGCTGCCGACCGGGGTCATCCACGCGGATCTCTTCACCGACAACGTCTTCTTCATCGGGCCGGAGGTGTCGGGGCTGATCGACTTCTACTTCGCCTGCACGGACGCCTTCGCGTACGATCTCGCGATCTGCCTCAACGCCTGGTGCTTCGAGGTCGACGGCTCGTTCAACCTGACCAAGGGACGGGCGATGCTGGCCGGCTACCAATCCGTGCGGCGGCTCTCGCCCGACGAGGTCGAGGCCCTGCCGGTTCTCTGCCGCGGCTCGGCCATGCGCTTCATGCTGACCCGGCTGGTCGACTGGCTCAACGTGCCGCCCGGCGCCCTCGTGAAGCCCAAGGACCCGCTGGAATACGACCGCAAGCTGAACTTCCACAAGCACGTGCGTCACGCACGCGAATACGGGCTCGACGCATGAGCCAGGACGAACGCGTGCTGATCTACACGGACGGAGCCTGCTCGGGAAATCCGGGGCCGGGCGGCTGGGCCGCCATCCTGTTCTTCAAGGGGACCGAGAAGGAAGTCTCGGGCGGGGAGCCGCACACCACCAACAACCGCATGGAGATC
>JAFAAP010000060.1 GCA_023426505.1 Pseudomonadota bacterium
TCCGGCGCCGGTCCTGCGTCGTCGAGGCCGACCTCCGAAAAATGGCCCGATACCCCTGGGGACGTGACCGGCACAAGTGGGGAAAGTTACTTCGGCGCTTCTGGGGACGATTCAAACGGTATTGACAGCCCGTCGCCATCGAGCACGCCATGCCCAGCCAGCTCGGTCTGAAGCAGCTCATCGAAGCTGATCCGGGCGCTCTCTTCGAGCCGCGACAGCAGCCCGTTCACTCGCGATAGCGCCCCGAGGCGGTCGCGGAAGCGCTCTTGGAACTCGTCGAGCGAGCTGCTGCTGACCAGGGTCCGGTCGGCGATGGAGCGCACCACCCCGAGCAGGTTGCGGGTGCGGTGCTGGAGTTCGCCCACCAGCACCTGAAGCCTCTCCTCGCTCTCGCGCAGAGCCGCCTCGGCGCGGGCTCGCACAACTTCCGCCCACAGCCGCTCCGCAACCTCTTGCACGAGCGCGACCTCGTCGTCGGTCCAGTGGCGGGGCTCATGCTGGTGAATGCTCACGTTGACCACCAGCCTGCCGTCGACGATCAGCGGCACGCTCAGCAGCCCCTGCACGCCAACAGCCGCAATCGCGGCATAAGCCGGCTCCTCGACCAGCAGGCCGACATTGTCGACGCGCACGGTTCGGCCGGCCCGAAGGTCACTCAGGACCTCGCCCTCGTAGTCCTCCAGCCGCATGACGGTCGGGAAGGGTTGGGCGCCATCGGCAAACCAGCCATTGAAGATGTCCGCGACATTCCTGGCCCAGTCGTATTCCGCATACAGGACGCGCGAGGCGTCGAGCCGCTCTCCGAGGTGGCGGGCAGCGACTTCGATCTTTCCGCTCGCGTCCGCTTGAACCCGCATGGCGTCGCCCAACGCGAGCAGGAACCGCTGGCGCTCCTCGCTCGCGCGCAGGATGATCTCGACCTGCTGGCGCTCGGAGACGTCCTCGTAGAGCACCGTCACACGGTCGCCCCCGCGCGGGTAGGCGAACACCTCGAACCATCGACCGAGCGACGCGACCTGATGCTCGATGCGCTCCGGCGTCCCCGTCTTGGCGACGTGATCGAACGCTTCGTGCCAGCTCGGCTCCAGCTCCGGAAAAATCTCGCTCGCCTTGCGTCCCCTCGCCTCGGCCGCAGGGATCCCGAACAGCCGTTCGAAGGCCGGGTTGAGTTCGAGGTACACCTGATCGACCGCGCGCCCCTGCGCGTCGCGGAGAAGCTCCAACTCGCAATAACCCTGGCCCATCGTGTCGAAAAGATTGCGGTACTTCGCCTCGCGTGTCCGCAGCCGCTCCTCGGCCCGGACGCGCTCGGCCGCCTCCCAAGTGCGCTCGGCCACATCTCGAACGAGCGACACCTCCGCCTCCGTCCAGGCGCGCGGCGCCGTGCAGTGCACGCCGAACTCGGCCACCAAGCGGCCGCCCTTGGCGAGCGGCGCGACAACAGCGGCCCGCACGCCGGCCGCCGTCCAGGCAGCCCGCTCCGACGCCTCAAAGCCGGGATCAGTGTTGACGTCGGCGACGACCAGAAGCTCACCGCGGTAGCGTCTGGCCATTGTGCGTGCGCCGAACGGGCGAAAGGTGAACCGCTCCGGGAACGGAAGCACTGGCGGATCGTCCCCACGCGTGGGCCGCACATATTGACCACGGATGGTGCCTGTCTCAGCGCCTGGTTCGCCCTCGACCTCGCCGTACATCGACCGGTCGACGCCGAGGTGTTGGCCGAGCAGCCGGGTCGTGGTGGCCTGGATCTCCGCCGCGTCGGCGAGGGACCGGAGAGCATCGCTCAGCTTCAGCAGGAACGACTGTCGTGCCTCGCTCTCGCGCAGGGCCTGCTGGTCCCTTTTCTGCGCCGTGATATCCACCACGGAGTGGATGATGAGCGCGACCTTGCCGTCCCGGCCCAACACAGGTGCATTGACCGGGCTCCACCAGCGCTCCTCGAACCCACCGCCCATGGCGGCAGGACGGCGGATCGGATAGCGCTGCTCGGCCATGACATCAGCGCGCCCTGTCGCCAGCACGCGTTCAAGGGAGGCATGAAGGTTGCGGACACCCGTAGCCTCTGGATCGTTGGGATCGTCGGGAAACGCATCGAACATGGTCTGGCCCAGAAGGGCGGCTCGCTCCGTCATGGTCGCGTGAAGGTAGGCATCGTTGACCGCAACAATGGTGAGGTCTGATGCGAGCACCAGGAACGGCCTGGGAGTGGCTTCGAACAGGGCCCGGAAGTCGGGTGATAACTCGGTGACGCCGATCACCTCCTGCAACCGCCGCTCGCTCTCCTGCCAGGCGGCCTCAGCCTGTGCCTTCGCCGTGGCGTTATCCGGCATGACTCCCGTCCGGTGCGGGCGTGTCGCCCAAGTGCTCCTGCCGTCGGTCCTGGTCGTCGAGCAGGCGCAGGGCGGCGCGGACGATCTCGCTGGCGCTGCGGTAGCAGCCGGTGGCGAGCTTGGCGGCGATGAAGGCGGTAAGTTCGGGCGTGAGGGAGACGTTCAGGCTGGATTTTGGGGGCATTGAGTTAGGTTACCGGCTAGATGCCAATAATTGCCACCCGTCCTGATTTGTTCCAAGACCCAGCCTGGGATTTCGCACTCAGGACTGATAGACCATAGCCAAGCGCCAACGATGAGCGGAAGGTCGGCTTGGGGTTAAACCAGGAAATCCCCTGCCCTTCAGGAACGTCCGGTGTGCCCTCTTAAAGCAGACACTGGCCTAACTTCTGGGATGTGCCCAATTCCGGACTATCCGGTTTTCTTTTGGTTATGCGGAAGGCCGTTTATGGGAAGCGACCAGAGGCTTATGCTGCGGTCTGCTCCTGCCTGAGGTGGAGGTAGATCGGATCGAAGTCGCCGACCTGCTTCAGCGCCTCCCAATCGGGGATGGTCAGAACCGTCCCCTTCGTGCGGACGAGGTCTTCGGCCCGCATCTGCTGCAGAACCCGGTTGACGTGAACGGTCGAGATGCCGAGGGCGTCACCGAACTCGGCCTGGGTGATCGGCAGATC
>JAFAAP010000107.1 GCA_023426505.1 Pseudomonadota bacterium
GGCCCACGGCCAGGAAACCGCCAGCATTGGCAGCACCTGCCACAAACGCGAGGACCATCCCGAGCTGGGTGTCGGCCGTCGCCGACCGCCCCGGGGCCACGACCCGCCGGGCCGAACGGGCATAACGACCGGCCAAGCCCCGTTTCTGCCGCGACCGATGTTTCCGGTTCATCGCAAATTATTGCCACTCTGCGTGGGGCGACGGCGCGCCGGATTTGCCGCCGCATCCGCGGCCGTGGTTAACACAAGTCATCATCCGTGGCCCGGGTTTGGGATAGTCAGGAGGGGCTTCAGCGTTCTTCCTCCCTCTGGTTTCCCTCTCCCTCCCGGCCTGCGCCGGCGAGGGGTTTTGCTGGGGACATGAGCCCTCGGGAAGGCCGCGCACCTAGCATCCGCCTCACGCTTTGACGCGCGGCTGGGTGAAGACGTTCCAGTAGACCAACGCGAACCCGACGAAGGCTCCGGCCCAGGCCAGTCCCGCCACATGCAGCAGGGCGTCCGACCAGGCGGGGTGGAGGGCCGCGCAGACCCGCGCAACAGCGCCGGCAACGAGCAGGAGATAGAGCCCCTGCATGGCCGCGGACGCGACGAGCGCCCGGCCGGTGTGCCCGAGGCTCGCCCGCGACATCACGGCCAGCGTCATGATGCCCATGGCGCCGCCCGACCAGGCGTGGCCCCCAGCTGCCGTGGGCACAAGACCCACGGCGGCCAGCCCGGTCAACACGAAGCCGAGCGGCACGAAGGCGTAGGCGACATGGAGAATGAAGACGAGCCGGTCACGCCAGGTGCGTTCCCCAGCCCAGCGCACCAAGCGCGCCACCTGAAGCACGCCGGCCGCGATCAGGGCGGCTCCGGTCACGCTCCAGCCTGGCGCGGCGATCCACGCCAAGAGGGCAGCCCCGGCGGCAACCATGGTCACCATGTCGAAGCGCTCGGACGGCGCCGGCAGACGGCCGGGATTCTCGCGCACGAGCCAGTTGCGGGTGAAGCTCGGGATGATGCGGCCCCCGATCAGCATGATCAGCATCATGGTGGCGGCAATGCCGAAGCGGATGCCGTAGTCGGCGGCACCCACGACATTCGCCTCGATGTGGAAGAGGATGTTCCCGGCAAGGAGGACCCCAAGCGCGATGAGAACCTTGAGGTTGCGCCAGTTCCTGCCCTTGATGATCTCGCGGCCCAGGGCTGCCGCGACCAGCAGCAGAAACGCATTGTCAAGGACGGCCGCGGCCTCCCAGCCGATCCATGCCGAGGTGGTGACGGCGACGCGGCCCGCAGCCCACACCAGCACAAGCACGAGCAGAGGCCGCCCTTGCAGCGGCATGCGCCCGGTCCAGTTCGGGACCGCCGTCAGCAGGAAGCCGGTGATCACCGCCGGCAGATAACCGTAGAGCATTTCGTGGATGTGCCAGTCGCGCGGCGCGAAGGCGGTCGACAGCGCCAGCTCGCCGTAGAACATCGGCAGCCACGCCAGGATCGCAACGCCTGCGTACAGCGAGCCGAACAGGAAGAACGGCCGAAAGCCGTAGGAGAGGAGCGCGGGTCCCGTGTAGTCCCGCAGCCGGGGAATGGGAGCCATCGCAGGCCTCCGTCTTTCTTTGGGTCGGCGGCTGTCTCCGCAGGAGGAGGCGCCGCCGCAGGTTCGCCGCGGCGGCAGGAGTTCGAATGACGACCTTACTTCGCGGCCGTCGTTGTCGTGGCGAGCTTGTCGAACAGGGTGGCGAAGGCCTGCTTGGCCTTGCCGGGATGCGTGGCGGCCTTGGCCTGATCCACATTGGCTGCATCGCCGACGACCACCATACCGACCATGCCCATGCCATAGTGCGGCTTGCACTTGTAGCCGTACACGCCGGCCTTGTCGAAGGTGACCGAGATCTCCTCGTTGACCTTGCCGGTGAAAGCCGTGCCGCCCTCGGGCAGCATGGTCTCGATGCTCTCGACGTTGTGGCCCTTGTCGGCCGCGACGAACTTCACCGTGTCGCCCGGATTGATCTTCACCAGCGCCGGCTCGAACACCATGACACCCTCAGTGCCCTTGTTGAGCATCTTGACCTCGACCTCGGCGGCACCAGCCGCACCGGCGAATCCGAGGGCAGCCACGAGAGCGCCGAGTACAACAACCTTCCGCATGTCATTCTCCTTGTGGATCCAAATTCGACGAGCCTCAGGAACGGCTCTTCGGGAGTGGTGATACGCCCCTGCCGAGGGAATCTGTTTGATGTGGCGCAAGGAGTCGGCATATTTGCGCGAAAGGTCACGCGGAACGGGACCACTGTTTGCGCCAAAGCAAATACTGCTGCGGCGCACGGTGCTGCGGCCGCAGGGTTCCAGCTTCTGCGAACGGAACATGGCCCCGGCTGTTGTCCCGGCGCTGGTCCGGCCCCGGAGGCGGCACCCGCGGCTCGTTGCAAAGGAAGGCAGGCGCATGGCTGGTGTTGATCGTTCCCTCGTGGCGGATGTCCCGATTCTTGCCGGTCTCGCGCCGGAGCAGATCGACTCGTTGCTCCAGGAGGCGCAGTCGGTGCGCTACCCGAAGGGAACCAACGTGTTCCAGCAGGACGAGGCGGCGCACTCCTTCTTCATCCTGCTGCACGGGCACCTGCGGGTGTTCAAGCTGACGCCGGATGGACAGCAGGTCGTGGTGCGCTTCGTCGCGCCGGGCGAGGTGTTCGGCGTCGCCATGGCCATTGGCCGCACGACCTATCCGGCTACGGCGCAGGCCGTCGTGGACAGCATCGCCCTGGTCTGGCCGTCCGCCGCCTGGCCGCGCCTTGTGGCGACCCATCCCGGACTGGCGGTCAACACCCTCCAGACCGTGGGCAGCCGACTGCAGGACGCCCATACCCGCGTGGTCGAGATGTCGACCGAACAGGTCGAGCGGCGCGTCGCCCATGCCCTGCTCCGCCTCGCCCAGCGTGCGGGACGCAAGGTCGAGGCGGGCGTGGAGATCGACTTCCCGATTACGCGCCAGGACGTGGCCGAGATGACCGGCACCACGCTGCACACGGTGAGCCGCATCCTGACCGCCTGGGAGAGCCAGGGGCTGGTCGAAGGCGGACGGCAGCGGATCATGATCCGCGATCCGCACAGGCTGTTCATGCTTGCGGAAGGCTCGCCCGGCTAGGTGCCCTGGCGCCATCCTTGGCTGCTGGTCTTGCGACAGGGCGTTGGGAACGCACATCGGCCCGTGTGTCCCCGTAGCTGGGCTGGCAGGATTTTGTGGGGAAGTTTGCGCGGGGGCAAAGAGAAGATCGGCCGCGTGAGCGAAGGTCTGGCCGCCCCAAGGAGGAAGGCCATGACCCGCGCGCCCCAGTCCCTCGACCCCGATGTCCTCGACTGCCTTCAGGCGGTGATGGATCCCGAGATTGGCCTCAGCGTGGTCGACCTCGGCCTCGTTTACCGGGCAGAGCGCGGCGACGATGGTGTGGAGGTGGCGCTCACCCTGACGACGCGGGCCTGCCCGCTTGGGGAGATGATCCTGGAGGATGCCCGCGAGCGCCTGGCCCGCCGCTTCCGGGACGTCCCGCGGGTTGTCGTTAACCTGGTGTGGAGCCCGCTCTGGACGCCCGACCGCATCACGCCGCGGGGACGGGAGCTGATGGGGCATGCTCCACGGAAGGCCGCATGATGGTTCCTGGCCGGCATGACCCAGGCCCATCACGTCGCGAAGCCGCCATCACGAGAGCTGGTTGAATGTCTGACCTGTCCCCATCGGCCACCCTGCCCCTGGCGGGCGCCAGGCCTCGGCTGGCGCTGCTGGCCCTCGGCGCCCTCGCCCTGATCACCGGCCTCTACGGCGCCCTGGGGCGGCTCGGCTGGGCGTTGCCCGCCGGCGGCTCCCTCGCGGCGCTGCACGGCCCGCTGATGATCTCAGGCCTGTTCGGCACGCTGATCAGCCTGGAGCGCGCCGTCGCGCTCGGCCGGGGATGGAGCTATGCCGCCCCGGCGCTGTCCGGGCTCGGCACGCTGCTTCTGCTCGCCGGCGCGCCGGAGGCTGTCGGGGCCGGCTCCTACGCGGCGGCGGCCGTGGTGCTGGCCGGGACATCGCTGTTGATCACGATTCAGCAGCCGGCCGTGTTCACCGGTGCCCTTCTGTTCGGCGCACTGGCATGGCTGGCCGGCAACACCCTCTGGCTCATGGGCGGCGCGGTGCCGGACCTGATCGGCTGGTGGCTGGCCTTCCTAATCCTCACCATCGCCGGCGAACGCCTGGAGCTGAGCCGCCTGCTGCCGCCGCGGCGCGGCAGCGAGGCCCTGTTCCTATTCGCCGTCGGCCTGCTGGCGGTCGGGGCCCAGAACGGCCTCATGACGGATAATGGCGCGATCCTGTTTGGCATGGCCCTGCTTGTCACCACTCTGTGGCTGCTGCTGCACGACATTGCGCGCTTGAACGTCCGCCGGTCCGGTCAGACCCGCTTCATGGCAGCCTGCATGCTGGCTGGCTACCTCTGGCTAGGATTCGCCGGAATGGTGCTGATCGTGTTCCCTCCAGGCGCAAGCAGCTTCGGCTACGATGCCTCACTGCATGCGGTGCTGATCGGCTTCGTCCTCTCGATGGTGTTCGGGCACGCACTCATCATCCTGCCGGCGGTCGCGCGGATCCCGGTGCGCTATGCGCCGGTCCTTTACGCACCGCTCATCCTGCTGCATGCGTCGGTGGCTCTGCGGGTCGGCGCCGGGTCCGCCGGCTGGGAGGCCGGACGGATGGCCAGCAGCGTCCTCACGCTCCTCGCGCTCGCCACCTTCGTAGGCGGCATGGTTCGGAGCTCACGCCCCCAGAGGACCTGGACCAAGGGCTAGGACCCGCAGGCTGGACCTGCACCCCAAAGAGGCCGTGATCAGGGCCGCTGCAGCTCCGGCAGGTCGGCCCTCAGCCAGGCCAGACGGGAGATGGCGCGCCCGGCCAGCGCCTGCGCCCGCCCCACCGCCTCTTCCTCCTGGAGGGCGTCGCCGGCTTCAAGGTACCGGTCGGTGAGCAGCTCGGCCAAGGCCACAGGATCGTCCGGCGGATCGGTCAGGGGCGTGATTGCGGACACCGTGATGGGGTGCCGCTCCAGCTCCTCCGCATGCAACCGCGCCTCGGCGGCGAAACCCTCCAGGCGGGTCTTATCGTGGGCCATGGCCTTGGCTGCGAGCGGTTCGAGCAGATCGGCCAGCCGTCGCTCCAGCGCAGCGAGAGTCCGGCCGCCATCCGCAGGCTCCTGCAGGCTCCCGGGCTGACCGCGTTCGGCGCGAAACGCCTGCCGCCGCTCCCGCCGCAAGGTCGCCACGTGGCCCAGCTCCTCATGCGCCATGGCCTCGGCCGCCTGGCGGATCTCGGCGGTTTCCGCATGCGCCGCCACGTAGCTCCAGAACGCGAAGGCGCGCTCCTCGTTGCGCACCGCCATCGCGAGCGCGCGGTAGGCGCTCAGCAGCCGGGGATGCACCGTCGCGGCGCCCTCGTCGTCGAACGTCTCGGGAATCTCCCAGCGGATCCGGGCGGGGTCTGGCGCCTGACCCTTGGTCCTCTCCGACCAATGCACGACGCTGTCGAGGTGGCTCCGCTCGTCCGCGGACAGGCGCTCGAACACGTCTGCCAGGGCCGGATCACCCTCCTGGCGCATCCGCCCGGCGATCTCGGCGTAGCGGGTCGCCGCCTCATGCTCCATGGCGGCGGCGATGGCGAACAGCTCCTCCAGGGACGTCACCGTGCCCGCCGGCTCGGATTTCAACAGCGACATCGGGTCCTCCGCGCCAAACAGGATCGGTAAGGGGCAGGTTGACAGACCCACCCATGTATCGTCAATTTGCGCCAGATCAACGACGGTCCTGCCGCATCATCCCATAAAGGCGCGGGCGTGTTGATCCCCTCCCTTTTCAACGGTCCCGGATGACGGACGGCGCGAGGCGGAACCTTTCCGCTTCGGCACGGTTTTCGTCCTCTGTTCAGAAACAAAAACTCTGAATCTGGACGGTCCCCTGTTGGAAAGATCGCGCTCACCCGAGTCGACCCGATCATTCATCATCACCTGGTTCCAGGCGACATGGGTTGCGGTGCTCTTCGGGTTGCTGCTCCTGTCAGTCGCAAACCCAGCCATCGCGGCGGGCCGGGTGCAGGAATACCTGCCGAAGGCACAGCCCACCGAGTTCTTTCCCGACGCCGACCGGTTCGGCCCGCCCCAGGGTGACCCGCCCCTTGTTCCCACTTACCAAGGCGACCGCCTGCTCGGCTACGTCTACCTGAATTCCGACTTCACCGGCGCCACGGGCTACTCCGGCAAGCCGATCAACCTCCTGGTTGGCATCGATCCGAACGGCGTTGTCACCGGGATCAAGCTCGTCGACCACAAGGAACCCATCGTTCTCATCGGCATCCCGGAGCGGCGCATCGTTGCCGCCATGAACACGCTTATCGGCAAGGACATGAAGCCGGTGGCGACCGGGGCCGAGCGCCCGCCCCAGGTCGACATCGTCAGCGGCGCGACCGTGACGGTGCTCGTCATGGGCGACAGCGTCGTGCGCTCGGCCGTGCGCCTGATCCGCAGCGGCCGCCTTGGAGGAGGCAGCGGGCCAGCCGCCGGAGCGACCGCACCGGCACCCGCCGCCGTGAAAACTGTCGACCTGTCGAAGAGCGAGGTCCGCGATTGGCAGACCCTCCTCGGCGACGGCTCGGTCCGCCGTCTGTCCCTGACCGTTGGTGACGTCAACGAGGCCTACGCCAAGGCCGGCAACCAGGAGGCGGCCAACAACGCGGAGACGGCCGATCCTGCCGACACGTTCATCGACCTCTATGTCGCCCCCGTCAGCGTGCCTACCATCGGGCGGAGTCTGCTCGGGGACGCCGCCTACCAGCAGCTCAAGACGCGGCTGAAGCCGGACCAGCAGGCCATCGTGGTGGCTGGCGAGGGCGCCTACTCGTTCAAGGGCTCCGGCTATGTCCGCGGCGGCATCTTCGACCGCATCGAACTCTTGCAGGAAGGCCAGAGCACACGCTTCCGCGACCGCAACCACACGCGCCTCGGGGATCTGGCCGCGGCAGGCGCGCCGGCCCTGCGCGAGATCGCCCTGTTCGTGGTGCCGGAGGACTTTAAGCTCGACCTCACCGAGCCATGGCAGCTGCAACTGCTCGTGCAGCGCAATGTCGGCGCACGTGACAAGGCTTTCCTGACCTACAATCTCGAATACACCCTGCCCGACCAGTACCTGCGCATCGAACAGCCTGCCCCGCCAGCACCCGCCCCGGCCCAGCCGCAGGCGCAAGCGCCGAGCCAAGCCGGTTCTGCTCCTGCTCAGCAGCAGGCGCAGGGCCAAGCCGCCGCCCCCGCTCCCGCCGCGCCCTCGCTGAACGATGCGGATGCCCTTGCCGCGGGCGAGATCGAGGAGCCGCTCTGGCTCAAGATCTGGAAGACTAACACCGTCTCCATCGGCATCGCGGCCGTGGCGCTCGTTGTCCTCACGGCGATTTTCTTCTTCCAGGATGCGCTGGTGCGCCGTCCCAAGGTCTACGTCTGGGTGCGCCGTGCCTATCTCACCTTCACGCTCGTCTGGCTTGGCTGGTACGCCAACGCCCAGCTCTCGGTCGTCAACGTCCTCACCTTCACCAACTCCCTCATCACGGACTTCAACTGGGAGTTCTTCCTGGCGGCCCCGCTGATCTTCATTCTCTGGGCGGCGGTCGCGGCGGCGCTGCTGTTCTGGGGCCGCGGTCCCTTCTGCGGCTGGCTCTGCCCCTTCGGCGCGCTCCAGGAGCTGACCAACAACATCGCGCAATGGCTGAAGGTGCCGCAGATCACCGTGCCGTGGGGCCTGCACGAGCGCCTGTGGCCAATCAAGTACATCATCTTTCTCGGCCTGTTCGGCCTCTCGCTCTACAACGTCGCGCTGGCCGAGGTCTTCGCCGAGGTCGAGCCGTTCAAGACCTCCATCATCCTGAAGTTCGTGCGCGACTGGCCCTTCGTCATCTATGCGCTGGCCCTGCTCTCGGTCGGGCTGTTCATCGAGCGCTTCTTCTGCCGCTACCTGTGCCCGCTCGGTGCGGCGCTCGCCATCCCGGGCCGGATCCGGATGTTCGAGTGGCTCAAGCGCTGGCCCGAATGCGGCTCGCCCTGCCAGCGCTGCGCCAAGGAATGCCCGGTGCAGTCGATCCACCCCGAGGGACAGATCAACGTCAACGAGTGCATCTACTGCATGCATTGCCAGGAGCTGTACCACGACGACCACCGGTGCCCGCACATGATCCAGGTGCGGCTCAAGCGCGAGAAGCGCGAGGCGCTTTCGTCGCCGTCCATGCGCCAGAGCAAAGACGGCGGCACCGGACCCGCTAAACCGATCATCACCCACAAGGGCAAGGCGGTCGGAATGCCCGCGGACATGCCGACCACGGCCGATGTTCCGACAACATCCTCATGAGCAAGAAGGAGACTTTCATGGCGAACAAAGAATCCAACAAGGGGCTCAGCCGGCGCGACATGCTCGGCACGACGGCTGCGGTTGCCGTTGCGGGAGCCGCGGGCGTTGCCGGCGGCGCCTCCCTGAAGGACACAGGCGTGATCACGGCCGCCGAGGCCCAGACCGCCCCCGCCACGCCGGCGGCGCGTCCTGCCGCCGGCGCCAACAAGACTGAGGTCAAGCCAGGCGAACTCGACGAATACTACGTCTTCTTCTCCAGCGGCCAGACCGGCGAGGTCCGCATCGTCGGCCTGCCCTCGATGCGTGAGCTGATGCGCATCCCCGTGTTCAACCGCGACAGCGCCACCGGCTGGGGTCTGACGGACCAGAGCCGCAAGATTCTCACCGAGGGCCTGACGCCGGAGAGCCGCGAGTACCTGAAGGACAAGGGTGGGATCTACACCGCCGGCGACCTGCACCATCCGCACCTGTCCTTCACGGACGGCACGTATGACGGGCGCTACCTGTTCGTGAACGACAAGCTGAACACCCGCGTCGCGCGCATCCGCCTCGACGTGATGAAGTGCGACAAGATCCTCCAACTTCCCAACCAGCATACGGTGCACGGGCTTCGCGTGCAGAAGTACCCGCGCACGGGCTACGTGTTCTGCAACGGCGAGGACCGCGTGCCAATCCCGAACGACGGCAAGATCCTGGACGATCCGAAGCAGTACTCCTCGATCTACACCGCGGTCGACGGCGACACCATGAAAGTCGCTTGGCAGATCAGGGTCGACGGCAATCTCGACAACACCGACGCCGACTATCAGGGCAAGTACTCCTTCGCAACCTGCTACAACTCCGAGGAAGGCGTCACGCTCGCCGAGATGATGTCGAAGGAGCAGGACTGGGTCGTCATCTTCAACCTCAAGCGCATCGAGGAGGCGGTGAAGGCGGGCAAGGCCGAGATGATCGGCGGCGTGCCGGTTCTCGACGGCCGCAAGGGGTCTCCGTACACCCGCTACGTCCCGGTGGCGAACAGCCCGCACGGCATCAACACCGCGCCCGACGGCATCCACGTCGTCGCCAACGGCAAGCTGTCGCCGACCGTCACGGTGTTCGACGTGCGCAAGTTCGACGACCTGTTCGACGACAAGATCCAGCCTCGGGACACGGTCGTCGCCGAGCCGGAGCTCGGCCTCGGGCCGTTGCACACCGCCTATGACGGCAAGGGCAACGCCTATACGACGCTGTTCCTCGACAGCCAGGTGGTAAAGTGGAACATCGACTTGGCCAAGCGCGCGTTCGCCGGCGAGAAGGTCAACCCGGTCATCCAGAAGCTCGACGTCCATTATCAGCCGGGCCACAACCACACCTCCATGGGCCAGACCAAGGAGGCCGACGGCAAATGGCTGATCTCGCTGAACAAGTTCTCGAAGGACCGCTACCTCAACGTCGGTCCCTTGAAGCCCGAGAACGATCAGCTCATTGACATCTCGGGCGACCGCATGGTGCTCGTGCACGACAGCCCGAGCTTCGCGGAGCCGCACGACGCTACCATCGTCCACCGCTCGAAGATCAACCCGGTGCACACCTGGGAGCGCGACGACCCGTTCTTCGCCGACGCGGTGCAGCAGGCTAAGGCCGACGGCGTGGATCTCATGGCAGATTCCAAGGTGGTTCGCGACGGCAACAAGGTGCGGGTCTACATGACCTCGGCCGCGCCGGCTTACGGGCTCGAAAGCTTCCAGGTGAAGCAGGGCGACCAGGTGACGGTGTTCGTCACCAACATCGATGATGTCGAGGACCTGACGCACGGCTTTGCCATCGTCAACTACGGCATCAACATGGAGGTGGCGCCCCAAGCGACGGCCTCGGTCACGTTCACGGCCGACCGGCCCGGTGTGTACTGGTACTTCTGCTCCTGGTTCTGCCACGCGATGCATATGGAGATGAAGGGCCGCATGTTCGTCGAGCCGCGGGCGACCTGACGGCATGATGGGACTTCGCACCAGGATACGAATCGGGTTGGCGGCGATCTTCGCCGCCGGCCTCGCCCTGCCCGCATGGGCGGCCACATGGGTCATTTCTCCGGACGAAGGCTCGCCCCAGGCCATCCTCGACCGGGCTGCGGACGGCGACGTGGTGCGGTTCGAGGCTGGCGAGCACCGCGGCTCCATCCGGATCACCCGCAAGGTGACGGTCGAGGGGGAGAAGGGTGCCATCCTCGTCGGGCCTGGCCGCGGAAGCGTCGTCACGGTCTCCGCGTCCGGGGCCATCGTGCGCGGGCTGACCATCAGCGGCTCGGGCAAGAACCTGGAGGCAATGGATGCCGGCGTCTTCGTCGAGAAGACAGCCACGGGCGCCATGGTCGAGGGCAACCGGATTGAGGGCAACCTGTACGGCATTTATCTGCATGGGGCGGAGAATTCCGTCGCGCGGGGCAATACCATCGTCGGAATCCAGGAGGGCCGCATGAACGAGGCCGGCAACGGCATCTCGGTCTGGAATGCCCCGGGGGCGAAGGTGCTCGACAACAGCGTCCAATACGGGCGGGACGGGATCTTCGTGATCACCAGCAAGCGTAACGTGTTTTCCGGCAACCGCTTCCGCGACCTGCGCTTTGCCATCCACTACATGTACACCAACGACAGCGAGATCACGGACAACGTGTCAGTCAACAACGCAGTCGGCTTTGCGCTGATGTTCTCCAGCCGGCTGAAGATCAGCGGCAACGTGTCGGACGGCGACCGCGACCACGGTTTCCTATTCAACTACGCCAACGCCTCGCAGATCACCGGCAACACCGTTCTGGGCCGGCTTCAGCCGGCTGAGCGGTGGACCACCGCCGGCACGCGCGGCAAGGATGACAAGGAGCATGGCCTTCCTACCGCCGATGCGGCCGAGGCGGCCCCGGGCATGGACGCCCGGCCGGGTCCCACCAAGTGTGTGTTCATCTACAACGCCAACCAGAACAGCTTCCGCGACAATTGGTTCGAGGGCTGCGAGATCGGCATCCACTTCACCGCCGGCTCCGAGCGCAACGAGATGGTCGGCAACGCCTTCATCCGGAACCGCAACCAGGTGAAGTACGTCAGCACGCGCTATCTCGACTGGTCCAAGGACGGACGCGGCAACTACTGGAGTGACAATCCCGCTTTCGACCTGAACGGTGACGGGATCGGCGACAGCGCCTACCGCCCGAACGACCTCGTCGACAAGGTGCTCTGGACCGCGCCGCAGGCCAAGGTGCTGATGAACAGCCCGGCTGTGCAGGTGATCCGCTGGGCGCAGGCGCAGTTCCCGGCCCTGCTGCCGGGTGGCGTCGTCGATAGCCGGCCGCTCATGGCGCCGCCGGTGCGCCCCAAGGCGGTTGCGGAAGGAAGCCGGCCATGACTGGAACGGTTGAGATCCGCAACGTGGTCAAGCGCTTCGGCAAGGTCGAGGCCGCGCGTGACGTCTCGTTCATGCTGTCCGAGGGCGAGACGGTCGCGCTCGTCGGCCACAACGGCGCCGGCAAGACGACGTTGATGAAGCTCATGCTGGGTCTGATCCGTCCGACGGAGGGCAGCATCCGCGTTCTCGGTGACGATCCGGCCGCGGGAGAATTCGCGGCTCGGCGGCGGCTAGGCTACCTGCCCGAGAACGTTTCATTCAATACGGCCCTGACAGGCCACGAGACGCTGGCATTCTACGCGCGCCTGAAGCGGGAGCCGGCAATGTCGGTCCCGGCTCTGCTGGAGCGCGTCGGCCTCACCCATGCGGCGAACCGGCGGGTCGGCACCTACTCCAAGGGCATGCGCCAGCGGCTCGGCCTCGCCCAGGCGTTGCTGGGCGAGCCACGGGTGCTCCTGCTCGACGAACCGACCACCGGCCTCGACCCGGCCCTGCGCCACAGCTTCTACGAGATCGTCGAGGAGCTGCGTGGGCGCGGCGCGACGGTCCTTCTGTCCTCGCATGCCCTGACCGAGCTGGAGGAGCGCGCCGGCCGTGTCATCATCATGAACCGCGGGATCAAGGTCGCCGATGGGTCGCTTGACGAGCTGCGCCGCATCGCGCGGCTGCCGACCCGCATCCGCCTGAAGGTCACCGACGCGGGGCTCGCCAACGTGCCAAACTGGCTTGGGGCGGTGGACGGCTGGCGCCGGGTCAACGGGCACACAGTCGAGATCGATGCGTCGCCCGAGCGCAAGATCGAGGTGCTGCGGCGCGCCACCGGCGAGGGCGCCCCGGTCGAGGACCTCGACGTGGTGCCGCCGACCCTCGACGAGCTCTATGCCCATTTCCTTCTGACGCAGGAGGCTGCGCGATGAGAAACATTCTGATCGTCGCGCGCAAGGAGATCCAGGAGGGCCTGCGCAACCGCTGGGTGCTCGCCACGACGCTCTTGCTGGCGGGCCTTGCCCTCTCGCTGACCTTCCTCGGCAGCGCTCCGACGGGAACCGTCGGCGTGCGTGCCCTCGACGTGGTGATCGTCAGCCTGTCCAGCCTCACGATCTTTCTGCTTCCGCTCATCGCCCTGCTGATCTCCCATGACGCCATCGTCGGCGAGATGGAGCGGGGTACGATGCTGCTGCTGCTGAGCTATCCGGTTGGACGCTGGCAGGTGATGCTGGGCAAGTTCGTCGGCCATCTCGCCATTCTGGCCTTCGCGACGCTCCTGGGCTATGGCGCTGCGGCCGGCGCGCTGGTCATCACCGGCGAGGCCATCGACGCGGAAAGCTGGAAAGCCTTCGCCTCGATGATCGGCTCCTCGATTTTGCTTGGCGCCGCCTTCATTGCCGTGGGCTATCTCGTCAGCGCGATGGTGCGTGAGCGCGGCACCGCCGCCGGGATCGCCATCGGCATCTGGCTGCTGTTCGTGCTGATCTACGACATGGCCCTGCTCGGCCTGCTCGTGGTCGACCAGGGACAGAGTCTCTCCGGAGGTCTTCTCAATGCTCTGCTCCTGCTGAATCCGGCCGACG
This sequence comes from Pseudomonadota bacterium, assembly GCA_023426505.1. Classification (GTDB taxonomy): domain Bacteria; phylum Pseudomonadota; class Alphaproteobacteria; order Rhizobiales; family Beijerinckiaceae; genus Microvirga. The sequence continues at coordinate 13,335 of JAFAAP010000107.1, forward strand.
CCTACCGCCTGTTCAATCTCACTAGCTCGGGCAACATCAGCGCCTTCTCCGGCATGGCGGGAGTCGCCCAGAACGCCTCCTTGAGCCCATTTACCCTCCTCGCCGCGCTCGCCGCCTGGGCGCTCGTCCCGCTCGGCCTTGCGACGCTGGCCTTCTCCAGGAGAGAACTATGAGAAAGATCGCCCTCCTCGCAGCTCTTGCCGGTGGGCTTCTGCTGTCAGGATGCAACGAGCAGAAGACGGCCGAAGCTCCGCCGCCTCCGCAAGAGATGACAGACGCAGCCATCGGCCGCTACTGCGGCATGAATGTGATGGAGCATCCGGGACCGAAGGGGCAGATCATTCTCGCGAGCCAGAAGGAGGCAGTGTGGTTCTCGTCGGCGCGCGACGCGATCTCCTTCACAATGCTGCCGGAGGAACCGAAGGACATTCGCGCGATCTACGTCTCCGACATGGCAAAGGCGCCGAACTGGGAGGAGCCCGGAACGACGAACTGGGTCGACGCGAAGCAGGCCTCGTTCGTGATCGGCAGCCGGATGAAAGGCGGCATGGGCGGCGAGGAGGCGGTGCCGTTTTCCGACAAGGCCGCTGCGGAAAAATTCGCAGCCGAGCATGGCGGCCGTGTGGTGGCCTTCTCCGAGGTGCCAGAGGACTATGTCCTCGGCGGCACGGCCGAGCTGACCGGCTCGGTGGGGCACGGGACCGAAGCCGACGGAGCGCAGGAGGGCCATGGCGATCACGCAGGCCATGCCGCGCCTGCCGCCCCCCAGACTGGCCACGCGCATTAGGGAGCCCATCATGTTCCACAGGCCCACCCGCAGGCGCTTTGTCGGCATCACCGCTGCGGCGGCAGGCCTGAGCCTTCTCCCGCCCGGCCGTGCCGCCCGGGCGGAAGCCTCGCTCGTGACCTGGCAAGGTCAAGCCATGGGCGCTGCGGCGACGATGCAGATCCATCACCATGACCGTGCCGCCGCCGAGCGCCTGATTGAGCGCGCGCTGGCTGAGGTGCGCCGGCTCGAAGAGGTGTTCAGCCTCTACCGCGAGGATTCGGCGCTCTCCGTCCTTAATCGACAGGGAATTCTCGTGGCGCCTCCTGCGGAGCTCGTCCGAGTCCTGACGGAATGCCGCCGCCATGCCGACCTGACAGACGGGGCTTTCGATCCGACCGTGCAGGCCCTGTGGACGCTGTACTGGAACCATTTCTCTCAGGCGGACGCCGACCCGCAGGGCCCGCCCGAGGCCGAAGTAAGGGCAGCCCTCGCCAAGGTGGGGTTCGCGCAGGTCGTCTTCGATGCGGACCGGATCGCGCTCCCCCGGCGCGGGATGGGCCTGACCCTCAACGGCATTGTCCAGGGCTACGCCACAGACCGGGTGGTGGACCTCCTGCGGGCGGGCGGCATCGAACACACCCTGGTCGATATGGGCGAGCCGCGGGCGGTGGGATCCCGTCCCTCGGGCGATCCCTGGCGCGTCGGCGTCGCCGATCCGGACCAGCCCGCGACGCTCGTCGAAACGCTCGACGCGGTCGATCAGGCGGTCGCCACCTCCGGAGGCTATGGCTTCCGCTTTGATCCCACAGGCCATTTCAACCACCTCTTCGACCCGCGCTCCGGCGGCTCGGGCCACCTGTACCGCAGCGTGACCGTCGTGATGCCGACCGCGACCGCCGCCGACGCCCTGTCGACCGCGTTCAGCCTCATGCTGCCTGACGGAATCGCGCACGTCCTGACCCGTCTGGGAACAGGCAAAGCGCGCCTGCTTACAGCATCGGGAGAGAGGGTGTTTCTTCACGCGTAACCCGTCCAGGGCGAATGCGCCAGGAACAGCACCTGCCATGGATCATTGACCCTCCATTCAAACGGCAGGAGATCTGACGATGAAGGCACACCTCACAGCCACCGCCCTCTGTGCCCTGCTCATGGCCCTTCCCGCGGCAGCCCAGCAGGAGCCGTCCCGCTCCACCACCCCCTCGCGGGCGGAAACCAATCCGACCAGCAACCCGATGGCGGACCCGCACAAGGACGGCGGACGTCCTGAGAGCCACGGCGGCACCGTGCACACCCCCCAGGTCAACGCGGCCGCGCCCCTGCCGGCCGACATGAAGCCGGTTGCCGAGAGCCTCGCCCGCAACGCACTCACGGCCCAGCAGTACGGCAACCTGGCCTCAAAGCGTCATACCAGCGGCGCCGTGCACGATCTCGGCGACCAGATGGTGCTCACGAACAGCCGCATCAATCGGGCCCTGACCGCCGCGGCCCCCGATCTCAGGGACGTGCAGATCCCGGAGAAGGAGCGCGGCACGTTCGACAGCCTGGCGCGGGACGCCGACGCAACGCAGTTCGGCGCCAATGTCGCGCAGTGGGTCGTGCAGTCCTACCCGCAGGCGATCAGTGACCTAGAGAAGCTGGGCCAACAAGGTCCGCTCGGCGAGCTGGCCAGCGCGGCCGTGCCGGAGATGAAGTCCCAGCTCTCGGAGGCCCAAAGGATCCTCCAGAGCGCGAGCAACGCTCCGAGCGGGCAGCCCACGTCAACGGGAACGGTCACGGACCCGAAGAAGAAGTCCGACTGACGCATGGCTGATCCGGTGGCGGCCCGACGTGAGGGGCCGGCGCCTAGTGGTGCGTGTCGACGATGCGGGGCAGGGTCTCGAACTGGTGGTACGGAGGCGGCGAGGACAGCGTCCATTCCAGGGTCGTGGCGCCTTCGCCCCACGGGTTGCCGGCGGCCTTCTCCTTGCGGCTGAAGGCAAGGACCACACCGAAGATGAAGACGAACAGACCGGCGAAGAAGATGTAGGAGCCGATCGAGGAGACCAGGTTCCAGCCGGCGAACGCGTCCGGGTAGTCGGCGTAGCGGCGCGGCATGCCCGAGAGGCCCAGGAAGTGCATCGGGAAGAACAGCACGTTGGCTCCGATGAAGGAGATCCAGAAGTGCAGGCGGCCGATCCAGTCCGGATAGACGTAGCCGGTGATCTTCGGGAACCAGTAGTAGATGCCCGCGAAGATCACGAACACGGCGCCGAGCGACAGCACGTAGTGGAAGTGGGCGACCACGTAGTAGGTGTCGTGCATGTAGCGGTCGACCGGAGCGTTCGCCAGCACCACGCCGGTGACGCCGCCGACCGTGAACAGGAACACGAAGCCGACGGCCCACTGCATGGCCGCGTTGAACTTGATCGAGCCGCCCCACATGGTGGCGATCCACGAGAAGATCTTCACGCCGGTCGGAACCGCGATCACCATCGTGGCGAACACGAAGTAGGCCTGGGTCTGGAGCGAGAGGCCGACCGTGTACATGTGGTGCGCCCACACGACGAAGCCGACGACGCCGATCGCCACCATGGCGTAGGCCATGCCGAGATAGCCGAAGATGGGCTTCTTGGAGAACGTCGAGATGATGTGGGACACGATGCCGAAGGCCGGCAGGATCATGATGTACACTTCGGGGTGGCCGAAGAACCAGAACAGGTGCTGGTAGAGCACCGGGTCGCCACCGCCCGACGGGTCGAAGAAGGTGGTGCCGAAGTTACGGTCCGTCAGCAGCATCGTGATCGCGCCCGCGAGCACCGGCAGCGAGAGGAGCAGCAGGAACGCGGTGACGAGCATCGCCCAGGCGAAGAGCGGCATCTTGTGCAGCGTCATGCCCGGCGCGCGCATGTTCAGGATCGTGGTGATGAAGTTGATCGCGCCGAGGATCGAGGCCGCACCGGCGAGGTGGAGGGCCAGGATGCCGAAGTCGAGCGCCGGGCCGGGGTGGCCGGCGGTCGAGAGCGGCGGATAGACGGTCCAGCCGCCGCCGAAGCCGAGCGAGCCCGGAGCGCCTTCGACGAAGAGCGAGCAGAGCATCAGGCAGAAGGCCGCGACGGTGAGCCAGTACGAGATGTTGTTCATCCGCGGGAAGGCCATGTCGGGCGCGCCGATCATCAGCGGCACGAACCAGTTGCCGAAGCCGCCGATCAGCGTGGGCATCACCATGAAGAACACCATGATGAGGCCGTGGCCGGTCACGAAGACGTTGAAGGCCTGCGGGTTGGAGAAGAACTGGAGTCCGGGCTGCTG